>JBIKOK010000338.1:0-5444 GCA_044358025.1 Opitutaceae bacterium
TGAAGGCCCGTCTCGCCGACGCCAGTCCCGAAGCGGCGGACGAAAGCGACACCCACCCGCTCCTCGCGTCGCTCGGCCAACAGGCCGTCGGCACCTTCCTCCTGCTCGAAACGCTCACGCAAGACTATGCCGAGTGGCCGGTCGCCGATCCGGCCGATCCCGATTTCGCTCCGGACGTGACGCTGCTCCACCGCTTGCAGACCGACATCCGCCTGCAACGGCCGCCCCCCGCACCCGCGGGCGCGGACGAAAGCCCCGGCGTGCTCCCGCGCATTCAGGCCTCAGATACGAGCCTGCGCGTCCACTGCTGCCACAGTCCGCGCCGCGAGTTGGAGGTGCTCCGCGACGAACTGCTCCGCGCCTTCGCCGAATTGCCCGGCCTCCTCCCCGAAGACGTGTTGGTGGCCGTCACCGATTTTGACGCCTACGCGCCGCTCGCCGAGGCCATCTTGCGGTCGGACCCACACCCGCTGCCGGTGCGCCTGACCGCCATTCCCGCCCGCGAAGCCAATCCGATCGCCGTCGCCCTGCTCGCGCTCCTCCGCCTGTCCCTTGGACGCCATACCGCCAGTGACCTCGTCGATCTCCTTGATCTCTCTGCCATCCAGCACCGGTTGGATCTGGCCGGAGAACCCGGGGTGCTCGCGCAACTCGCCGAGGCGGTTCGCCACTCGGGCCTCACCCACGGGCTGGATGCCACCGACCGCTCAACCGGGGATGCGACCGGCACCTGGCGGGCCGCCCTGGATCGCCACCTCGCGGGCGCGTGGCTGGGCCCGGCGCCTGCCGCCCAAGACGCCGCCGGGGCCTTCGTGCATCCGCTGGCGAGCGATCTACCCCACCACGATACCGCCCTGCTCAAATTCCTCGGCTGGCTGACCCAACTCGCCGGCCACCTGCACACCTGGCGTCACACCGCCCCCGCCGCCGTGTGGGCCGAACGCCTCGAAGCGACCGTGGACGACCTGCTGCACTCCGCGGTGAACGACGATCCTGCCGCCGCCCTGCGCCGCCTCCTCGGCGAATTGGCCGGCGTGACGGCGACCACGCCCCTCGATGTCGGCACCGTCCTCGATTGGCTCCAGCCCCAGCTCGACAACGCGACCAGCCTGCGCACCTCCATGGGCGGCGAGATCTTGTTCGGCCGCCTCGACCAACTGCACGGCCTGCCCTGCCGGGTGCTCGCCATCCTCGGGCTGCAGGACGGCGCCTTTCCGCGCGCCGCACGCCGGCCCGCCTGGGATTTGCTCGCCCATCGCCCGGAACGCTTCGACGGCGATCCCCGCGCCCAGGACCGCCAGTGGTTTTTGGACGGCATGTTGGCGCCCCGCGATCGCCTGATCCTCGGCGCCGCCAACCGCAGCCTGCGCACGCCGCACGACGGCCCCCTTTCCGCCTGCGTCGAGGAGTTGGTGCGCGTGGCCGCCGCCACCGTCCGCCCCGCCGACGGCTGGGATACCCTGGCGCAACAGCTGGTCGTGCCCCACCGCATCCAGCCCTTCTCGCCGGATTACTTCACCGCGGGCTCGACGCTGCCCCGCTCCTTCGATGGCGCCGCCGCGCGTATCGGAGCCGGCATCACGCAGGCATCGGCGGACCACGTCCGGCCGTTTTTCACCGCCGCCGCCGAGCCCCCGCCCTCCCCCGCCCCGGAAACGCTCACGGTCACCCTCGCCCAGCTGGCCGCGTTTTGGCGCGATCCCGCCAAGGCATGGCTGAAAGCCCTCCAGTTGGAGGTCAAGGAAGACGAGGCCGACGACACCGCCCTCGACGATGCCCCCCTGACCCTCGACGGGCTCCAAGCCTATACCGTCCGCGCCACCGCACTCGCCACCCATCTGGCCCCGGCCACCACTCCGGCCGCGACCGCGAGCTCCCGGCTCGCCGCCGACCGGGCCCTGCCCCCCGGCGCCTTGGGCGTCCTGGCGTGGGAACTGCGCGACAAGGAAATTGCCCCCCTCGCCGCCGGGCTCGCGCCCCTGCTGGCGCAAGTGGCCCGCACCTCGCTCGAGCTCGCCGTCGCGTCCGACGTCCGGCTCATCGGCGAGCTCTCCCTCAGCCTTCCGGCCGAGCCGGCCCCGTGGATCCTCGTCTATCGTCCGAGCAATTTTGAAAAGAGCCCCAAATATCAACTGGAGGCCTTCATCCACACCCTCGCCGCCACCGTGCACCTCGCCCGCCCGGTCTCCTGCCGCGTCCTCGGACTCGATCTGCCCACGCCGAAGGAGCTGCCGGCCGTCCCCTTGGACGAGGCCCGGCGTTATCTGGCATCGTTGGTTTCCGGATACCGCCAGGGCCAGCGGCAGCCGCTCGCCTTTGCCCCCGCGACGAGCCGGGCGCTGGCGGACGCCCTCGCCGACGGCGAGGACGCGACCGCAGCCCTGGAAAAGGCGAACGCGAGTTGGAGCCGGGAGCCTTTTCGCGAAACCCCCGGCGGCGAAGGCACGTCGCCCACCTCCGCCTTGGCCTGGCGTGACGCCGACCCCTTCGCCCCACCCCACCCGGACGCTTGGGTTCACTGGGCCCGGGAGGTGACCGCACCCGCGAGCCACTGGTGGAGCGGGCAGACCGGTGCCGTCGCCCCGGCGGCCGCCCCCGCCCAACCCTCCCGCCCGCCCGCCTGAGCCCATGCCCCTCTTTTCCGAACTCGCCCTGTTGGACTCTCCGTTTGCGCCCGGGCTCACCGTCATTGAAGCCAGCGCCGGCACGGGCAAGACCTACTCCATCAGCCATCTCGTGCCCCGCCTCCTCTTGGCCGGCGTGCTGCCCGACCTTTCCAAGCTGCTCCTCGTGACGTTCACGAATGACGCCGCCCGCGAACTTGCGGAACGCGTGCGCCGCGTCCTCACCCGACTCGCCACGCCTCCGGCCAGCGACGAAACCACGCGCCACCCGCATGTCGCCGCCCTGCGGCCCCTGCTCGCCGACGCCGCCGCGCAGGCCCGGCTCGACCGCGCCTTGCTCGATCTCGACTTGCTCGCGGTCTCGACGATCCACGCGTTTTGCCAGCGCACGCTGCAACAGGAAGGCAGCCTCTGCGGCCTGCCGGTGCTGCCGGAGGTCACCACCAACGACGAGGAGCACCTCGCGCCCATCGTCCGCTCGCTCTGGGTCGCCCAGCTTGCGACGGACGCCCCGGCCGCGGCGCTCGCCACCGCCCTCAACTGGAAAATCGCCGACGCCCTGGATCTGATCAACACCCTGCGGCGCGCCCACAGCCCGCAAACCGAACCCGCCGTGCAGCCCTATGCCACGCTCCGGGCCTCTCTCGACACGCTCTGCGCGACGTTGACCGGGGACGAGTCGTTCCAATCCGCCGCGGACCTCATCGGACGGGTGACCGCGTGGAACAAAGGGATTGCGACGACCGCCGACGCGCTCGCCCGCCTGCGGCCGCTTCAGGCCGGCGCCCTCCACACCCTGGACTACTGGCAGAGCCTGGCCCTCGCCGCCGAAGTGCCGGCTAAAATCACGGCCCGGTCCGCCGCCGCCAAGGCCCTCAAAGCCGACGTGCTCATCCACCCGTGGTTCGTCGCCCTCGACCAACTCGCGACCCTGACGACGCGCCTCGAATGGGCCTGGCAGCAGCAACTCGCCGCCGCCGCCCTCCCGCAGTTGGCCGCCGTGCTGGCGCACCGCCGCCTGATCACGCAGGACGGCCTGATCGGGGCCCTCTACCGCGCCCTCCACCGGAAAACCCCGGAAGGAGCGGAGCAATCCGCGCGCCTGGCCGCCCATTTGGCCGAGCGCTATCACGTCGCCCTGATCGACGAGTCGCAAGACACCGACCCCCGCCAACTCGCCATCTTTCAACGCATCTTCACGCACGCCGACCACCCGCGGCGCCTGATTCTGGTCGGGGATCCGAAGCAGGCCATCTACAGTTTTCGGGGCGCGGACCTCTCCACCTATCTCGCCGCCCGCCACACCGCCGACGCCGGCTACACCCTGACGCACACGCACCGCGCACCGCAGCCGCTCGTGGCCACGCTCAACGCGCTCTTTCAGCGCCCACACGGCTTCCACCATCCCGACCTGCGGTTCGCGCCGGCCGTATCCGCCCTGGCTTACGATCGGCAACTCCTCCGGCAGGGCCGGCCCTGCTCGCGGCTGGAAGCGTGGATCGTGCCCGAGGCCGACCTCGCCCGTTACTCCGCGCAGTCCCGCCGCATCCCCGCGCTGTCCGCCCGGGTGGCGTCGACCATCGTCGATCTCCTCCACCACGGCGAACTGCGCACGACCTACCGCGACGACCGTCCAGGCGAGTCCCGGCGGGTCTCGCCGCGGGACTGTGCGGTGCTGGTCGCCACGCATGTTCAGGCCCAAGGCATGGCCGAAGCCCTCCAAGCGCTCGCCGTGCCCGTCGTGATCAACTCCGGCGCCGACATCTTCGCCTCCGCGGAGGCCCGCGAACTGCACACCCTCCTCCACGCGCTCCTCGATCCCCGCCGGACGCCCCGTCTGCGCAGCGCCCTCGCCACCCGCCTGGTCGGCCTCGATGCCACCGCCCTGGCGTCCTTGGACCACGTGGGCGACGACCGCCAGCAACCCTCCGTCGTCTGGCGGGAGCGTTTTGAAGGGTGGAACCAGACCTGGATGAATCGCGGTCTCACCGCCCTCTTCGCCGCCTTGGAGGGACCGGAGATCGGGATCACCCGCCGACTCGCCGTCGTCCCGCTGACCGGCGAACGCCGGGCGACCAACTACCGCCATCTGACCGACCTGCTCCTGGAAGCCGCGCGCGAGGCCGCCCCCCGCCCCGACGAAATCGTCCGCTGGCTCGGCCAACAGATCGCCCGGACCGAGGAGCGCTCCCAAAGCGAGGAGCGCCAACTGCAGCTCTCCAGCGACCGCGAGGCCGTCCAGATCGTCACCATGCACAAGGCCAAGGGGCTCGAATACCCGCTGGTCTTCTGCCCCTACCTCGCTGATCCGCTCAAGGAGCACCAAGGTGTCGCGCGCCTGCCCGCTTCGCGGGCCAACGGCGCGGACGAAGGATCCGATCTGCTCATCCATCTCGATCTCGTCGATGCCAGCGTGAACGCTGCCCGCACCCGGGAGCTCATGGCCGCCCAGCTCGAGGAACGCCTCCGCCTCACCTATGTCGCCCTGACCCGCGCCCAGGTCTGCGTTTGGATTTGCAGCTACGGCAACTCCGCCCAGTCCGACAAGGGCAGTCCCCTGGACTGGCTGCTGCGCACCGAGGCGGAGCTCACGTCATATCCAACTTATTCGGACGACTGGGTCCGCTCCGCCAAAACGGGCCGCAGCGCCCGCCACTCCGACGTGCTCCGGTCCCTCGGCGCCCCACCCCCCGCGGCGGAGGCCTCCGCCCCACCCACCCCGCTCATCACGGTGTGCGATCCCCCGCGGCCGAGCCCGGCGCGTTATACCCCCGCCGCGCCCACCCCCGACGCCCTGCCCCCGGATCTGGTGGCGCTCCG
>JBIKOK010000339.1:0-5429 GCA_044358025.1 Opitutaceae bacterium
GGTCGGGAAGCGTTTCGGTGCTTCCGCGGGGTCGGGTTGGCCGGCGAGGAATTCTTCGAGGCTGAGCCGGCCGTCGTGATTCTGGTCACGGCGGTCGAACAGGGCTTGGCGGTCCGGTTTCGCTTGGACGGGACCGGCGGGCGGCGCGGCGGCGGAGGGTGCTGCGGTTTTGGCGGCCGCCCCGGCGGCGGGGGGCTTGATCTGGGGTTTCGCTTCGGGGTGGGTGGCGAGGAGGGCGCGGAGTTGGGCGACGACGGCGGGGCGGGCACTGGCGAGGTTCTTGTTTTCGCCGGGGTCGTCGCGGTAGTCGTAAAGTTCGAACTCGGCGGTGGCGGGATCGCCGCCGGGGGCTTTCCATTCGACGAGGCGGTAGCGGTCGGTGCGGAGGGCGCGGCCGAGGCGTTGGCCGCGGGGATAGACGTGGATGACGTGATCGCGGTGGGCGGTAGCGGGGTTGGCGAAAAGCGCCGCGAAGCTGCGGCCGTCGAGACCTTGCGGTGCGGGCAAACCGGCGAGGGCGGCAAGTGTGGGATAAATGTCGACGGTTTCGACGAGGGCGGAGGTGGCGGTGCCGGTGCGCCCGGGGACGGCGACGAGGAGCGGGATGCGCGCGGCCTCCTCGTAGTTGGTATGCTTACACCACATGCCGTGATCCCCGAGGTGCCAGCCGTGATCGCCCCAGAGGACGACGATCGTGTTTTTCGCGAGACCGGTTTCTTCGAGGGCGGCCATGACTTTGCCGAGCTGGGCGTCCATGTAACTCGTCGCGGCGTAGTAGCCGTGGATGAGGCGGCGCGTGAGTTGGTCGTCGAGCGGCGCGTTGCCGGCGGGGATGCCGGCGTAGGTGCGGAGCTCGCCGCCGAATTGCGGCGCGTAGTCGGGTGCGCCGTCGGGCGCGGTGAGGCGGGCGGGTTGGGGGAGTTTGGCGGGGTCGTGGAGATCCCAATACTTTTTCGGGGCGACGAAGGGTAGATGAGGTTTCAGGAAACCCACGCCCATGAAGAAAGGTTCACGCGAGGCGGCGGCCGCTTTGAGGCGGGTGACGGCTTCGGCGGCGATCTGGCCGTCGGCGTAGAAATCGTCGGGCACGTCGGCGGATTCGACGGCGGCGCCGTTGGGTTGCTTGGTGGTGTTGCCGGCGGATTTTTTCTTCGGCGCTCCCTCGGCGGGGCTCTGGCTTCCGGCGAGTGCGTATTGCGGGGCTTTGGGACGGAAGTGAGGGACGGTCCACGAGGCGGTGTCCTCGAAGTTGCCGTGGCCGACGTGGAAGAGTTTGCCCATGGCTTCGGTTTTGTAGCCGTGGGCGCGGAAATACTGCGGGAGCGTGACGGCGTCGGGGCGCGCAGCGCGGAAGTTGGTGGGAAGATCGTAGATGCCGAGCGTCTGCGGACGGAGGCTCGCGAGCAGGGCGTTGCGGGAGGGCGAGCAGACGGCCTGGTTGCAGTAGGCGCGGTCGAGGCGCAGGGCGCGCGAGGCGAGGCGGTCGATGTTCGGCGTCTTCGCCAACGTGTCGCCGTAAGCGCCGAGGACGGGTTTGAGGTCGTCGACGCAGATGAGGAGGACGTTGGGCTTGGGCGCGGCAGCGGCCGCGAAGAGCGCGGCGGGCGCGAACAAAAGGGCGCCGAGGAAGAGGCGGGCGGTGTTCATTTCGTTGCGGAGAAGTAGGTGTTTTTCACGATCCATCCTGGGTGTCACGGGCCGAAAGACTGCGAGGCAGTCGTAGGGTGGGAGATTTATAGCGCCGCGATCATCGCGTCGAGATCGACCGCGCTCGCTCCCGGCACCAGGGCGCGCAGCCCGGCCGCCGTCCGCGCCGGTCGAGGCACGAGCCACGCCGACTCTACGCGGTCGGCCAGGCCGAGGCGAACGGGGTCGGGCTTTGGGGTTTGGGGTGGTAACGTGCTTGAGGATACTGCGGCATGAAGGAGTGATCGTGAGGTGGGTCATTTCAAGAATTCCGGATCAGCTGCTGGAGGAAGTTTCGATCAACCACGTCCTTTTCGCGCGGGTTTGCTTCATTTTGAGCATCAGTTGGGCGCCGGCGAAGGGAAGGCGCCCACCTTCGATTTCTTCGGTCTCGATTCCGCCCGCAGCGTCTTCATAGCGAACGCCGCACGCTTCGGTCATCAGGTCGATGGTGATGTCGTCGTTGACCCGGACGACGACCCACGGCGCGCTGTCGTCGTCGCCCAATTCGCGGAGGGCATGGTCGGGGAGGATTTCCAACGCGCGTGACGAGGGTCTGGTTGGCCAAGTCACGGGCGATGAGCAGGTCGATGTCTGCGGTGGCGCGCACGAAGCCGAGACGGTTGATCGCGAAACCTCCGACCACCCCGGAGGCGACACCGAGGCGATTCAGTTCCCGCGCGAGCGAAACCAGATCCGCGTCGGTCGGGACGCGGGTTAGTTCCCGTTCCGGTTGAGGTTCGCCGTCCATGCGGTGCAGGCCTCGTTGCTCGCGAACCTGAAGACGCCCTTCGGTTGCCCGCGGCCCCGGGCCAACTGGGCCGCGGAGCGTTGCAGACGGGCGAAGCGCTGCCACGGAGTCTTCGGCAGCGTCCCGATGGTTTTGATGGCTTGCTTTTCCGCGGGCTCAAACTCGCGCGAGCGGGCTGAAGGTTCAAGTGCGGCGCCGGGTGCTGGCGGCGCGGCACGCGGATACCTCGCTGAAGACCGGAAGGGTAGGTGGGCCGGTTTCATGGGCGGGCGTCGGGTGCGGGTGCGGTGGAGGTGGGAAAGCGCGTTGGGGTCAACGCGCTCCACCTCGGAGAAGGGGTGGAGAGGCCCGCCCGGAGGTCGGGCCCTACCTGGGAAGCCGACGTCCGGCTTCGGTGGGAAAGCGCGGTGGAGCTGCCATCACATGTCACGATCGCACGCGGCCCGCGACGGGACACGGGCGTAGCACGCGTCGTTGAGGGGGAAGGACGTGCTCGACCGGCGGTTCAAACGGAGACTCGGTGCATGAGCCGGCGAGCTACTTCGCCGGGTCGAAATATTTTTTGACGATCCACTCGGGCTGCCATTGGTCGGTTTTGCGTTCTTTGCCGGTGAGATTGATCGACGGGGGCGGGGTGCTGGTTTCGTTCACGACGAGGGTGTCGCCGACTTTTTGCTGCCAAAATTTCATCGCGGTGGTGAGGCGCGCGATGTGGGCGGCGTGGGCGGGATCGTCGTAGACAGAGCGGGTTTCATCGGGGTCGGTTTGAAGATCGAAGAGCTGGCTGTAACCGAGTTTCGGATAGCGGATCAGTTTCCAGCGTTCGTCGCGCACGGCGCGTTGGACTTGGATGTAGGGGAGAAAGAGGGTGTCGCGGAGGGCGGGCTTCGCGCCGGTCCAGAGCGGGCGGACGCTTTCGCCGAAGACGCCGGCGGGGGGAGTCACCCCGGTGAGTTCGCAGAGCGTGGGGAAAATATCGAAGAGGTAGGTGAAGGCTTGGACGGATTTGTTTTTGGGGATGCCGGGGCCGCCGATGATGAACGGGGTGCGCATCGAGTGTTCGAAGACGCTCTGCTTGCCGAGGAGGCCGTGGCTGCCGAGGGCGAGGCCGTTGTCGGCGGCATAGACGATGATCGTGTTGTCGGCGAGGCCGCGGGCTTTGAGGGTGGCGAGGAGCCGGCCGATCTGGGCGTCCATGTGCTCGACCATCGCGTAGTATTCGGCGAGTTGGTCGCGGATCATCGCCTCGGTGCGGGGCCAGGCGCCGAGGTTTTCGTCGCGGCCGCCGGTCATGGCGCCATTGTCGAAGGGGAGCTGCGGGAGAAAGTTTTTCGGGAGGGGCGGGCGGGAGGCGTAGTTGGCGGGAAAGCCGGGCGGGGGCTGGCGCGGGTCGTGGGGGGCGGTGAAGGCGATGTAGCAGAAGAACGGTTTCGTCCCGCCGGCGGAGTCGTGTTGATCGAGGAAGCGGATCGCGGCGTCGGTGAACAGTTCGGTGGAAAACTTTTCGCCGATCCGTTCGGCGGTGAGTGTGCCGTCGGGGCCAAGATCGCGCACGGGAACTTTTGCGTGGTCCGACATCCCGCCGAACATGATGCGCTCGCCCTTTTGAAACGCGCGCAGCCAGGAGGGTTGGCCGTTGTGCCATTTGCCGGTGCCGAACGTGGTGTAGCCGTTTTCGCCGAGGAGTTCGCCCAGGAGTTTCTCGCCGGCGAGCGTCTGGGTGTTCAGGGCGAACCACGTCTTGCCGGTGTGGAGCATGGCGCGGCTCGGGACGCAGACGGCGCCGCTGTTGCCGCCGAAGACGTAGTTGCGGCGGAAGCTGACGCCGGCGCGGGCGAGGCCGTCGATGACGGGCGTCTTGATGTGCGGGTTGCCGTGGGCGGCGATGGTGTCGGCGCGCTGGTCGTCGGCGAAGAGGAAGAGGATGTTGGGCTTCGCGGCGCTGGCGGCGATTGCGCCGGTGGTGGCGGCGCAGGAGAGCAGGAGGGAAAGGGACAGGAGCAGGCGTTGCATGGGGATTTTGGTTTGTAAGCCGGCTTCCTTTGCCGGGGCTGAGAGGGTTATTTGGGAGGGATAACGGAGAGACAAACGGATTGGGGCAATTCTTGGAATGGGCGCGGGCGAAAAGCCGCGACGGACTACTTCGCCTTCTGCTTCGGCGCGACGACGGCCTTGGCGGGATAGCGCTTCACTTCGACGTCGTTTCGCTGCGGCGCGCCGGGGGTGCTGCGACCGGCGGTGATGAGTTGTTCCAACACGGCTTTCATTTCGGCGACTTTGTCGGGCAGGGCGGCGGCGAGGTTTTTGGATTCACCGAGGTCGTCGGCGAGATGGTAGAGTTGCACGGGCTGCGCTGGGTCGCCGCCTTTGGCCCAACCGCCGGAACCGGGGGCGGGAATGTATTTCCACGATCCGTGGCGGACGGCGGGCGTGCCCTGGATGGACGCGCTGACGGCGTGGTCACGCACCGGGCGGTGGTCGCCCTTGAGCAAGGGCAGGAGACTCACGCTGTCTTCGCCGGCGTTGTCCGGGAGCGTGGTGCCGAGCACGGCGGCGAAGGTGGCCATGAGATCGGATTGCTGGACGAGTTGGTCGCTCACGCTGCCGGATTTCACCTGCCCGGGCCAGCGGACGATGAACGGCACGCGATGGCCGCCTTCCCAGGCATCGGCCTTGTAGCCGCGCAAGGGCCCGCTGGGGAAATGGCCCATCGCCTCCAGGCCCGCGACGTCGATGGAGGGCGCGCAGCCGTTGTCCGAGGTGAAAATGACGAGCGTGTTGGCGGCGGCGCCGCTCTGCTCGAGGGCGGCAAGCACGCGACCAACGACGGCGTCCGTCTCCATCACGAAGTCGGCGTAGAGATTAAGGCCGCTCCGACCCTGCCATTCTTTGTTTACGGAGAGGGGCGTGTGGGGCGAGGTGAGCGGGAGGTAGAGAAGGAAGGGCTCGGGCCGCGTGGCGGCCGCGGTGATGAAGGCGGCGGCGCGGTCGG
>JBIKOK010000161.1:0-14825 GCA_044358025.1 Opitutaceae bacterium
CCTCACAGCTCCTTGATCCGGATATTCCGCCAGCGGATTTCCTCGCCGGCGGGCTTCTTCGTGCCGTCGCCAATCTGGTGCACTTGCAGCGCGATCAATCCGCGCAAAGTCATGCCGTCTTTGAGATCCGCCGCTTTCACGCCGTTGATCGACGTCTGGATGCGGTCGCCGCGGCATTCGATGCGGGCGAGATTCCACTCACCTTTTTTGAAGGCCTGTTGTGCGGCCTTGTTCTCCTTGAGGTCGGCCAGCCAGCCGCGGCGCGCTTCGTCGTAGACGCCGCCGGTGTAGGCGCGCGGTGAGGGATCGATTTCATACTGGTACCCGAAGACGCGGTCGGCGGGAAACTTCCTTTTCTTCGTCCCGTTGATCACCGTCTCGGTTTCCTTCGTGTAATACTCGCTGCGAAACTGCACCCCGGAGTTCATGTCGGGCGCGACCTTGAACTCGAACTCGAGGATGAAATCCCCGTAGGTCTTCGTCGTGCAGAGAAAACTGTTGTCGGTATTGATCACGGTCTTGCCAACAATGGCGCCGTCCTCGACGCGATAGAGCGCCTTGCCGCTGTGCTGCTCCCAACCGGCGAGCGTCTTGCCGTCAAAGAGTTTCACCCATCCTGCGTCAGCCGCGCGGACGGAAGCGGGGAAACAAATCGCGCCGACCAGCGCGAGGAGGGCAATTGATCGGAGCGGGCACAGGGAGATTTTTTTCATGGGGATTTGGGACGATGAACCGGAATATCTCTCACCTCCAGCAGCCCGACGTTCAACCTCAAAGGCGAACCACGATCCGCCGGGACCGCCATCCACTCGCAAACAAACTTGAGTCTCGCCGTTCGCCCCTGCATGCGTCTCGCCGTGGATTCACCCCGTCCCGATCACGCCGCCTGGTTCGCCGCCGAGGTGCGCCCGCACGAGGCGATGCTGCGCGGCTGGCTGCGGGCGCGGTTTCCTTCGCTGCCCGATCTCGACGACATCGTGCAGGAGGCCTTCGCCCGGTTGCTGCGGGCGCACGCCGGGGGCACGGTGGTTTGCCCCCGAGCGCTACTCTTCCAGACGGCGCGCAACCTCGCGCTCAACCAGATCCGCCACCGCAGCTACACCCATCCGATCGCGTTAACGGAAACCGACCTCTCGGGTGTCTTGGACGATGGCCTCGGCGTGCCGGAAGCGGTCGCCCACGCCGAAGACATCCAAATGCTCATCGCCGCCATCCAATCGCTGCCCGAACGCTGCCGCCAGGTTTTCACCCTGCGCAAGATCTACGGTCTTTCGCAGAAAGAAATCGCCCAGAAACTCGGCATCTCGGAAAACACCGTCGAGGTGCAGGGCGCCATCGGCATCCGCAAATGCGCCGAGTATTTTCAACGCCACGGCGACGCGCCGCCGCCCCACCGATGAAGCCCGGGCTTTCCGATAGTTCCGATCCGGCGGAGGTCGCCGCCGTCTGGGTGATGCGCCAGGACCGCGGCCTCTCGCCCGCCGAACAGGACGAGTTTCTGCAATGGCTCGCAGCCGATCCGCGCCATGGCGAGGCGATGGCCCGCCACCGCCACACGTGGGAAACGTTTGACCGCCTCGCCGGCCTGCCTGCCGCCGTGCCCACCGTTCCCGATCCCGACTTGCTCGCCCCGCGCGCGCACGCGCGACCACCACGAGCCTGGCGACGGTTCGCGTGGTGGGCCGTGCCTCTGGCTGCGGCCGCTGGGATCATGCTCGTCGCTGCAAACCGATCCGGGCCCGTGGCGGTCACGTCCGCCAGCACATCGCTGGCGGCGGCACAGCTGACGCCGATTGAAGAGCGCACGCTCGAGGATGGTTCAACCATTCGGTTAAACCGCGGCGCCACCCTCCACGTCGCGTTTACGCCCGACGAACGCCGCGTGCGCCTCGACCGCGGCGAGGCGGACTTCGCCGTCGCGAAGGATTCCGCCCGGGCCTTCGTGGTCGAATCCGGCGGCATCAAGATCCGCGCCGTCGGCACCGCCTTCAACGTTCGTCTCACCGCGCAAGCCATCGAGGTCATCGTCACGGAGGGCGTGGTCGCGCTGGCACGCGGTGACGCCGGAGCCGCGGGCGACTGGCCCGCGCTTTCCACCGGCGAGCGCGCGCTCGTGCCGCGTGAAGCGTCGGCCGCGCCCATCATCGGCCAGTTGTCGAAGGAGGAACTCGACCGCCGGCTGGCGTGGCAGCCGCGCCTGTTCGGCTTCACGGACGAATCGCTCGCGACCATCCTCAACGAATTCAACCGCCACAACCCGGTCGTTCTGCGCGTGGCCGACCCCGCGTTGCGCGACCTGCGCCTCACGGTGCGCTTCCGCTCCGACAACGTTTCCGGCTTCCTGCGGCTCCTCGCGGCGGACTTCGGCGTCCGTTCCGAGCCGGCCGACGGCAATGAAATCGTTTTGCGGGCCGCTCGCTAGATTTGTCGATTGGCGGGATAATGGAAACGCGGCCGCCGCGTGTCTTGGGTGGACCCCACTCCCCTATGCCTTCATGCCGCTTCCTTGCCCTCGTCTCGGCGCTACTCCTGGCCTTCGCCACCGCGCCGGCCAACGCCGCCCCGTCGCCTGCGCCCGAAGCGAAGCGCCGTTTCGATGTTCCCGCCGGCGACGCCACCCAGACGCTCGCCCGCTTCGCCGAACAGGCGGAGCGCGAGATCGTGTTCTCCCCGACCACCGTACGCGGCGTGCAGACCAATCCCGTGCGCGGCGATTTTTCGCCGCGCGAAGCCTTGGATCTGCTCGTGGCGCGGACCCCGCTCGTCGTCACCCGCGATGTCACCACGGGAGCCCTGGCGGTAAAAAAGGGGGTCACCGAACCCAAAGCGACGCGGGCAGCGCAACCCGAAAGCCGTGACCGCCCCGAGCCTCCACCCAGTGCCGCATCCGAGGTGGTCCAGCTCTCGCCCTTTCAGGTCACCTCCGGTACCGAGAAGGGATATCTCGCCACCCAAACGCTCAACGGCACGCGCCTCAACACCTCGCTCCGCGACGTCGGCGCGGCCATGACGATCTTCACCGAGCGCCTGCTCGACGACCTCGCGGCCAGCAGCGTCAACGACCTCGTCGCCTTCGCGCCCAACACCGACCCCTATGTCGGCAACGTCCTCGACACCACGGGCAGCGGCAATGCGTTTCTCACCACCCAGAGCCCGCAGTATGTGACGCGCGGCGGCAACACGGCGCTGGTCAGCCAGGATTTCTTCAGCACGCCGTCCGTCCCGCCCGATCGCTACAACGCCGAGAACCTCACGTTCTCCCGCGGCCCCAACGCCATTCTCTTCGGCCTAGGAAATCCCGCCGGCGCGTTCACCTCCTCGACCAAGCGCGCGCAGTTTCGCCACACCTACCAGGCCGAGCTGCGCGGCGACGACAACGGCGGCCTGCGCGCGACCGTCGATCTCAACCGCGTGCTCCTGCCCAACCGCCTCGCGTTGCGCTACGCCGGCCTCCACGAAAACGCCGAGGGGTTCCGCTCGCCGAGCGGCAACGAGCAGCGCCGGCATTTCCTCACCGCGCGCTATACGCCGTTTCAGACCGCGTCGCTGCGGGCCAACTACGAGTCCGGCGACCTCAAGACCTTGGCGATCCGGCCGTGGCCCTCGTATGACGGCATCACGCCGTGGATCGCCGCCGGCCGGCCGCTGCTTGCCACCGCCGGGAGCGGGCGCACGCCGACGGCCGGTATCCAAAACGCCTTCGGCGCGCTCGCGCAGAGTCTGGTCGTCACCGACCACACTCCCGCGGGCTCTGTGGTGCCCCCGATGAGCTGGCTCAACCAGGGGCGCAGCGCCAATCCGAGTTTCCCGAGTGTGCCCAATCTCGCCACGTTCCGCTCGCTCGTGAATCCCGGGCTGTTTCCCACGGACGCCAACGTCATCGGCCAGGGTGCGCGGCGCGATCTCGAGTTCCACACCTTCGGCGCCAGTTGGGAGCAGCAGCTCGGGCGCGACTTCTTTCTTGAGGCTTCGTTCAATCGCACCCTGAGCGACACGATCGTGAACTCGTCGCTCGGCGGCCAGTTCGACCGCCTCTACGTCGACGTGAACCGCCAGCTGCCGAATGGTGCCCCGAACCCAAACGTCGGGATGCTCTACGTCGATTCCTTCGCCAACATCCTGCCGAACAAATTCGTCGGCGAGACCGGGCGGCTCATGTTGTCCTACGAACTCGATTTCGCGCGCTCCTGGCCGCGGGCCGGCGCCTGGCTGGGGCGGCATCGGGTCGCGGCTTTCGCGGAGAACAGCATCTCGGATACCTGGGGAAGCCAAAATCCCTCGACCAACCTCACGCCGCTCCCGGGCGCCGGCAGCGCGATCGGCGACCTCACCAATCGCGTGATCTTCCGCTACTATCTCGACCCGGCGCGGGGCGCCACCACCGCCGGCTTCAACGCGGCGGAACGTTACCCGGTGATTTTTGCCAACGATCCGCTGCCCGCGCGCGGTGCGTCCGGCGTGACCCCGGCACAGGTGGCGGTCTTCGGCGGCACCGCGGCGCAGTCGCGCCTCGGCACGCGGGCCTTTGCCTTACAAAGCTCGTTCTGGCGCGAACGGCTCGTCGTCACCTTCGGGTTGCGCGAGGACACGCAGGTGACCTACCGCGGAACGCTGACGGATTTCGATCCTTGGCGCGACAGCCGCGGTATTTATCCGAATCCGCGGCTCTTCAGCGCCACCCGCTATTTTCCCCGCAGCCGACTGCAGGTCGCGGGCAAGACGCACACGCGCGGCGCGGTGCTCCACGCGCTGACGTGGCTGAGCTTCTTCGCCAACCAGTCCAACAACCTCCAGCCCAACGCGACCTCGCGCGATCTCGCCGGCCGGCTTCTGCCCAACCAGGAGGGCGACGGCGAGGACTACGGCCTGAAATTCAACCTGCTCCAGGGCCGCGTCGTCGCCGATGTGCTTTACTACAAAAACTACGGCCGCAACCGGCCCGACACCACCGTCGCCAACGGCCTCCACGGCAACTTCCAGAACGACATCAATTCGATCTGGACCACGCTCGCCGCGCGCGAAAGCAAACCGGAATACCTTTCCAATCCCTACGCGTTCATCGGCTCCGTGTGGCCCGACATCAACACCGGATACTCCGACGGCTACGAAGGCAGCGTCACCGCCAATCTCACACCGGCCTGGCGCCTCACCGTCAATGGCAGCAAGCGCGGACCGGGCAAAACGATCGAGCGCGGCACACTCCTGCGCGGCTACCTCGCGCAATATCTCCCGCTATGGCAGGGCGACGCAGCTTGGCTGGCCACACCGCTCCTCGATGGCTCCGCCGGGGGCGGCACCATCGCGAGCGCCGTGAGCCGCCTCGAAAACACGCTCGCAAATTTCAACGCGCTCGCCGGCCTGCCAACCGACAGCCTCTTCGCCCCCGAGTGGTCCGCGAACCTGATCACGAGCTACGACTTCTCGTCCGTCGCACGCCTGCGCGGCATCTCGGTCGGGGCCAGCGCCAACCTCCGCGGCCCCACGGTCATCGGTTTCGCCGAAACCGCCGCCGGCGTGGCCATCGCCAACCGCCCCTACCATGCTCGGGAATTCGCCACCACCGGCGCATGGATCACCTACCGCCGAAAGCTGTTCGATACGGTCAACTGGCGCCTGCAGCTCAACGTCCGCAACGTCCTCGACGAAAACAAACTCTTCCCGCATCGCGCCGTGGACCGCCGCGACGGCACAAATCGCCCCGACGTCGCCATCTACCGGCTCAATGAACCGCGGACGTTTATGCTCACGTCCAGTTTTTCATTCTGATGCCGACTCCTGAAGACTTCGAGATGTCGCGCCGTCGGTTTCTCGCCGCCGGGGCCGTGGCCGGGGCCGCGTGCCTCGCGCGTGCTCGCGGCGCAGCGCCCGGGAAAGGGGCGGAGCGCATTGCCCCCTTCCGCGTCGGAGGTGACCGCCTCCTCGTGCCAGCAGCGTATTACGGCCCCGTCGAGGCAAGGCTGCGCGTGACCGCCGCGGCCGAGCTGCGCGTCGATCCCGCTGACGTCGTGACAGTGCGCGACGAGCCGCTGCAGCTGGGCGACAAACCTCCGTCGGGCTTTTTTGTCGGAGCCCATTTGCAGAGCACCTTGGCCGGCAGGATCGGCGCCTTTGGTTCGCTCCGCGGGGAAAGTGTGACCGTGCGCGATGCAAGCGGGCGCACGTTGCGGCGCGGCGCGGACTATCTGGTATCTGCGCCGTTCGCACTTCTCGGAATCGGGCCGAAGCCGTCGATCGAACCGACAACCCCCGTGTTCATCTCGTATTCCCATTTTCTTCAACGCATCGACACGGTCGCGGTGGACGCCGCGGGCCACGCCAGTCTCGTCCGCGGCGTGCCGCACGTGGCCCTGCCCGAGCCCGCCGCAGCGCCGCCGGGCGCGACGGCGATAGCTCGGGTCTATCGACCGTTCGGCGCTACCGGACTCAGCGAGGCGCATGTGTTTCCGATTGTCGCCCGCGCGACCGACGCGACGACCGCCACCACGACCGGACGCCTACCCCGCACCCTGGCAAAACTGCGCGCTGGCGGGCCGGTGAAGGTCGTCTGCTGGGGCGATTCGATCACCGTCGGCGGCGATGTCGCCCCTGAGGATGCTTGGGCGAATCGGCTGCGCCGGGAACTCGCGCGCGCGTTTCCCGCCACTCGGATCGACCACGCGAATCACAGCATCGGCGGCACGAAATCGGCCCAGTGGCTGCACAACGGCGACTTTCCCGGCCTGCCGAAGCAGAATCCGGAGAAATGCCGCTTCGACCTCGTCCTCGGCGAAAATCCGGACGTCGTCATCATGGAGTTTCTCAACGACATCGTGTTCGACGCCGACGTGCTCCGACAGACCTACGGCGCCATCGACGCGGCGTTCCGATCCCGCGGCATCGAGTGGCTCATTGTCACCCCGAGCCAAAAGGTTCCCCAGCCGATGGACCTCACCGAGATGGTGGACGGCCGGTCCCGATTGCTCGACACGTTCCTCCGCGAATTCGCCGCCGACCGCGGGCACGCCTTGGCGGACGCCGCCGCGCGCTGGAAGCACCTGCATCGCGAGGGCGTCCCCTATTTCGCCCTCTTTGGCAACGCCTTCAACCATCCCAACGCCTACGGGCACGGGCTGTTCATCGAGGAGATCATGAAGTGCTTCCAGGACCGGTCATGAGTCGCCTTGGTTTGGTTCTCTCGCTGGCAGCCGTCGTCGCCGCCTGCGGCCAGGCCGTATCCGCGAAGCCGAACATCATTGTCATCGTCTCGGACGATCAGGGCTGGGCGGACCTCGGGTGCCACGGGGTGCGCTCCGATGTGCGGACGCCGAACTTGGACGCGCTGGCGGCGGCCGGCGTCCGCTTCGAGCGCGGCCACGCCAGTGCGCCGGTCTGCGTCCCGTCGCGCGCCGGCCTCCTCACCGGGCGCTATCAGACGCGCTTCGGCATCGAGACCAATGCCGACGGTCCGTTGCCGGCGTCCGAGCCGACGATCGGCGACCGGATGCGCGCGGCCGGTTACGTCACCGGCATGGTCGGAAAATGGCACGTGGCGACCAGCGCCGCCAAGTTGGCCAAGGTGAAGGAAATTCCCGCGGACGAGATTCTATGGGGCGACAACGCCACGGTCGCCGATCCCAACCTCCCCGGGCGCCGCGGATTCGACGACTATTTCTGCGGCGCAAACCGCAACTACGCCGCGTCCTTCGATCTGGCGGGTCGGACGCTGCCCGGCGCTCCGGTGCTCATCAACGATTCGCGCTTTCGCGTCGATGTGCAGACCGAGGCCGCGCTGGCCTTCATCGGCCGGCATGGCGGCGCGCGGCCTTTTTTTCTCTATGTCGGCTACTTCGCGCCGCATGTGCCGCTGGCGCCGGCGGCAGACTACCCGGCGCGTTTTGCCCACGTCGCCGATCCGAAACGCCGCGCGGGTTTGGCCCTCATCGCGGCAATCGACGATGGCGTCGGCCGCATCCGACAGACCTTGCGCGAACGCGGACTCGAGCGGGACACCCTCGTTGTCTTCACGAGCGACAACGGCGCGCCGCTCCGGCCGGGGATGGAGAACGGTTCGCTCAACACGCCGCTCGTCGGCGAAAAAGGCCAGCTGACCGACGGTGGCACGCGCGTACCATTCGTCGCCGCGTGGCCGGCGGGTTTGCCGGCCGGCCGCGTTTACCCCCACCCCGTGATTTCCCTCGATATCTTGCCGACGGCGCTCGCGGCCGCGGGTGTCGATGCCCGGTCCGAATGGAAACTCGACGGCATAAATCTCCTCCCCTTTCTCACCGGCGAACGCAGCGCGGCGCCGCAGCGGGAGTTGTTCTGGCGCTTCGCGCCGCAGGCCGCCGTGTTGTCGGACCGATGGAAACTGCTCCATCACGCGCCGGACCGCTGGCAGTTGTTCGACCTCGGCAGCTCCGCAGGCGAGACGCGCGACGTGGCGGCGCAACATCCCGGCGAGGTCGCGCGACTGAAAGCGCGCTTGCTCGCGTGGGCGGCAGAGCAGAGTCCCGCGGGCTTGCCGGCCGCACCGGCTCGCAACCCCTCCGACCGCTGATGCTCCCTCGCCGAACCTACCCCTGTTTTCTCCTGTTGGCCGGGCTCGCCTGGGCCACGGCGTCTATTGGCGCGGCGGTCCCGACACCCCGGCCCGTCGACACCGGGCGTTACCTGGTCGGCGCCGTCATGTGTCCGCTCTGGCAGGACGGCTCGCGTTGGGGCGCGATCGCGCGCTTTCCGGAACGCGAACCCCTGCTGGGCTGGTATGACGAGGGCGATCCGGAAGTCACCGACTGGGAGATCAAGTGGGCCGTCGACCACGGCATTTCTTTCTTCCTCGTCTGCTGGTATCGCGCGGCCGGCAACGCCGCCGAACCCGCGGTGCGACCCGCGCTCGACCACTGGATTCGCGAGGGCCTGCCGCGCAGCCGCCACCGCGAGCACTTCAAATTCGCGCTCATGTGGGAAAACGCGAACAAGACCTTCTCCGCTCCAACGAACGAACCGGACTTCCTCACTAAATTGGTGCCGTTCTGGATCGAGACTTACTTCCGCCGGCCCGACTACCTCCTGATCGACGGCAAACCGGTCTTCTCCGTTTACAATCAGGACCGCTTCGTGGCCGAACTCGGTGGCGAGGCGCCGGCCCGCGCCGCGCTCGAGCAACTGCGGCTCGCCTGCGTGCGCGCGGGCTTCAAGGGCATCCACCTGCTCGGCCAATCTTGCTGGGGCCGGCCGCCCGAACTCGAACGGCAGGCGGCGCGGATCACGCGGCTCGGTTTCGACGCGAGCTGGGCGTATCACTGGCCCACCTTTACCGGCGCGTTCGGCGGCAACCTCCGGCCGACCGGAGCCGAGGCGATCGCCGCGCAGGAGCACCTCTGGCGCAACCGGCCGCAACCTCACATTCTGACGCTGTCGATGGGGTGGGACGAGGAGCCTTGGAAGTTCCGTTATTCCAAGGTCCAGTGGCGGCTCACGCCCGCCGAATTCAGGGTGCTCGCCCAGCAAGCGAAGGCGCTGCTCGACGCGCGCCCGGGCCGAGGCTTGGAAAACCGCCTCGTCCTGCTCGACAACTGGAACGAGTTCGGGGAGGGCCACTACCTTTTCCCGACGCGCGGACACGGCTTCGGCTACCTTGATGCGATTCGCGAGGTCTTCGCACCCGAAGCTCCCGCGCACCAGGACGTGAAACCTGCCGACATTGGCGCCGGGCCCTACGATTCCGCCTATCGTGCCTGGTTGCGTGAAAATCCTCCTCGGTCCAAAGACTAGGGCAATATCCGCCTGAAATCCGTTCCTGAAAAAGGCCTCGCAGTTCTCCCTGCGAATGGGAGTCGCTGCACGGATCGAAAGCAATCAACCGCGGGGCGCTGGCGGGGTTCTCTAGGGCTCGTCGTCATGAACGCCGCAGCATGATCACACCGAATCACGGCCGAAATCACGCCCTGCAACAAAGCGCCTTCAGCTCATTCACTCGTCTTTCCCAATCTTCGTCTGCACCGTCGTCGCCTTCACCTGCGTGAGAAACGCCGTCAGCGTCTGATCCAATTCCTTGGTCTTCTCCGGCATCTTCGCGGAGAGGTCGTTCGCCTCGCTGAGATCTTTTGAAAGATCGAACAGCTCAAGTTTTCCCGTCTTCCACGTCTTCACCAATTTGAGATTCCCCCAGCGCAGCGCGGACTGCGCATTGCGATCCACCGCCTGGTGAAAAATCAAATAGGGCCGCTGGCGCTTCACTTCACCCAAACCGGCATTGGGACGACGATATGGCGCTCTTTCAGCCCCGTCCTATCAACGCCCCATCCAGCCGCCGTCGACGACCAGCGTCGCGCCGTGGACATAGTCCGCCGCGGCGGACGCAAGGAATACCGCGGCGCCTTGGATGTCCTCGGGAGCCGCCCACCGGCCCGCCGGTATGCGGGCGAGAATCTGCGCCTGGCGCACAGGGTCGTTGCGCAGCGCCTCCGTGTTGTCGGTCGCGACATAGCCGGGCGCGATGGCATTCACGTTAACGCCCTTTCCGGCCCACTCATTGGCAAGCGCCATCGTGAGCTGTCCCGCTCCGCCCTTGCTGGCAGCATAGCCGGGAACGTTGATCCCGCCCTGAAAGGCCAGCAGCGAGGTGACGAATATGATTTTCCCCGAGCCGCGTGCGACCATCGCGCGGCCTAACTCACGCGCGAGAATGAACTGGGAGCCAAGGTTGGTCGCTAAGACTTCGTCCCAATACGCATCGGAGTGTTCGGCGGCGGGTTGCCGACGGATGATGCCGGCGTTGTTGACGAGAATATCAATCGGCGCGCACTCAGCCCTTACTTTTTCCACGAAACCATACAGCGCGGCCCGATCCGAGAGGTCGCACGAAAACCCCTTAAACGATCGACCCGCGGCGCGAACCCGCTCCGCCACGCTGCCGGGACTCTCCGCGAGCGAGGCGCTCACGCCGATGATATCCGCACCGGCCTCGGCGAGCCCGACCGCGATGGCCTCGCCGATTCCGCGCCGGCAGCCGGTTACGAGCGCAGTCTTTCCGCAGAGGCTGAATTTTTCGGGTAAACTCATGGCGTGCCGTCCTGACAGGAGAGCAGAACCTTCATCGCGGAGGGATCTGCCTCCAAGCGGGGAAACAACTCGGCGATCTGGTCCAACGGGTGGACTTCGGTGATGAGGTCGGCCAAAGGAAGCTCGCCCGAGGCAATCAGCTGGATCGCGTTTTCGTAGTCCTCGGGCTCGTAGACGCGGGTGCCGATCAACCGCAGTTCTTTCCAGAAAAACTGGAAAAGGTTCACCTCGACGGGCCTCGCATGGATGGCGACGAGCACCACGCGACCACGAATCGCGAGCAGGTCCGGTAAACCCAACACCGCGTGCTTCGAACCCGATACTTCGAAAACGACGTCCGCGCCGCTCTCGTTTGAACGCATTCGGACCAGCGCCGGGAGATCGGTTTGTGTCGGGTCAAAAGCCTCGAAGCCCAATCGGCGGGCCAGCGCCAGCCGGAAGGGATTGATCTCGGCAATCAAGACTCGCGCACCGGCATGACGCGCCACCATCGCGACCAACATGCCAATGGGGCCGCCACCGATCACCACCGCAAGTTCTCCCGGCGCCACCGCGCCCAACCGCACGTCGTGGCACGCGACCGCCAACGGCTCCGTCAGCGCCGCCGTTCGCAGGTCCACACCGTCTGGTAACCGATGCACCGTGAAAGCCGGCACCGTCCACGACGACTGAAACGCTCCGGGCGAATCGATGCCGAGAAATTTAAGCCCGCGGCAGATGTGGTCGTGTCCCCGATCCGCCGGTGTCGCCGCGCGGTGGTCGAGCGGTCGCACCACCACGGAATCGCCGACGCTGAGATGTTCAACGCCCGAGCCGATCTCAGCGATGGTGCCGGACATTTCGTGCCCGATCACTTGCGGGGCCTTGATGCGATGATCCATCGCACCGTGGAAAATGTGGAGGTCCGTGCCGCAGATTCCGGCGTAGGCGACGCTGATTCGCACTTCGCCCATCGCGGGCGGGACAATCGTTCCCGCACCGAGTGTGATTTTCCGGGGTCCAGCGTAGTAGGCGGCAGTCATGGTAGGGAGAGGGTTTGTAAGTTTAGAAAAGGATCACGCCCGAGCCGCGGACCTCGACGGACTCCCCGGTCTCGACGAATCGCTGAAAGACGGTCCACAGATTCGCGGGCAGGGCACGGTTGCGGTCGGTGAGGAAGAACAGGAATTCCGGTGCGGCCACCTTGGTGAAACCATGCCCGCGCAGATCTTCCTCGATGCTTTCCGGACTGCGCTCAGCCGTCGGAGTGAGCACGAAGACCATGCCCGCCTTGCGGCAGACCGCCACCGCATGACCGGAACGGGCGACGATGTAACGCAGTCCTGCGAGTTCCTCCGGCACGACGTTGATCGTGTGCGGTTGATCGTGAAAGACCCGCTGTTTCGGCGCGGCAATGCGCAGAGCGGTGGGTGTGCCCTCCGGCGGGGAGACAAATTTCTCCGTGGCGATCAAGTTTCCGATCTCCGCCCTCCCTGTAGAAATCTCCAATTCGGCGGCGGGGGATTTTCGGAGCGGCGCGCCCTCTTTATTCTGCTGCGGTCTCAGAAAACGCCCGTCTTTCAGCCATGGGCGCGTATTGATTCCGGTCGCAGCGTTGATCAGCACTTTGAAGCGCGCGGAAGATTTGACCGCGGACTGCGCGGGATTCACGTGGTCTTGGATTCCTTCGTGCTCCGGATCCGGGTTCGCGCGTGGGCGCAGCACGTCATCTTCCTTGAACGCCGAAAACAAGATGTGCCCCGCATCCATCCGGTCGTGATCGTAGATGATGCGAATGGTGCCATCGGAGGCTTGGGTGCCATCGGGATAGGAGCAGGCCCGCTCGTCGAGCGTCAGGCCGCCCTGCCACGATTTGCCGTCGTCGTCGGAGAGGTAGGCTTGCAGCTGTTTGCGGCCGACGGGTTTTCCGGAGAGCGGGCCGTGCTTCACGAGGAGCAGCCGGCCCGACGCGAGTCGCCGAAGGAAGAAACGTGACGCCGTGTGCGGCAGCGTCGTGGGCGAGACGGGGGTCCACGTTCTGCCGGCGTCTGAAGAGATGCTTTCACCGATGCCGTAGTTCGTGCGCACGAGCATCCACAACGTGCCGTCGCGGCGCTCCACGATCATCGGCTCGTCGCACTGCCGGTCCTCGTTGCGGGGAATGCCCGCGGTGCCGCGCAGCTGCCACGTCGCGCCGCGATCGTTCGAGGCGAGCACGCGACAGCTTTGATCGCGACGCCAGATCGCGGCGGGCAGCAGCCAATCGCCGTTCGCCAACACGACGGGTTTGTTGATCGCAATACCGTCGCCAATGAGCCGAGGGGCCGACCAGCGCGGGTCCGCGTCCCTAGGCTTGTCAGTTGTGATGGCAAAAATCTTCGACGCGGTCGTGTCCTTGTCGGGATTCTGAAACCAAAACAGCCACATCCGCCCGCCGGGATCGAGCCACAGGCAGGGATCGGAAGCGCGGATCGGCCCGAAGCCGTCGGGATCGATCACGAACTTGAGGTCGCTCCACGTGCGGCCGTCGTCGGCACTCGTGGCGGCGACGACGTAGTTGTAGCGGTCCTCCTGCACGGGGCCGGCATACCACGCGGCCCAGAGGCGGCCGCTGGGAGCGCGCTCTATTGTGGGTATACCCTGGTATTTGCGCTCGGTGGGGCCGTAGGCAGGGCCGGGCTGAAAGTTAATGACCGGAGGCTTTTGGGCCAGGGGCTCGGAGCTGCGAAGAATCCCGATCGGGACCAACGCGGTAGCGACGAAAAGTCTGGCGAAATTCATGATCGCAAGAGTCCGTCTTTCAAAAATCGAGGGTGGTCGTGAAGATAACATTTCGCGGACGTCGCAGCGTGTAACTCACACCGACCGGCGCGTATTGCGGACCGAGCACACCTTCACTGTCGGTGCTCACCTTCACGAGCCGCACGTCCTGCCAGTTCGGGAGATTCTGCACGTTGAGCTGCAGGCGCAGCATGACGCCGCGCGGCAGCTTGCGCTGATAACGGAGCATCGCGCCAAGATCCCAAAAATCCTCGCCCATGATCGGCTGGCTGACGTCGATGATGCCCTCGGGCACACCGGCGGCGTTGAGCTTGCGGCGGTAGCCGGCGACATCGGCGCTGCGCCAGCGAAAATTACCGCCAACGGACCAGCCTTTGAGCGGACCCTGCGCGTCGAATTCATGCGTCGCGACACCGTTGACCGCATAGCGGCCGCTCCAATTCGTGGCCTGACCCTCGAGGGCGCGTTCATCGCGGTATTGGCGCTCGGCACCACTGGCTTGGTTTTCCAAATAGAGCGCGTCAGTCGCGGCTTGAAGACGGTGGGCCGCGTTCTGTGGATTCAGATCAAACTGCGACGACGACTGGCCGGCCTCGATCTTCCGCAGTTCCGCGGCAAATCTCCGCCACGTGGCGAGGCCCTGGTAAGGTTGCGGCGTGTCGAGGTATTTGCCGTAACCTAGGAGGTGATCGCCGAGCACGTTTTCGTTGATACTGCCGGTGAGCGACACGCGCCAGCGGCGGCTCGGATTGATAATCGCGGTGAGTTCGTAGCCGGTCGCGTCGAAGTTCCAGTCGGTCGCCACCGTCTGCGCAGGATCGATCGGGTAGAGGCCGCTCGGTGGCAGCGTCGTGAAATGCGAGTCTTGCGAATAATTCGCCCGCAGGCGATCGACGATGCCGCGTGCGAAACCGACGTAGGCGCCGCCACCGCGAATCTGATTCCTGATGCTGTTCTCGAAGCGGTTCAACGAAACCGACAGGCGTCCGTCGAACACGTAGACGCGCATACCGAGGTCGCGC
>JBIKOK010000014.1:0-59693 GCA_044358025.1 Opitutaceae bacterium
ACCGCATCGACCGCCGCGATGTCGCTACTACCAACCGCGACTCCGTCAGCGGCGCGTTCACCACGCAGTCCATCGGCAAGATCCACACCCAAGGTCTCGAACTCGCCGCATCCGTCGCCCCCATCAAACCCCTCCGTCTCGAAGCCAACTTCGCCTACACCGAAGCCGAGTTCGACGTCTTCATCGAGAACACCGGGCTCGCCGCCATCGGCGACGCCGGCCGCATTTCCCGCGCCGGCAATCGTCCCGTCGATATCCCGCGCGTCATCACGGGTCTCTGGGCGACCTACGACTTCGGCGGCGGCTGGTTCGTCTCGGGCGGCCCGCGCTACGTGAGCGAGCGCATGGCGAACAACAACAACTCCATCGTCACCGACGCCTACACCGAAGTCGAAGCCGCCCTCGGCTACCGCCACGGCGCGTGGAGCTACACCCTGCGTGGCCGTAACCTCCTCGACCAGACCTACACCGACACCGCGATCTACGGTGGCGTCCTCCAACGCCTCGCCGACCCCCGCAGCTTCGAACTCAGCGCCCGCGCGCGCTTCTGATCCCCATGCGCCACCTCCTCACCTTGCTCGCGCTCTCCCTCGGGAGCGCGGGCTTCCTGCCGGCCGCCACGCCGGCTCCCCACGTCCCCGTGTATCTCGCGCTCGCGGACTGCCCGCTCGACGAAATCCTGCCGCCCCCGCCCGCGCCCGGCTCGCCCGCCGATCTCGCCGACCTCGACACCGTGCTCTACGTGCAGGCCCGGCTCACCGTCGTGGAGGCCGAGACCGCCCGCGCCCACGGCACCCGCTCATGGGATGAGTTTATCCGCGACGTGCTCGGTCCCGGCTTCAACGAAAAGAACTGCCCCGAAACCTACCGCGTGCTCGCCGGAGTCCGCGCGGACTTCGAGCCGTTTCTCGCCGCCGCCCGCGCGCAATATCCCCGGCCGCGCCCACCCAACCGCGACGCCCGGGTGCGCCTCGCCAGCGAGCGCACGACGATCGGTTCGTATCCAAGTTCCAAGGTCTGGAGCTTTCTCAATCTCGGCCTGATCCTCGCCGAGCTCTATCCGGAAAGCCGGGATCGCCTCTACGAACAAATTCGCTGGCAAGGCTGGATGCGCGTGCAGGGCGGCCATCACTACCCGAGCGACTGCAGCGCCGGCATTCTGGCCGCCGAGGGGCTCGCCCGGGCCTTCCTCGCTTCACCGAGATTCCAGGCCGAACTCCCGGTCCTCCGCGCCGAAGCCGCCCGCGTGCGGGCGCTGCCGCTCCCGCCATGGCCGCAACCGTAAGTATCGCCCCGCCGCAGGTTCCCGCGCTGCTGCGGCTCGGACTCGCCACCTGTTTCATCGGCCACGGCACCTACGGCGTTCTGACCAAGGCCGCGTGGGTGCCCTACTTCGGCGTCGTCGGGATCGGCGAAGACTGGGCATGGCGGCTGATGCCATGGGTGGGGGCGATGGACATCGCCCTCGGGTTTCTCGCGCTCACGCACCCGTGCCGGGCCTTGTTCGCGTGGACCGCGCTTTGGGCGTTTTGGACCGCGCTGCTCCGTCCGCTTGCCGGCGAACCGTTCTGGGAAACCCTGGAGCGCGCCGGCAATTACGGTGTGCCCCTCGTGCTGCTCCTCGCCGTCGGAGGGAAGGGCTCACCGTGGACGCGCGTGTCCGAGACGTGGCAAGACCTCGACCTCAAGGTGCATCGTCGCTGCGTTCGCGCGCTTCAGCTTACCACCGCCACGCTGCTCGCCGGTCACGCCGGACTTGGTCTCATCGTGGTCAAGCCCGGCCTGGTGGCTCACTACGCGGCGCTGGGTCTCCCGCATCCGGCCGAGGTGGCCCGGGGCATCGGAGCCTTCGAGTTCGCCCTCGCGCTCGCCGTCCTTGTCGCGCCACGGCCGGCGCTGCTCGTCGCCGTCGGCCTGTGGAAGCTGGCCACCGAGTCGTTGTTCCTCATCGGCGGCACGCCGGCTCCGCTCTTTGAGGTGATCGAACGCGGCGGGAGCTACGCCGCTCCGCTCGCGCTCGCCCTTCTCCAATACCCCCGCTCACGCACCGCCCGCGCCCCGAAAGAACTGCGCCCGTAATCGCCGAAGGTCCGCACCGCTGCGCGCAATCGAAAATCGAGAATCCAAAATCGAAAATCCAATCCCCCGTGCTTCGTCGTCTCCATCTCTTCCACCGCTGGGCCGGGATCGCGCTCTGCGCGTTCTTCGCTGCGTGGTTCTTCAGCGGCCTCTTCATGATGTATGTCGAGTATCCGTCGCTCACCCGTCCCGAGCGGCTCGCTGCGGCACCGGAGCTGACCTTCGCTCGCGCCCGCCTCAGCCCATGCCGTGCCGCGTCTCCGCTACCCGCCGGGGACTTTTCCACCCAAGGCACGCCCACGCGCAACCTCACTCTCGAAATCCCGAATCCCGCAGCGAAGATCAACAGTTTAACCGGCGTCCGCCTCGCCCAAATCCTCGGCCGCCCCGCCTACGTCGTCACGAGCGGCATCGCGCAACCCGTCGTCGTCTTCGCCGACACCGGCGAAAAACTCAGCCGCGTCACCGCCGCCCAAGCCACTCAATCCGCCGCCGCCTTTCTCCGTTCTCCGGACTCTCAGGTCTCAGCTCTCAGCTCTCAGCTTCCCCCGCCCCGCTACCTCGGCCTCATTCAGTCCGACCAATGGTCGGTCTCCTCGGCGATGAATCCGCATCGCCCCCTGCATCACTTCGCGCTCGACGATGCTGCGGGCACCGAGGTCTACGTCTCGTCCACGACCGGTGAAGTCGTCCGCGATAGCACGAGCGGTGAGCGCGTGCTCAACTATTTCGGCGCCGTCACGCATTGGATCTATCCTCACGTGCTCCGCCAGTTTCCCGACGCCTGGTCATGGGTGGTCAACGTCGTCGCCGCCGCCGGTTGCGCGTTTGCCGTGAGCGGCCTCTGGATCGGCGTCCTGCGTGCCCGCCGTCGCGTGCCCGCCCCGCGCTCTACCAAGCAGCGTCTGATCAAGTGGCACTTTATCACCGGCGGAGCCTTCGGCGTGGTCACGCTCACGTGGGTCTTCAGCGGCTGGATGTCCATGAACCCCGCCAAGCTCAACCCTTCGCGATCTCCCTCCGCTGCTGAGGCCGCCGTCCTCGCCGGCCCCGCGCTCACGCTCCCTGAATTCAACACCCTCCCCGTGCTGCCGCCTGGCACCGTCGAGGCCGAGTTGCTCCACTACGACGGCCAGCCGCTCTTCCTCGCCACCGCGCGCGACGGCTCCAACTCGCTCGTGCCCGCCCGCGCCGACACCACCCTCCGCGCTCCGACCGCCGCGTCGTTGATCGCCCGCGCTCCGGCCCTGCTGCCCAGCGCACCGCTCATCGAGGCGCGCGTGCTCACGACCTACGACAACGACTACTATTCGCGCCACCCGGAGAACGGCACCGCGCCGCTCCCGGTCGTGCGCGTGCGCTTCGGCGATGCCGCCGCCACCTGGTTTCACCTCGATCCCGCGAGCGGCCGTATCGTCAACCGCTCCACCTCCACGAATCGCCTCTTCCGCCACCTCTACAACGGTCTCCACTCCTTCGACTGGTGGTGGCTCTGGTCGCGCCGCCCGCTCTGGGACATCACCGTCATCACGTTCTCCCTCGGCGGCCTCTCGCTCTCTCTGCTCGGCGTCATCCTCGGCGTCCGCCGCCTCCGCGCAAAACTTCCCTCCACCACGTAGCCCAAGCCGCTCTGGAGCTCCCGGCAGCCTTGGTCTCCACGCAAACCTCGCCTCCCCCTTGACGACTTTGCTAAAGTCCAAGTCGACCCGTGCCCGCCACGACCCACCACATCCTCCGCTTCAGCCATGTCACCGTCCGGCACGGGCACACGGTCGCGCTCGACGACATCTCCTGCGATATCGCCTGCGGAAGCACGACCGCCTTGCTCGGGCCCAACGGTGCCGGCAAGAGCACGCTCCTCCGCGCCATCCTCGGCTGGCATCCGCTCTCTGCCGGCGAGATCCGCCTCGGCGACGAACATCCGCGCCACGCGCTTCCCCGCCTCGCCTACCTTCCCCAACGCCACGCCATCGACTGGGATTTCCCCGTGACCGTGCGCGGTGTCGTCGCCCAGGGTCGCTGGCCCGCCCTCGGCCTTTTCCGCCGCCCCTCCGCCACCGACCGTCAACGCGTCGACCAAGCCCTCGAAGAACTCGATCTCGGCGCCGTGGCCGACCGCCCCGTGCGCGCCCTCTCCGGCGGCCAGCAGCAACGCGTCTTTCTAGCCCGCGCCGTCGCCCAGGGCGCGGATATCTTCCTGCTCGACGAACCGTTCGCCGGCCTCGATCTGTGCGCCACCGAAGAACTCGGCCACCTTTTCCATACTTGGGAAATGCAGGGGCGCACCGTGCTCGCCGCCGTCCACGAATTGACTCTCGTGCGCACCTGGTTTCGCCGCGCCGTGCTGCTCGACACCACGCTCGTCGCCGCCGGGCCCACCACCGAAGTCCTCGCCGAGGCCAACCTCGACCTCGCTTTCCGCCGCCGCCGTAGCGCTCACGAAAATCCGCTCCACTTCATCCGCACCACGGATTTTCCGTCATGATTGAGTGGTTCACCGCGCCTTTCGCCTACGACTTCATGCACCGCGCGCTGCTCTCCGCGGCGTTGCTCAGCCTCGGGGCCGGCTTGCTCGGACCCGTGCTCATGCTGCGGCGCCTGGCGCTCATGGGCGATGCGCTCTCCCATTCGCTACTCCCTGGCGTCGGTCTCGCCTGGCTGCTTTTCGGCACGAGCACGGTCGCCCTTTTCGCCGGCGGTCTGCTCGCCGGCTTGCTCACCGCGCTCGGCAGCGCCGCGCTCAGCCGCCTCACCCGACTAAAAGAAGACGCCGCCTTCGGCGCGCTCTTTCTGCTCTTTTTTGCCGCCGGCGTCATCCTCGTCAGCAAGCTGCCCACGCGGCTCAACCTCACCCACTTCCTCTTCGGCCACATCCTCGGCGTCTCGCCGGACGACCTCCGCCTCGCCGCCCTCGTGGCCGGACTCACCGTCGTGCTCTTCGCGGTGTTCTACCGCGCGATTGTCCTCGAGACATTTGACCCCGTTTTTCACCGCGCCTCCGGCGGTCGCGGCGGTGCCGTGCACTTCGGATTCCTCGCACTGACTGTGCTCAACCTCGTCGCCTCGCTGCAAACCATGGGCGTCGTCCTTGCGCTCGGTCTGTTTCTCCTCCCGGCCGTGACCGCCTACCTTTGGTGCGAACGCTTTGTCACCCTCCTCATCGCGTCGGTCGCGCTCGCGCTCCTCGGCTCTTTCGCCGGCATCTTGCTGAGCTACCACGCCGCCTTGCCCAGCGGACCCTCCATCGTGCTCTGCCTCGGCGCCGCACTGGTGGTTTCCGCGCTCGCCAGTCCACGCCACGGCCTGCTCGCTCGTCTCCGGCCCGCACTCGCCGCCCGCGGCAGTGTCCATCGCTCCTCCCGCTAATCCCGTATCCTATTTTCCGATGCTCCGCACCACGCTCCTCCTCCCACTCCTGTTTATCCTCGCTCTCGCCGCCGCCCGCGCCGAGCCCACGCGTCCATTGCGCGTCGTCTCGCTCCACTCGGTGCTCACCGAGATTGCCCGCACCGTCGGCGGTCCGGCCGTCGAGGTCACCGGCCTTGTCGCCCCCGGCGTCGATCCCCACACCTTTGACCCCACCCCGCGTGACCTCGCCACCGCCCTCGATGCCGATCTCGTGCTCGCCACCGGCCTCCACCTCGAAGGCTACCTCGATCGCCTCGCGGCCCAACCCGGTGCCCGCGGGCCGCTCCTGCGCGTCGGCGAGGTGTTGCCGGTCATCCTCTCGGTCGCCGACGACAATCATGCGGATCATGACCACACCCGCGAACTTCACACCCACGCCGGCGAAGCCGACCCGCACTGGTGGCACAGCATCGACAACGTCCTCTTCGCCACCGATCTCGTCCGCGCCGAATTCACGCGACTCCGCCCCGCCGCCGCCACCGACTTTGCCGTCCGCGCGCAAACCTACCAACAGCGTCTCTTCGCCCTCAAAGCTTGGGCTGCCCGCGAAGTCGCCCAACTCGCCCCCGCTCGTCGCCACCTCGTCACCACGCACGACGCCTTCGGTTACCTCGCGCGCGATTGGGGCTTCACCGTCCACGCCATCGGCGGCCTCTCCACCGACACCGAGCCCGATCCGAAACACGTCGCCGCCTTGATCAAACTGGTCCGCCAACTCCGCCTCAAAGCCGTCTTTGCCGAGGGCAGTGCCAGCCCCAAACTCGCTCAAACCCTCGCCGCCGAGACCGGTGCCCGGATCGGCGGCACGCTCCACGCCGACGGCCTCGCTCCGGCCGGCTCCGGGGCCGAGACCTACGAAGCCCTGATGCGCCACAACCTCGGCACCATCGTCACCGCCTTGCGCTGATCACCCCGCTTCACCGCGCCAAAATTCGCCATTGCCCGCTCGCCATTCCGTATCGTCCCGTCAATTTCCGGGCATGCACTCCACGCTCCGCACCACCCTCGCCACCGTGCTCCTCTGCGCCTTTTCCGCCTGCGCGAAAAAAGACGAGCACGCCGGCCACGCTCACTCCGCCCAGGCCAAACACGTCCACACCGCCCCCCACGGCGGCACGCTGGTCGAGCTCGGCGAACACGCCTTCAACCTCGAGCTCGTCCGCGACGCCGCCACCGGCAAACTCACCGCCTACGTGCTCGACAGCCACGCCGAGAGTTTCGTCCGCATCTCGGCGCCCTCCTTCGAAATCACCGCCACCGTCGCCGGCGCGAAACAAAAGCTCACCCTCGTCGCCGTCGCCAACGCCGCCACCGGGGAAAAAATCGGCGCCACCTCCCAATTCGAAGCCACCGCCGACTGGCTGAAAACGACCGCCGCCTTCGACGGCGTGATCACGGCCCTCACGATCCGCGACAATCCGTTCAAGAGCGTCGCGTTCAAGCTCCCGCAGGGCTGAAGCCGATTTGCCCAATGCCCCGGCCCGGCCCCAACTCCCCGCTTCGCTGGCACGTCCCCCTCCGCCGCACCGTGGTCGTTGCGGCGGCGTGCGTGCTGGCCACGGTCACCCTTGCCGCCCCGCCTTTTCTCAAAGGCCCGCGCGACCACTCGCTCTGTTGCGGCCTGAAAATCCCCGTCAGCGCCGACGGCGGTCCCCTCGATTTCTCCGATCCCGCCTACGCCAAGGCCGTCGCCCTCCACCAGCAGTCCTTCGACCCCGAATCCTCCGCGCTCCCCGGGAGCGCCGCCCCGGATCTGACGGATTCAGCTCCCCCGCCTACCCCGGCTCCACCCGCCCGTCCCATTCTGCGCCTCCCCGGCCCGCCGCTCTCCGCCCTCGACGGCCCCCTCGAAACCCAAAGCGGCTACACCAAAATCGCCTTCAGCCAACTCGCCGGCTGGACGTTCACCGCGCCCGCGCAACCCCTCCCGCCCAACACACCTCCGCCCGACGTCGTCGCCCAGGTCCCCGCCTCCATCCGCCGCCTCGACGGCCAGAAAGTCGTCCTCACCGGCTTCATGTTGCCCACGAAACTGGAGGGCGGCTTCGCCACCGAGTTCTTTTTTCTCAGCAGCTCCCAGCTCTGCTGCTACGGGGTCACGCCGACCGTCACCGAATGGATCGCCGTCAAAATGAAAAAAGAAGGTATCCCGCCCGTGCAGGATGTCCCCATGACCCTCGCCGGCCGTCTCCGCGTCCGCGCCCAATGGAACGACGGGTTCCTCTCCACCCTCTACGAACTCGAAGGCGACGGCCTCTTGAAAACGAAAAACTAGCCCCCACCGCGCCTCCCTTCGCCCTTCCGCTCACTTTCACGCTCACGTTCACGTTCACTTTTCGCCCATGCCCATTCCCGTCACTGTCCTCACCGGCTTCCTCGGCGCCGGCAAAACCACGCTCCTCAACCGCATCCTCACCGAGCAGCACGGCAAAAAACTCGCCGTCATCGAAAATGAATTCGGCGAAGTCGGCGTGGACAACCAGCTCGTCATCCAGTCCGACGAAGAACTCTTTGAGATGAACAACGGCTGCATCTGCTGCACCGTCCGCGGCGACCTCATCCGCATTTTGGGCCGCCTCATGAAGCGCAAGGACCAGCTCGACGGCATCCTCATCGAGACCACCGGCCTCGCCAACCCCGGCCCCGTCGCCCAGACCTTTTTCACCGACGACGAGATGAAGGCCAACTTCCGCCTCGACGCCATCGTCACCGTCGTCGACGCCAAACACATCCTCCAACACCTCGGCACCGACGACGAATCCGTCAAGCAACTCGCCTTCGCCGACGTCATCATCCTCAACAAGACCGACCTCGTCGCCCCCGCCGAACTCGACGCCCTCGAACTCCGCATCCGCGGCATCAACGCCGTCGCAAAAATCCACCGCGCGCAAAACGCCGACGTCCCCCTCGAGCACGTGCTCAACGTCGGCGGCTTCAACCTCGGCCGCGCCGTCGACGTCGACCCCAAGTTCCTCGAGCCCGAATACCCCTTCGAATGGGCCGGGGCCTACGCCCTCCCCGTCGGCAGCCACGAACTCATCATCGGTCATCACGATCATGACCACGCCGACCACGACCACTCGAACTGCGATCACGAGCACGGGAAGTGCGACCACGAGCATCACCACCATCACCACGGCAACGAAAACGAACTCGATGTCGTCGTCATGCCCGTGAAACTCTCGCCCAACGGCGACTTCACCACGCCCGACGCCCTCGCCGCGATCGCGACCGCCCGCGACGCCGCCGTCCACGTCTTCGCCGACTGGGAGGCCCGTCTCAAAGACGGCGATACTGTCGTCCCCGGCGCCACCCTGCACCGCCTCCTCCTCAGCGAGGGCAACGGCAAGTTCGTTCTAAGAATCCCAGCCCCCGGCTTCTTTTTCGTCTTCGAAGCCTGCGGCGAACACCCGCTGCACATCCAGGTGATGGGCGAAACCGCCAAACCGTGCTGGCAGCAAGATTACCACGCCGCCCATACCCACAACGACGCCGTCACCAGCGTCGGCATCAGCACCCCCGGCGACCTCGACGGCAAAAAACTCAACGACTGGATCAGCGAACTCCTCCGCGTGAAGGGCGGCGACATTTACCGCATGAAGGGCGTGCTCGCCGTCAAAGGCAGCAACAAGCGCCTCGTCTTCCAAGGCGTCCACATGCTCTTCGACGCGAAGTTCGACCGCGAGTGGAACAAGGGCGAAGCCCGCACCAACACCCTCGTCTTCATCGGCAAAAACCTCGACCGCCCCGCCCTCACCGAAGCCTTCAAGACCTGCCTGGGGTAGGGCATCCGCGGGAAACGGCCATTCCAAGCCCTCGCTACGAGGGCCTCACGGAATCGGCCCTCCACCTAACCCGGGTATTTCCCACTCAAATTGAGTGAAATTTCGGCCCAAGGGCACGGAGCCAAGCCCCCAGCGCAGCACAGAGCGCCATTCCTGTTTGTCTCCGTGTCCTCGGTTGGGAGCTCGGTGCGCTCGGTGAAAAATAATTTCTTCAGGAAGGGGTGATTGATGCAGGCTAACTTCGCGAAATTTTCCCGCCCGCCTCCCGACCGGGCACCGCCGCCGGCACCAGCCCGGCCGGAACGACCATCGGTCGCGTGATCGTCAGGGAGCGGCACTGTCGGGCGAGCTTGCCAACTCAAGGAGGAGGGGCCGGTTCACCCGTCTGCTCGGCCCACTCAGCCCCGGAGCTGAACCAAAACTCCCGCACGCATCTCCGACTTGGCCCGCGCGCAGAGCTTGCCGTCCCCCGCCCTCTTCGCTCCACACTCCGCTATGGCGTCCTACCTCCCCCTCACCGCCGCCGTCGCGCTCGCCCTCGGCGGCCTGCTCGCCAGCTGCGTCCAACCCACCGCGACCCGCGAGCCCCTCCCCGCCCCCCTCGCCTCCGCCGAACCCGTCGGCCGCAGCGGCGCGAACCGCGCCGTCACGCCCGTCAACCAAGTCCTCACCCCCCTCGGTCGCACGGTCGAACTCCCCGGCCTCCGCCCCCAGGCCCTCGCCCTCTCCCCCGACGGCCGGATTCTCGTCACTTCGGGCAAGACCAGCGAAATCGTCGTCGTCGATCCAGCCACCGGCGCCATCCGTCAGCGCGTCGCTCTGCCCAGTGAAAAACAAGGCGAGCCGCACCCCGCCGTCGTCTCCGCCAACCTCCTCGAGCCCGACGCCAAGGGCCAGGTCAGCTACACCGGCCTCGTCTTCTCCCCGGACGGGCGCCGCCTCGTCCTCAGCAACGTCAACGGCAGCCTCAAGGTCTTCGCCGTCGCCCCCGACGGCACCGTCACGCCGTCCCACAGTGTGGCGCTGCCCCTCGCGAACGCCCCGCGCCGCAAAGAGGAAATCCCCAGCGGCCTCGCCTTCTCCCCCGACGGCACGCGGCTCTACGTCTGCGGCAATCTCTCCAACCAGCTCTTCGAACTCGATGCCTCCTCCGGCCAGGTTCTCCGCACCTTTCCTGTCGGCGTCGCCCCCTACGATGTCGTCCTCGTCGGCGCCAAGGCCTACGTGAGCAACTGGGGCGGCCGTCGCCCCGGCCCCGGCGACCTCTCCGGCCCCGCCGGCCGCGGCACCATCGTGCGCGTCGATGCCGAAAAACAAATCGCCAACGAGGGCTCCGTCACCGTCCTCTCGCTCTCGTCCCCGGCCGCCGCAACCGCCCGCTCCACCGAGCTCCTCACCGGTCTCCACGCCAGCGCCCTCGCCGTGTCACCGAACCGCCGTTACGTCGTCTGCGCCAACGCCGCCGCCGACACCCTGAGCGTCATCGACACGCGCACCGACACCGTCGTCGAAACCATCTGGGTTAAACCGAAACCCAGCGACCTCTTCGGCGCCTCGCCCAACGCCCTCGCCTTCGATCCGTCCGGCCGCCGCCTCTACGTCGCGAACGGCACCCAAAACGCCATCGCCGTCGTGCGTTTCGATCCCGCCGATCGCGAGTCCAAACTCGAGGGGCTTTTCCCCGTCGGCTGGTTCCCCGGCGCCCTCGTCTTCGACGCCCCGCGCCGCACGATCGCCGTCGCGAATATCAAGGGCCTGCCCGAGGCCAAAAAACGCCAAGCCGACACCGGCGCGATGGGCTTCAACTCCAAACACTACGCCGGCTCGCTCTCCCTCGTGCCCGTGCCCCCCGCGGCCGATCTGCCCAAACTCTCCGAAACCGTCTGGCGCAACCTCCGCCGCGACGCCGTCGTCGCCGCCCGCCTCCCCGCCCGCCCCGGCCAAGCCCCCCGCGCCATCCCCGAACGCATCGGCGAGCCGAGCCGCATCAAACACGTCGTCTACGTGATCAAAGAAAACCGCACCTACGACCAGGTCTTCGGCGACATCCCGACCGGCAACGGCGATCCCTCGCTCTGCATCTTCGGCGAACGCATCACGCCCAACCAACACCAGCTCGTGCGCGATTTCGTGCTGCTCGATAACACCTACTGCGCCGGCATCCTCAGCGCCGACGGCCACCAATGGAGCACGACGGCTTTCTCGACCGACTATATGGAAAAAAGTTTCGCCGGCTTCCCCCGCAGTTATCCGGACGGCATGGGCGAAGACGACGATGATGCCCTCGCCTACTCTCCCGCCGGTTTCATCTGGGACAACGCCCTCAAGCACCGCGTCAGCATCCGCAACTACGGCGAGTTCATGGCCCCCGCCGTCACCTGGCGCGACGGCCGCAAGGGCACGCCCGATTTCACCACGTGTTTCCGCACCTGGCAGGGCAAGAGTGACGCGGCCGTGTTCAAGAGCTACCCCATGATCGAAACCATCCGCGCCATCTCGCCGGCCCATTACGTCGGCTGGGAGATGAACGTCCCCGACCAATACCGCGCGGACGTTTTTCTGCGCGAACTGCGCGACTTCGAGGCCAAGGGCGAATTTCCCGCCCTCACGATCATCTGCCTGCCCAACGACCACACGAGCGGCACGAAAAAAGGCTCGCCCACCCCCGCCGCCTGCATGGCCGACAACGACCTCGCCTTCGGCCGCATCGTCGAGGGCCTGAGCCATTCGCGTTTTTGGAAAGAAATGGCGATCGTCGCCATCGAGGACGACCCCCAGGCCGGCTGGGACCACGTCAGCGGCTACCGCACCACCGCCTACGTCGTCAGCCCGTTCGCGAAACGAAAAACCGTCGTCAGCACCCAATACAACACGACGAGCCTCCTCCGCACGATCGAGCAAATTCTCGGCCTGCCCGTGATGAACCAGTTCGATGCGAGCGCGACGCCCATGGCTGACTGCTTCACGGAGACCCCCGATTTCACGCCGTTCACCGCCCTGGCCGCAAACATCCCGCTCGACCAGATGAACCCGGACCCCGTCACGATCGCCGACCCGATTTTGCGCAAAGATGCCGTCGCCTCCGCCCGGATGAATTTCCGCGAAGTGGACAAGGCGCCCGAGGATCAGCTCAACCGCATCCTCTGGCGCGCCATGAAAGGCACCCGCACGCCGTATCCGGAATGGGCGGTCGCACCGGACGCGGACGACGACGATAACTAGTCCGACGCCGGAAAGGTCGCCCGCCCCCGCCCCCCGGCCGTTCCGGGCGACCGCGCGGCCCGGCTGCACCGCCGGCACGCCCGTCCTGCCGACGACCCCACGGCCGGGAAATGCGCACGCAGGGGGCAGCGCCACGGTGCGCGGGCGCCCTCCGCTGCCGTGATGCGCGTGAAGTCACCTGTTGTCGCGTTCGCCACCGCGTGAGGGGGCGCCTCGGCGAGACGCCTCTCCCCCGCACGGGACCGCGGCGTTTACCCTCATCCCGCAGCGTCCGGCGCCGGACGCCGCCACCTCACAGCTTGATCTGGAACATCACGCCGAACCAGTTGACGCGATAATCCTGCGGACCGCTATCGAGCATGAGGAGCGTCGGCGGATTGTTGACATTGGCGGTGATCACCGGGGTCGTGTCGACCCGGTTATAGTGCCAATCGCGGATCGACTCCCATTGGTTGCGGTAGATCAGGCGCAGCGCGAGGCGCGGGGTGAGCGGGAAGCGCAGGCTCGCATCGAGGTAGCTGATGTCGGCCGCGAGGTCCGGCATGCGATAGCCGGCCAAGACCGCGTTCGCCGCGTTGATCGCGCCGCCGATGCCGTAGTCGTAGGCGATGCGCGTCCGGCCGAGCGAGTAGGAGTAGTCGACATTGAACGTCGCCTTCCCGAATTGCTGCTTCACGCCTGCGCCGACGACGTGGTTGCGATCGGTGTGCTTGGCGCTCCACTGGTTGCCGAGGGAATAGAACGGCCCGCCGGGCGCCGGCCCGATGATGGACGCGTTTTCGGGCGTGACGACGCCGAGCGCGGTGACCGCGCCGATCGTCACGTTGTTGGCCTGCTGGATCGAGGCCTGGCGGTTGCGCCCCTGCTGGTAGGAGTAGAAGCCATAAACGTTCAGCTTGGGCGAGGGCTGGTAATTCAGGTCCAAGTTGGCGGAGTCCTGGCTGCTCTTGCCGAGACCGAACGCGGCATCGGGATAACGCGATTCGCGCACCTGCACGGAAATGCCGGCGTCGAGGTTGGAGCGCACCTGGGTGTCGAGGCGGAGATTGACCGTGTGTTGGTTGCGGTCGGAGAGCTCGTAATTGCGGAGGCCGGCATTGTTGCGGACGGCCCACGTCGTGACGTTGGCGCCGGCCGTGGTGGGCATCGGAATGAAGGCGGCGCTGAACGTGTCCTCATAATAGGCGGCGACGTAACGACTGCCGCGGCGCTGGGCAAACTCGTAGGACGCGCGCAGCGTGGAGGCGAACAGCCCGCGGTTGACGTAGCCCAGCTTGTAGCGGTCGTCCCACGTGCGCGCGCGCTCCCGGTTCGTCCGCTGCATCACCTCGCGCTCGGCGCTGCCCGTCAGATTCGCCGTCTTCGTCAGCTGGTAGTCCGCCGAGGGGCCGAACCGATACTGCTTCGACGAGTAAACGTGGTTCATCACCTCGATGCTGCCGGTCGGTGTCGGCGCCGCGCCAAAAAGCACGCCGCCCGAGCCGGTGCCGTCGTTGAGCGGACGGCCCCAGACGCCGGTGAAACCGCCGTAGGCGAGCCCGCGCGTTTGGTTGCCCGCCGTGGCGCCGTCGGCATCGGCGTAGACCGCGTTCGGATTCACCGCATAGTAGGGATCGCTGTTGTTGTCGGTCTCGTAGTAGCGCGCCTTGGCCTTGACGTTCAGCGCCGCCGTCGGATTGAGCGAAAGCGTGAGATCGGCCAGGCGCGTGTCGATGACGCCCCGCGCGGACGCGCGGCTCAGCGCCCCGGGCGTGCTCCAATCGCCGCCGGGCAAAATCGTGACGTTCGGCAGCGTCAGCCCGGACACCGTCGTGTACGGAATCAGATGGTCGTTCTGCCGCATCGAGCCGGCGCCCACGACCGTCGTGACGAAACCCCGGTAGAAATCGGGAAGCTTGCGGGTGTATTCGGCCCGGGCGTTGTGCGCCTGATTGCTCGGCGTGAGATCCATGCGCCCCTGCGTGTAAGCGCCGGCAGCCGGCGTTGTCGTGAAACCTTGCGGCGCGATGCGGAAAGGCTGCTGGAAGGTGAGCGTGTCGATCTTGTTTTCGAAGAGCGACGTGTTCCAACGGACGTTGAAGGCGTTGAGCCCGCTCGAATAAATGACCCCGGCCGCGAGGTCATGCGTGTCGTAGTCGATCGGCTCCGCGATTTCCATCGGCGCGGTGCCGCCGTTGTTGCCCCAGACGGCGGCGAACGGACGAGCTCCCTGCCGTTTTTCAAGCGCGTAGCTGGCGTAGGCCTTCAGGGCCGACGACAGCGTGAGGTCGAGGCGCACACCGCCCCGCTTGCGCGTCAGACCGAGCGTCGACGGACTGGCCCCGAGCGCCGCGGCCGAGACGGCGGCGGTGTCATTGGCCGTCGACGCGGTACCGCCCGGCGTGAGCCCGGGCAACAGCACAAGGTTGCCGGTGCCGATGCCGGACCAGAGGCTCTTAAACGTATCCGTGAACACGTGCGGCGTCTCGCTCACGAAGGCTTTGACGCTCCAGGACTTGATGCGGCCGAAATGGAGACCGTAGTACTGGTCCCGCCGGCCGGCACCGCCGCCGGTGAGGTTCACGAACGCGCCGTCTTTCTTCTGCAGGAGCAGGTTGAAGTGGTTGACGTAAGCCCCCTCGTCGAGGTCCTGGTACATCCGATACTGGGCGTTGCGCTCGCCGGCATCACCGCCGATGTAGCCCAGCTCCACGTCCCCCGAATACTCCCAGCCGGAGGCGGTCTTCTTGGTCTCCTCCTGGCTCGCCACTTCGAACGGCAGCTTGAACATCTGGCCCGTAGGCGTGTGCTTCGCGGCCGACCAGTCGGGGTCCGCGGGCAACGATGCCGTGGCCGACGCGCTCTCCTTGTTGCCGAGCGTCGTGCCGACTCCGGCCGCGGAGGTGGCGAAAGGCGAGGCGCCGGCGCGGGGCGCCAAGGCGACCGCGGCCCACAGGGCGAGACCGGCAACCGGGGGAAGAAAATTCGTTTTCATCGTCGTGGTGGTTTCGGCTGGCCTCAGCGTTGAAACCGGGCGCCAGCCGGGTGGTTGCTGCCGTGGACCTGGGAATGGCAGTTCGAGCACGAATGCCCGATCAACCGGTTGCTCGGGGCCGCCCCGCCGCCGACGAGTTGTCCGGCATTAAAGAGATTGGTCTGGTGATTCGTGTTGTCGTGGCATTGCTGGCACGAGAAGGGCCGCGCGACCGTCAGCAGCTTCTCGTGGTTGGAACCGTGCGCATTGTGGCAGCTCAGGCAGTTCTCGCGGACCGGCGCGTGCTCCCACAGGAAAGGCCCGCGTTTGTCCGCGTGGCAACTGTAACACAACTCATTGACAGTATCGGTTTTAATCAGCGCCTTGGTGGTCGAGCCATGCGGATTGTGGCAGTCAACGCAGGACATCTTGCCTTCCGGCAACGGCATGTGGGAACGCTTGGCAAATTCCGCCCGCTGCTGCTGGTGGCACGTGTAGCAGGTTTCGTTGATCGTCGGCTTCTTCAGCAGCCCGGTGGCGGAGATCTTCGCCATCGGATTGTGACAGTCGCTGCAGCTCAGTTGATTCGACGCATGCGGCGAGCCAGACCAGAACATCCGATCGCCCCCCTCGTGGCACGTGAGGCACATCGCCGTCTGCTGCGCCACGGGCGTACCCCAGCCTTTCGTAAAGCTGATGATCAGCGCAGGGTTCTTCTTGTCGTCACTGTGCTTGGACCCTGGGCCGTGGCAGGCCTCGCAACTGACCATTTCTTTTTCGTTCTTCTGGTTCAACCGAAAGGCGCTCGCATGCAGCGTGTGGGAAAATTGCGCGTTCACTTTGCCGTGACAGACAAGACACTCGGCTTCTCCCACGTAGGTCGCGCCGCCGTTGAGTGCAGCCGCGGCGGCCGGCGCCGTGGCCGCAGGTTTCGCGAGAATGGTGGAGACTAGGGCGACCGCACCCACACAGGTCGCGATGAGGCCAACCCGGATAGTCGGGAACGAACGCAGGTAATGAATGAGCATAGGAACGTGGATCGGGGAAAGCGCAGGCAGACTGCACGTTTACCATGCTGAGCCCCCCCCCGTTTCCGAGGCGAAAACCAAACCGTAACGGTATTGTTACTAAACGTTCGCCGGCTTTTTTACCACCGCCTCCCCCGGCCGGCCGCCGCCACTCCGGCCTCGTGCCCCAGCTCCGCCGGCCCCACGATCACCCTCTCCGCTCCCCGGCCATGAAAACCCTCCTCCTCCTCGGCGCCACCGGCCTCGTCGGCCAATCCGTCCTCACCCACGCCCTCGCCGACCCGCGCATCTCCCGGCTCGTCGCCCCCACCCGGCGCCCGCTCCCGCCCCACCCGAAACTCGAAAACCCCCTCGTCACTTTCGCCGCGCTCCCGGCCGCAGCCTCGTGGTGGGCGGTTGACGGTGTCATTTGCACCTTCGGCACCACCCTCAAAAAAGCCGGCTCGCAGCCCGCCTTCCGCCTCGTCGACCACGATTACCCGCTCGCTGTCGCCGCCCTCGCTCGCCGTCACGGCGCCGCGGCCTTCGCCCTCGTCTCATCCGTCGGCGCCGACGCCGCCGCGCCCACGTTTTACCTGCGCACCAAGGGGGAAACCGAGCGCGACCTCGCCGCCCTGAATTTTCCGTCGCTCACGATTCTGCGCCCGTCGCTTATCGGCGGCGACCGCGCCGAGCGTCGTCCGGCCGAAGCCCTCGCCCTCCGCGTCTTCGGCGCCGTCTCGTGGCTGATCCCGCGCCGCTATCGGATCGTCCCGGCCGGGCGCATCGCGGAAAAACTCCTCGCCGCCTCTCTCGCCGCCGCACCCGGAGTCCGCACGATCGAGTCGGAAGCGATTTGACCCGGCCACCGACCATGCCTTTCAGCGCCTCTCCGTTTTGGGCCACCGCCGCACACTCACGGGCTGGAAAGCCCGTGCCATGTGGCTTGGGCTTTCCCGCCCAGGTCTGAGTGCCAGAAACGGAGATGCGCCCACCTCGCCCCGCTTCCTTTCGTTCGCCGACCGGCTTCGTGGCGCTGCTCGCGCTCGCCTGCGCTCCCTTGCTCCCCGCCGCCGACGGCCTCGCCGCCCGCTATCCCGGTGACGCCGGCCTCGCCCGCGACCCCGCCGTGCTGTTCGCCGACAACTTCGAATCCGGCGACATGAAGAAATGGGACGAGCAACGCGGCCGCGTCGTCATGGCCGACACCGCCCCGCACTCGGGAACATGGTCCGTGCAGATGCCGATGGAGCGCGGCAAAAATACGGGCGGCGACGCGATCAAGTGGTTCTCCCCCGGAGCCGACACCGTCTACGTCCGTTTCTACGTCAAGTTTTCCGCCGACTACCGCTACGCCCACCACTTCGTCTGGCTCCTCGCGAACCAGCCCAAAAACAAATGGTCCGGTTTCGGCAAAGCCGGGCAAAAACCCGACGGCACCTACTACTCGACGGGGATGGAACCGTGGTTCGCGTGGGGCAAAAATCCTCCGCCCGGCGAAGTGAACCTCTACAGCTACTTCCTCGACATGTCGCCCGACCCAAAAATGCCCGGCAAGTATTGGGGCAACGCGTTCTTTCCGCCCGGCCCCACCGCCGGCGAAGCCGCCTCCGCCCATCGCGCGCTCCCGGCCCTTGATCGCTGGCAATGCTGGGAATTCATGCTCTCCGCCAACACCGCCCCCGACCGCGCCGACGGACGGCAAGCCCTGTGGCTCGACGGGAAACTCGTCGGCGAATTCACCGGCATCCGCTGGCGCCACGATGCCGATCTCAAAGTGAATTGCCTCTGGCTCGAACACTACGGCTACGACCCCGGCGACCCGACCAAGCGCTTCTGGTCGGACAGGCAATCCGTCTGGTTCGACGACGTCGTGGTCGCGACCCGTTACATCGGCCCGATGACTCCACCCTAATCGCTCCATCCCCTCCCCGCCATGCACCCTCCGCTCACCCGCCGCCATTTTCTCGCGTCGTCCGCCGCCGCGACCGGCCTCGCGCTCGCGCCTGCGCTCGCCCGCGCGGCTGCGACGCCTGCGCCGTTCTCCTTCGTGCTCCTCGGCGATCTGCACTACGACCAACTCGCTCACCACGACTTCGCGTGGACTATGTGATCGGTCGGAAACACGGACGTCGGACGGAGGCTTCGAACCTCACGCTGTCCTGACCCCGCCGCAGTCACGCCAAAGGCCCGGACATCGGTTCGATCATCTCCGCGACCGATCCGTTTTCCCGGCTCTTCAATTCCCGCACGGAACGAGGGGAGAATCATTTTGCTTCAGAAGGAAGGCGTCGCACCGGTAAAACCGCCGATGGGGCGGGTGCCCATCACGCGGCTGCGACTGAACGATCACGAACGGGTCGTGGAGCGCGAGTGGATGCTACGTCTCGGCGAGTATCCGGAGGCAAACCGCATCGGACGGCTGCGCGGAAGAGCCCCGAGAAGTGCGAACGACGTTCGGCGGATCGGACCTATCCCAAACCCCAAAGCCAGACCCCGTCCGACTTCAGACCCCGTCCGACTTCCTCTCGCGTTCGCACGGGTATCAATCCTTGCGAAAGTTCGTGCGGATTTTTCGTCACAGAGATCACGGAGCAGCACAGAGGACACGGAGTCAGAAGAGTTCGCGGTTTGGCTCCGTGAGCTCCGGCCTCCCTCCGTGTCCTGTGTCGAAGATCGGCTTTTGGCCGTGGCTTCACGCGCGGCGGGGGCGTTGTATTGGTAAGTCCCGGCCCCCTGTGCACACGAAATGATGCAACGATTGATAGCACTCGGCAGGCGTTTTCCCGAAGCCGACAATGGTTATCTTCATCGCTCTGCTCCTCGCCATGATCCTCACAGGATGGCAAGCCCATGGCTTCGTGCCAGCAACGAGCAGCGAGCCTCGTCGGGACCTGGGTTTGAACCTACACATTCCCCAACCGGCCCGTCGAATCGCCGAAGCGCTCAAGGTCGGTCGCGCCCGCTTGGTCGGCGAGCGTGAGGAAGAGGTTGCTCATCGGCTTGCCGCCGTGCTGCACGTAGCGCCCCGCTTGCAACAAACCGCCGCCGCCGCCCGCGAGGACGACCGGGAGATTGTCGTGGCTGTGACGGTTGGCATCGGCATTGCCGCTGCCGTAAACGATCCGCGTATTGTGCAGCACCGAATTTCCGTCGATGTCGCGCGCGTCTTCGAGTTGCTGCAGGAACTTCGCAAACCGCTCCGCATACCAGCGGTCGATCTTCGCAATCTTGTCGATGCGCTCCTGGTTGCCCTGATGGTGCGAAAGATCGTGGTGCCCTTCGACGACGCCGATCTCGCTGTGCGAACGGTTGTCGCCATCGTGGGCGAGCGCGAACGTTGCGACGCGCGTCGTGTCCGTTTTGAAGGCGAGCGCGAGGAGGTCATACATCAACGTGATGTGCTCGCCGTGGCTCTGCGGCACGCCGTTGGGCGTCGGCTGATCCGGGTCGACGTTGGGTCCGAACTGTTCGGCTTTTTGAATGCGCACTTCGACGTCGCGGATGCCGGTGAGATATTGGTCGAGCTTGTCGCGGTCGTGGGCATCGAGCCGGCGCTGCATCAGGCGCGTGTCCTCGTTCACAAAATCAAGCACCGAGCGGCGCGCCTGCATCCGGCGCTGGGCATTCCCCACGCGCGTGCCGTGTGCCCCGGCGCCAAACATCCGCTCGAACAGCAGCCGCGGATTCGACTCCGGCGACATCGGCGTCGTCGCCGAGCGCCAAGAAAGATTGAACTGATAGGCGCACGCGTAGCCCGAATCGCAATTCCCCGAGCGGCGCTCCGTCTCGCAGCTGAGCTCGAGCGACGGAAAACGCGTGAGGTGCCCGACCTTGTTCGCAATCGCCTGGTCGATGGAGATCCCCGCCCGGATGTCGGTCGCACTCTTGTTCAGGCGCACGCCGGTCAGAAACACGCCGTTGCCACGCGCATGATCACCTCCGCCGTCGGCCCCGGCGCGGGCGTTGTTGTGGTCGAGTCCGCCGACCACCTGCAGACGGTTCCGCAACGCCGCGAGCGGCTCCAGCGTGGGGCTGAGCGCGAAATCCGCTCCGCTACCCGTGGGCCACCACGTGGCGGGAATCGCCCCGTTCGGAAAATACACAAACGCCGTGCGCAAGGGCGCCCCGGTCGCCGTGGTCGCGAGTCGCTTCGCAGCTTCGGCCGCGAGCACCCGGCTCGGCACGAGCGACGCAAGCGAGGGCAACGCGATGCACGCGCCCAGGCCGCGCAGGAAATGCCGGCGATTCATGGCGTGAAAATGGTCTTCGGCGGAGGACACGGCGGGGACGACGGGCTTTTTCATGGTTCAGGGGGATGAGGGAGTGAGCCGAACAGAAGAGGTGGCAGAGGCGGGAGTGACTTGAGTAACCGAGGTGACAGTGGCGTTCGGTGACCGACGGCGCTGCTGAAACGGCGCGGACTCAATGATACCGCGGATCAACGCCGACGGGCGCCCCTCGGCGGCTTCCAACTTCGCCACAAGTTGGTCGAGCGTGTCGGTGTCGTAATATTCGACGCCGCGCCCCAACGCATAGGTGAGAAGTTTTTCGCTCACGCAGCGATAGAAGTCGCCCCGGTGCGCCGTGGCGAGGATGCGTTTCAGCTCCCGGATATCGGCAAATTTCTCGCCCGTGATGAGCTTGCCCGCCGCCTCGATCGGCTGGTTCATATCGGCCGTGCGCCACTGGCCCATCGCGTTGAAATTTTCCAGCGCCAGCCCCAGCGGGTCCATCCGGCTGTGACACGACGCACACAGCGGATTCGTCGCGTGCAGCGCCATGTTCTCGCGCAACGTCATCGAACGGAGTTTTTCCGGACTCGCGGCATCTTCGAGGGAGGGAATATCTGGCGGCGGCGGCGCTGCGGGCGTGCCGAGAATCGAATCGAGGATAAACACCCCGCGCTTCACCGGCGAGGTGCGCGTCGGGTTCGACGTCACCGCCAGCGTCGTGCCCATCGTGAGCACGCCGCCGCGGGGACTCTCGGGCGGCAGCGTCACCTTCCGCATCTTGCGCCCCGTCACACCCTCGATCCCATAGTGCTTCGCGAGCTCCTCGTTGAGAAACGTGTAATTGCTGTCGATCAGCTCGGTCAGCGGCCGGTCCTCTTTCAGCAGATGCTCGAACAGCATTTCCGTTTCCTGCTGCATGGCCTCGCGCAGGCTGCGCGAGAGCGTCGGCACCACCGTCCGCGCGCGGCGCTCCCGCGAGACCTTGAGCGCCTCGGCGAATTGGGCCGCTTGCTCGGGCGTGCGCTGCGCCTCCGGGATATTCCGCAATCGAGTGAACGTCGCCCGCGCCTCGAGCGACTCTTTGGGGCGCGGATGCTCCCGCTCGTAAATCGCATTGTCGTCGAGCACGACCGTCGTGATGTCGCGCGCCTGCAACCATTGGCCGGTGAAATTCCGCACAAATTCGTCGGACCGCGGATGCGTCAACAGACGCGTGATCTGCCCGGACAACGACGCCCGCAGGCGGTTTTCGCGGGCCAACCGGAAGAGCTCCTCATCGGGCATCGTCGACCAAAAAAAATACGAGAGCCGCGACGCCAGCGCGTAGTCGTCGACGAGCGGATGGGTCTGCCCCGCCCGCAGCGGCTCGACACCCTCTTCGCGAAAAATAAACCGCGGCGACGCCAACACCGCCACCATCGCCTGCGCAATGCCCGCCTCAAACGTCGTGTCCGACTGAGTGAACACACTTTCCGCCAGCGTCACGAGCCGCTTGACCGTCGGCTCGTCGACCGGCCGACGAAACGCCCGCGTCGCGAACCGCCCCAGGATCTCACCCGCGTAAATCCGCCGCCCCGCCAAATCCGCCGGCACCGCGCGCGGAAAAAACCGCCCGTAATCCTTCGGCGTGACCCAGTGCTCTTTTGCCATCGGACCGCGCACCGCGACCGCGTTCAGGCGCAGCCGCAACTGGCGCACCTGCGGCCGGTCGGCGCCGACCGGCTGGATCTCGCAGGTAAACGTGTGCTCCCCCGCCGCCCAGTCGCAATCGAAGCGGAACGTGAGCGACTTTCCCCCCATCCGCGCAAACTCGCGTTCGAAGCGCTTCTCCCCGTCCACGCGGAAAATCAGCCGGCACTGGTTGGCGTCGAATTGATTGTCGACGAAGCGCTCGACCGGACGCAGATCGAGAACGACTTCATACTTCCCGGCGTGCTCGACGCGATGTTTCGCCTCCACCACGACCGGAGTGTAGTAGGACAGCTCCAAGCCGTCGCCCGAGGGCTCGGGCGCGGGGCGCTTCACCGCCGGCGTCGCCACCGCCCCGCCTTCGACGGGCCCCGTCCCTGCGGCACTCAGCTCGGCGGCCGTGGGCGGCGCGGGTTGCTTCGCTTCCACGACCGCAAACCGCCGCCCCGGCACGGAACGCTCCGCAATTTCCGTCGGCCCCGGGGGCATCACGGTCGCGACGATCGCCTGCGCCGCATCGAGATACTTCTCGAGCAGCATGGGCGAAACCGTGAGGACGTCGCCGATGTTGTCGAACCCGTGCCCCGAATCGTCCGTCGGAAATTCCTTCTTCGTGTCAAAGTCCACCCCGGTCAGATCGCGGATGGTGTTGCGATACTCCGTGCGGTTGAGCCGACGGACCGTCACCCGACCCGGATCGGGCACCGCGAGATCGAGCTCGAAAACCTGGCGCTTGATCCACGACGAGAGCTTTTCCGCCTCGGCCGGCGGCAAGTGCGGCTCGTCGGCCGGCGGCATGATCTTCGAGCGCACGTTGTTTAACGCCCGCAGCCAGAGCTTGTGATCCTTCAGCTCCGCCGTCGTCGAAAACTCATCGAGCGTCACCCCGCCCTTGGCCACGCCGGCCCCATGACAATCGTAGCAATATTCGTTCAGCACCGGCTGAATCTCGCGCTTGAACGTCACCAGCGCATCCTCGGCCGCCACCGCCGCCGCCGACACCACCCCCGAAAGAACGAGCGCGGCGAGCGCCCGGGCGCGGGCGAAAGGATGGGAGGGCAGTGGGCTCAAGGGAGGAGAAACCGGTTAAAAGCGGGCGAACCATTCGCAGGATGTGGAAAACGGCAACACTTCGTCGACAGACGAATCCACCGCCGGGAGGTTTCACAGGAAAATGCCCCCTCGGCGACGCTCCGGCTCACCGCGCCGCCGGGCCCAATCGCCGCGCCAGCTGTGCGGCGTGCAAATCGCGCGGTTCCAGCCGCTCCGGCGCCACGGCCTCGCACCACCACCCCGTCGCCTCCGTCATGGCCGGACTTCGGGTGGTGAGCCCCACAAAATTCAGGCTCGGCGCCCCCCAGCCCTTGGGCGGCGGCTCGATCGCCCGCCCCGCCCGGATATTCTAGGACGTCGCCCAGCCCGCGCTCTGCCGCCCGAGGCTCGCCCCGCCGCCACAGCGCCACACGCGGTTGCCGCGGCCGCAGTCGATGTCCGTGAAGAAATTTTCGTAGGGTGTGTCCTTGTGATGATCGAAACACAGGTCGTCCCCGCGCCCGACCGCGAACACGTTGCCCGACGCCTGCTCCACCGAGAGATCGTGCCCATCGCTCGTCCGCAGGTCGAAGCGCGTCACGCAATTGTCCTCCGCGCCCTCCCACTGGATGGCGTGATGGCCGGTGACGTCGATCGGGCCTTCGCGAATCGCCCGCTCGGCCGGGGCCGTGAACACCACGCCGTCGACGGTCTTCCGACACGCGACGACATTGATGCCCAGATCGCCGTTGTGGATGGCGACATTCCTGACCCAACAGTCGGCCACGCCGCGCAGCTCGATCGCCTTGAACCCATGCTCCTTGCAGTGCCCCCGATACTGGGCCGCCGGAAATTCGAAACCCAGTTCTTCCACGCCGCTCTCCGTCACCGTCGGCCGAAAACGGCGGAGCTCCGGTTGCCATTCGGCGCGCGTCGCAAAGCGCAACGGCCGGTCGAACCGCACCCGCGTGCCCTCCACGGCCACGACCCGCACGAGCATCTTCGTATCGAGCGGCTTCCCTTTGCGGATGTCGCCCGGGTCGCCGTTGTAGAGATAAGTTTTCAAACTCTGGTCCGGTGCCTCACGCAACCACACCCACACCGTGTCCCCCGGCCTCACCCCGGCCACCCGATCCACCTCGACGCTCGTCTCGCCGCGCTACGCCGTCGTCGTGATCCGTGCGAGTGCTTGGGCCTGGTAGTCCCCCCGCAGCGTGACAAACGCCCCGTCGAACGAGTAGGCGCTCGCCGGCGATCCCGTGCTCGTGCGGCCTTGCCGCGGGTGCACGTCGTCGAGCCCCCGCGGAAACCCCAGCACGCTCCGGGCCGGTCCCGCCCCGCGCAGCACCACCCCGCTTTTCTCCATGCGCAGATCGTCCGTGTTCCGGTAGCGTCCCGGCGGCACGAAAATCGCCCCTCGCGTCGTCGCTGCGATCGCCGCGTGAAACGCCACCGTATCGTCGGCGACACCGTCGCCCACCGCACCGAAATCCTGCACGCTCGCCCCCTGCGCCACGTCCGGAATCGGCGCGGCCCCTCCGTGGTAACCCGCCCGCGAAAAATCCGGCAGCCGCCCGTCGACGGACCCTTTTTCGCCGCGCTCCCCTCCTTGGGGCGGAGAATACCGGCCCCGGCACCGGCTTCGCGTCGGCGGCGCCGGCTTCCCGCGCCACCACCAGCGCAAGCGCACTGCAGGCGGACACAAAAACGCCCCGCCGCGTGAACGCGGCGGGGCGACAGAGCTTCCTGGCGGTGGCGGCGCGAAATCGACCGCCGCGCGTCGTCAGGCGATGTTCGCCGTGACTTCCGGTATCGACCAACCCTTGCGGTAGTATTTCGGGTAGAGCAGCGCGTCGGCCTCGGGCAGCGAGGTCTTCATCGCCACCGCATCCCACGTGAATTTCTTGCCGACGAGGATCGCCATCGTGCCCAGACAGACCATCTCGGTGAACGGCACCGAGTATTCGAAGTTCGAGCCCGCGCCCGTCGGATTGTTCGCCCGGATCGCGGCGGTCCACTCCTTGTGCGGATTGTTTTCCGGCACGCGCGGGATCGTCTTCGGCGGGAACGACGGCGTCAGTTCCTTGTGCTTCTCCTCCGGAATGAACCGGGGGCTGTTGCAGTAATCGTTGCCGTCGTAAACCGTCCCCTTGCTGCCGATGATCAGCTGTCCGCCCTTGGCGAGTTCGCGCGAGGCCTCCAGCTCCTTCGGCTTGTCGGGGCGGTCCCCGCCTTCGTGCCACATCAGCCGCACCGGCGGCAGCTTGCCGCGGGCCGGGAACTGATACTCGACGACCGCCGACTTCGGGAAGGCCACCGTGCTCTTCTGGTCGATCTTCTTGAGCTCGACGCTCGTCGGGGCCCCGAGATTGAGATTCCAATACGCCGCGTCCATGATGTGACACGCCATGTCGCCGAGCGCACCGCATCCGTAGTCCTGCAGACCGCGCCAGTTGAAGGGATGGATCTTCGAGCTGAAGGTCCGCTCCGGAGCGCGGCCGAGGAACGCGTCGAAATTCATGCCCTCGGGCACCGCTTCCGCCGCCGGCCATTCCTGCATGCCCTGCGGCCACACCGGACGGTTGGTCCAGATCTTCACTTCGCGCACTTCGCCGAGCAGACCGGCATTGAACCACTCGCGGACGAGGCGGATGCCCTCACCGGCGTGGCCTTGGTTGCCCATCTGCGTGCACACGCCGTTGAGGCGGGCCAGCCGGAGGAGTTCGCGGGCCTCGCCCACCGTCTGCGTGAGGGGCTTCTGCACGTAGACGTGTTTGCCGAGCATGATCGCCATGTAGGTCGGCAGGAAATGCATGTGGTCCGGCGTCGAGACACAGACCGCATCGATCTGGGCATCCATCTCGATGAGCATCTTCCGGAAATCCGAATAAATCTTCGCCTTCGGAAACGCTTCCTTGAGCTTCTTCAGGTTGCCCGTGATCCGCTGGCTCTTCGTCTCCCAATCGATATCGCACAGCGCGACGACCTCTTCGTCCTTGTGCGCCATGATATCGCTGAAGCCCTTGCCGCCGCAGCCGATCTGGGCGACGCGGATCTTCGCACCGGGCGCGATCGGGCGGGGTTTGCGGGGATTCTTGGCCAGGCTCGCACAGCCGGGGAAGCCCAACATGGCCGCAGCCATGGCAGAGAAGGTGATGAACTCGCGACGATTCAGGGTGATTTGAGACATAGGGGGTGAAGAGTTGGACCGAGACACGAAAAGACGAAACCGAGCCAAAGCGGTTGCGCACTGTTTGTCGCGCGAAAAACATCCGCATTTTTTGACGAAGCTTCCTACGAACCCAGATCGTAGATTTCCACGAGCACCACGCCCGCGCCACCGTCCGCGCCGCTCACTTGAATTGTCCACGCCCCCGCCGGCAGCGTCACGATCAACGCCGCGTCGGCCCGGCCGGTCTGCAACGCAAACGCCCCGGCCCGCGCCGCCGCCGCCGCGAGCGCCGCCGGATCCGCCGACGACTCCCAGCCGGTATTGGCTCCGATCATCGCACCGGCCGACGAGACCGCGAGCGCCGGCCGCGCCAGCGTGCCGCCCACGCCAAACGCCCCGAGCCCCGGCCCGACCGCGCGCACGAGCAGCGTCCGGGCGTTCGCTCCCGTGAGCACCAAACCCGGGATCACCACGCCGGCCCCCGGCGAAACCCGCGCCCGCGCCGAAAGATTTTTCAACCGCGCACCCGTGCCGCCCTCCAGTTCATACGCTTCGACCAGTGCGACGCCCGTCCCGCCGTCGACCGAGGTCACCGGCGCCGTGTAAGCCCCCGGCTCCAGCGTGGCCACCACCGCGCAATCCCCGCTCCGCGCCCCCAGCGCAAACGCCCCAACACTCGCCGCGGTCGCCGCGACGTCCGCCGCTTCCGCCGCACTGCCCGCATCCCAGCCGCGATTCGTGGCCACCGCGCTGCCATCGGCGCGCCGCACCGTGAGTTCCGGCCGCGCCAGCGCACCGGCCACCCCGAACGCCGCCAGCCCCGGTCCGACGCCCCGCACCAGCACACGCTTCGCCGCCGGACCCTCGATGAAAAATCCCGGAATCAACGTCGCGTCGCCCATCCCCGCTGTCGCCCGCGTCGAGAGATTCACGAGGCGCGCCGCCGCCAGCGGCACCCGCACCGTCGGCACCGCCGCGCCCGCACGCAGCGTGAACCCCTGCTCATACGATTTCCCGCCATGCTCCACCGTCACCAGGTAATCCCCCTGAAACCCGCGCCCGCGCCACGTGCCCGTCGCGTCGGTCGCCCCCGTCGCCCGCGTGCGCCACTGGTCGAGCACGAGCGCCTTGTAGGCCCGCGCACTCGGCTTCTCCGACCAGTCCGCCCGATACATCGCCGCTCGGGGAATCCAGTGCGCCGTTTCCCAAAAGCCCCAGTGTTGCACGCCGACGACGCTCGCGTGGCTATACAGCGCGATCAAAAAATCCCGCGTGTAATCGGCCTGCAGCTCCTCGTCGTCGGTGTTGATGTCGAACTCCGTCACCCGCACCGGCAGCCCGAGCGCCGCATAGCGGTCCAGCACCGCGAGCACGTTGGTCAGCGGCGACGGACTCGCGCTGATGTGCCCCTGCAACCCCAGCCCGCCGAGCGGCGCGCCCTGCGCCTTCAGGTCGCGCGCGGTCGTCTCAAAATGCGCCACGTGCGCCGCATCGAGCGCCGCGTCGTGATTGCTGTAATCGTTCAGAAAAAGCGGCGCCGTCCCGTGCGCCGCGCGCGCCGCCCGAAACCAGTCCGCCTGGATCGACGCCCCGAACAAATCCATCAGGTCGCGGTTCGCATAGGGTTCGTTGAGCACATCCCACTCTTCGACGAGTTCGCGCGTGGCGCCGACGACGTCGGCGATGTGCGCGAGCGCGCGACCGGGGATTTCACCCTCCCGCGCCGTGCCGCGCAGCGCCTGGATCGCGTTCGGCAAGTTCTTCCAGCCCGGCCACACCAACACATGTCCGCGCACGTGCAGCCCGTGATTCCGCAGCCAGCCCAGCCCCGCCAGCGTCTGCGTCTGCGCGAAACCGGCGCCCCACTCGCCGGCCCACGGCGGCCACTTCAGATCGTTCTCCGTGCTCGCGGCATTGAACAGCTCGAGGACTTTCTGCCGGTAAATGCGGTTGTCCGCCGTGTCGTTCACGATCCGCGCCATCTGCAACGCCGAGCCAAAATGAAACGCCGCCTTCCGCTGCTCCACCCGCACGGTCGCGCCCGGCACCGGCTTTCCGGCCGCATCCACCACCGCAACCGCGAAATCGCCCTTGCGGATCGCCTCGATACGCGCGAGCGCCGCCGTCCGCCACGCCGCGCCCGGCTCCCGCCCGAGGTAGGACGGACGCGTCCGCGGCAGCGCCGCGCTCGCCACGCTCTTCCCATAATAAACGCAATCGAAGCCGCCCAGCTCGACCGCCTGCCGCTTGAAACCGAAGCCGAACACGACCTCGCTCGCGTTCGCCGCGTAATCCGCCCCAAACGTGAACGGCACAAAAAACTCCTGCCACTCGCCTGTCAGCACCGTGTGCGTGCCCTCGAGGCTCTTGGCGTAGTCCGCCGTCGCCTTTTGCACCACCAGCCGCACAGACGCCGCGCCCGACTCATCGCTCGTCGCCACCGCCCGCGCCACAAACCGCACCAGCCCCACGTCGCCCTTCACGACCGCCCGGTTCACCGCCGCCCGGAACTCGATCGCCCACGGCGGCGACGCATCCACCCGCGTCTCGATCCGCCACGCCCGCGTGAAACCGGGTCCCGCTGCGTCCACCTGCGTCGCGAGGCCGTTGCTGCCCGTAAGCCGCCAACCATTCAGCTGCGGCGTCGCGATCAACGGCTGCCCCGCCGGATAACTCGTCTGCGCCCGCACGTATCCCGGCAAAACGCACGCCAGCATGAAGACCCACCGGAGGAAAAGCCGCGAAATCATACCGCCCAACAAACTCGCTTCCGCCCCGGGGCACAAGTCGCACCCGCGTGACGCGTGACACGTCCGCGACCGAACCCGGACCCGACGGTGCCACCCGCTGCGCCCGCAGCCGGCCGTCCCACCCTTCGGGCCGCGCCGGATCGATTCCCAACGCCCGCAACTGCGGCGTCATCACCCGCGCATCACCGTCGGCGCAAAGCCCGGGGCGAAACGTCGTGCCCTGCCGCTGCGCGAACGACGTTTCGACGTCCTGCCCCAATGTGCGGTCGTCGCGGTTTTTTTGCACTCGCTGCAAATCGGACGCACGCCTCCCGGTGCTTTCCCTGCGCCGACAGCCCGCTGCTCCGCTCCGCGACAGGAAGCCGCAGGCCCAGTTCGTCCGCGTCCACCGGCTTCGCCAAAAAATCGTCCACCCCCGCCGCGATCGCCGCCGCCCGGTTCTCGCGGTTGATCTTCGTCGCGCTGATCAGGAGGGAGGAGACGGAATCGCCGCCGCGGTTGTGCACCATCCGGCAAAGGTCGAGCCCGTCGAACTCCGGCCTGCGCCGGTCGCGCACAATCACCCGAAACGCGCCGTGCTTCAGCCGCGCCCACGCCGCCGTCGCGCTCGTCCCGAGCTCCGCGTCATCGCCCAGCGATTGGCGCACGGCTCGGAGTGGCAGGGCGGCAACCGGGTGGTCTTCGATGACGAGGACGTTCCCTGGTCCGGCCCGTTGCCCCCTCCCTCGCGCGCTGCGCGCCACTCCCCAACCCCGCCTTCTCGCCGCAGAAAAAAACCCGGCCGCCTCCGGGGAAAAGCCATAAAGACCCGTTTGGAAATTTCAGTTGAGCGCACGCCCCCCCGCGGCTCTGCTCGCCCGGTTCTTTAGTAACGACCCGGTCCGGCGCCGCCGCCGACCGTCCGACCTCACCCACCCTCCTCCGCTCCGGTCCGCGTCGGCGCCCCCGCCGCCTTCTCGCTCGCCGCACCGGAGCCCAAACCCCGGCCACCTCCGTACCCGTCATGAAATTCCTCCCTGCGCTTTCCCTCCTCCTCCGGCGCGGCGTTGCGCTCGCCGGCCTCGCCCTTGCCACCGCCACGCTCACCGCCCAAGGCCCCGCCACCGGCACCATTGAGGGCCGCATCTTCGACCCCGCCCGCAACAACTACCTCGAACGCGCCCGCGTCACCCTCGAGGGCACCGCGTTGGAAACCTTTACCGACGAGACCGGCCAATACCGCTTCACCAATGTCCCCGCCGGCACCGCGCGCGTAAAAGTTTTCTTCACCGGCCTCGCCCCCTATACCGCCGCCGTCCCCGTCACCGCCGGCCAGGTCGCCCAGCACGACATCACGCTCACCGCCACCGCCTCCGCCCCGCGAAAGCCCGGCGCCCCCGCCGCCGACGTCGTCACGCTCTCCGACTTCGTCGTCTCCACCTCGAAGGAAATGGACGGCGCCGCCATCGCCATCAACGAACAGCGTTTCGCCCGCACCATCATGAACGTCGTCGCCGCCGACGAATTCGGCACCGTCGTCGACGGCACGCCCGGCGAAGTCATGAAATTTCTCCCCGGCATCACCATGGACTACAGCGCAGGCGAGGCCCGCACCATCTCCATGAACGGCGTCCCCGCCGCCAACGTCCCCATCACCGTCGGCGGCTTCGACCTCGCCAGCGCCGCCGGCAACGGCACCGGCCGCGTCACCAATCTCGACCAGTTCTCCGTCAACAGCATCTCGCGCATCGAAGTCCACCACTCGCCCACGCCTGAGTCGACCGGCTCCGCCCTCGCCGGCTCCGTCAACATGGTCCCGCGCTCCGCCTTCGAACGCTCCCGCCCCATCCACACCGCCAGCGTCTTCCTGACGCTGAAAGACGGCGACCGCCACTTCAACAAAACCGCCGGCCCCCTCAACGAGCCCACCCGCAAAGTCACCCCCGGTTTCAATTTTTCCTCCGTCGTTCCCGTCAACCAACGCTTCGGCTTCACGATCTCCGGCAACCACGTCGACCAATACTCCTACGAAGACGTCGCCACCAGCACCTGGCGCGGCAACGGCCAGGCCACGAACGTCCTGGCCACCGCTCTGAACGGCCGCCCCGACACCACCCCCGACAAACCCTACCTCACCGACTTCGCCCTCCGCGACAGCACCCGCGGCAACCGCGCCGACTCCGCCGGCCTCACCGTCGACTACAAAATTTCCCGCAACGACACCCTGTCGTTTTCGTTTCAATACACGTGGATCGGCGTCGTGCACAACAACCGCACGCTCTCCTTCTTCATCAACCGCGTGCAGCCCGGCGCCTGGGGCCCCACCTTCACCAACGGCACGACCTACGTCGCCGGCTCCCCCACCTCCACCGGCACCGTCACCCCCGCCGGCTTCGGCCCGGTCGGCGGCTTCGACGAAATCCGCATCAACGGCGGCGCTCAGACGTGGTATGGCACCACCTACACGCCCTCGCTCGTCTGGCGCCACGACGGCCCGGTCTGGAAAATGGACGCCGGCGTCGGCTTCTCCCGCGCCAGTCTCCACACCCGCAACGGCGACAAAGGCTACTTCGGTGCCTCCCAAGCCCGCCGCACCGGCGTGCGCGTCGCGTTTGCCGATATCTTCTATCTCCGCCCCAACACCATCACCGTGACCGGAGCCGACGGCATGCCCGTCGATCCCTACCGCCTCGACAACTACGCCCTCGACACCAGCAACGATGTGGTCCGCGACTCCGTCGACGCGAAGCGCAGCATCCGCGGCAACCTCCGCCGCGACCTCGTCGTCCGCGACCTCCCGCTCTCCCTCAAGGTTGGCGCCGATCTGCGCAGCGCCGAGCGCGACCTCCGCGCCACCACCAACGCCTACACCTACGTCGGCGCCGACGGCATCAACAGCTTCGCCGGCAACGCCCCCCAGCGCGGCGATGACAACGCCGGCCCCGTCCTCGACGAGGACTTCTCCCAACGCGTCGGCTCCTACGGTTTCCCCAAGATCCAATGGATCTCCAACGACGACTACTACGACCTCTTCAAGAAGAACCCGACCCATTTCACCACCAACGCCAACACCAACTACCGCTCCGGCGTCGGTGCCTCGAAGAACGCCCGCGAAATCATCACCTCCGCCTATTTCCGCGGCGACGCCGCCTTCTTCAACCGCCGCCTCCAGTTCGTCGGCGGCGTCCGCGCCGAGCAGACCAACATCAAGGCCGCCGGCCCCCTGACCGATCCCTCGGGCAACTGGCTGCGCGATGCCGCCGGCAACGTCGTCCCGCGCCGCGACGCCGCGGGGAACATCGTCCGCAACGCCGCGGGCATTATCCAGCCCAGCCTCATCCTCCCCACGAGCGACGCCCTCGGCGTCTCCCGACTCACTTACTTGGACCGCGGCCAGCGCACCGAAAAGGAATACCTCCGCCTCTTCCCGAACGCCAATCTCAGCTACCTGCTCCGCGAAAACCTCACCGCGCGCTTCGCCTACTACCAATCCGTCGGCCGCCCTGACTTTAACCAATACGCCGGCGGCCTCACCCTGCCCGACACCTCCGTTCCCGTCACCTCCAACACCGTCATCTCCGTCAACAACCCCGGCATCAAGGCCTGGAGCGCGGAAACCTACAAAGTGCGCCTCGAATATTATTTCGAACGCGTCGGCACCATCAACGTCGGCGCCTTCCGGCGCACCTTCACCAACTTTTTCGGCGCCGTCCGCTTCCCCGCCACCCCCGAGTTCCTCGCGTTCTACGACCTCGATCCCGACGAATACGGCGTCTACGAGATCGCGACGAACCACAACCTCGCCACCGAAGTCACGATGACGGGCCTCGAGTTCGACTATAAACAGGCCCTCACCTTTCTGCCCAACTGGGCGCGCGGCGTGCAGGTCTTCGCCAACGCCAGCGCCCTTCGCGCCACCGGGGAGGGCGCCGCCAATTTCGCCGGCTTCGTGCCCCGCAGCGGCAGTTGGGGCGTCAGCCTCAACCGCCCGAAATACAGTCTCCAATTGAACTGGAATTACCGCGGCGCCCAGCGGCGCGGCCTCATCGCCACGGGCCGCAGCATCGAGGCCAACACCTACAACTGGGGCTCCAAGCGCCTCTACATGGACGTGAACGCGAGCTACAACCTCAGCCGCCGCTTCGCCCTCTTCGGCAGCATGCGCAACATCAACGATCAGACCGAGGACTCCAAGATCTACGGCCCCAACACCCCCGACTACGCCAAATTCCGCCAACGCGTCGGCTACGGCTCCGCCTGGACCTTCGGCCTCCGCGGCAACTTCTAGCCCCCCCTCATCCGCTTCCACTTCATTCCCACTCGAACCGTTGGCCTTCGTCCTCGGTCCTTCGACCTTGGATACTCGTCTTTTCCTATGCGCCCCCGCCTCCTCGCCTCCGCCATTTTCGGCCTCTGCCTCACTGCCGTGAGCCTCCTCGCCGCACCCGTGCAGAAGGTCATGCTCCTCACCGGCCAGTCCTCCAAATACCACGACTGGCTCAAGAGCTATCCGCTCGTCAAAACCTACCTCGAGCAGACCGGCCGCTTCACCGTCGATGTCGTCCTCACCCCCACGCAGGGCGCCGACATGTCCGGCTTCCAACCGAAATTCTCCGCCTACGCCGCCGTCGTCATGATCTACGAGGGCGACGAATGGCCCGCCGCCACCAAGGCCGCCTTCGTCGACTACATGAAAAACGGCGGCGGCCTCGTCTCCATTCACGACACCGACAACGCGTTTCCCTACTGGAAAGAGTGGAACGAAATGATCGGCGTCGGCGGCTGGGGCCTGAAAGCCGACGGCTCCATCGGCGCCCGCGACCTCACCTTCGGCCCCATGATCCGCTGGCGCGACGGCCGGATCGTCCTCGACGCGACCACCCCCGGCGGCGCCACCCATCCCCCGCGCCACGATTTCGCCGTGACCACCTGCACCCACGATCATCCCATCATGCGCGGACTCCCGCCCGTCTGGCTCCACGCGGCCGACGAGATCTACAGCCGTCTCCGCGGTCCCGCGAAAAACGTCACCGTCCTCGCCACCGCCACCCCCGACAAAGGCAAGTTCCCCACCGCCACCGGCGAAAACGAGCCCATGCTCATGACCATCGCCTACGGCAAGGGCCGCGTCTTCCACACCACCCTCGGCCACGTCGGCCCGAAAGACCTCCCGCCCTACCTCCCGCTCACCTGCGCCGGCTTCATCGCCACCGTGCAGCGCGGCACCGAGTGGGCCGCCACCGGCCACGTCACCCAGCCCGTTCCCGCCGATTTCCCCACCGCGGAGAAAACATCTCTGCGCATCCCCTAAGGTTTCGCGCGACCGTCGTCGGCTCCGGACTCAGTCGACACAGTAGACTTCCCCCAACACCGCGCCGACGCCCGTCACGCGCGCCGTGTCGTGGCCGGGCACGAGCTGCAGCAGGACCGCGGCCTCCGCGCTCCCGCCTTGCAGCGCAAACGTCCCCACTCCCGCGAAAACCGTCGCGCGCCCGACGTCGCCGCCCCCCGCGGCATTCGTGGCGATCGGCGTGCCGGCTCCGTTGAACACCGTCATCGCCGCCGACCGCGCCGCCGCCGCTGCGCCGAAACTCGCCAGGCCCGGCCCGATCGCGCGCATCAACCCGCAGCGCGTGACCGATCCGCCCACCACCAACCCCGGCGTCAGCACCTGCCCCCCCCGCGAGCGTCGCCCGCGCGGAAATATTCATCAGCGGCGCCAAACCGGCCGCACCCGACGGCTCCGGAATGCCGGCGGTCAGCACCGTGACACCGCGGTCCCCTTGCCCCGTCGCCCCCGGCTTCGCCGTCCCGTTGATGAGGATACGCACCAATCCCATGGCCGGCCGTTTGATCGTGAAGCCGATGTTGATGTCGCCGCACGTCGCCACCCGCATATACCCGCCCGGCGGCCGCAAACTCAGGTCAAAATCGACCGTCCAACTCGGCGCGGTCTGGGTGCCCGGCACGACGCGCCGGTTTCCCGCCACGACGACCACCGATTCCCTCGTCGTGTAATCCGGCGGCGTAAAATCGCCCACCACCGACACCGAAGGCGCCGCAACGACCGAAACCAGCAAACCCAGGGGCAGGATTTTCTCCATCCCCACCTGCTTCCGACGTCCGGAGCCTCCGGCCGCTCCGTTCCCCGCGGACCTGCGCCGCGCCCGGGTCGCCCCGCCCGCCCCGCTTGGGCTTGTGCTGCGCGCGACTCCCGGCTCACTACCGCTCCTCCGATGCAACTCACCAAACACTGGGCCGCCCAACTCGACGACTACGCCATCGACCTCGCGTGGAGCGGGCCGGGCTTTTCAGCCCGTGAGGATTTTTTCCTCGCTGCCGCCAGCTCCGCCGGTCCCGTCTCCCTCTACGTCGCGACCGACGGCAAGAAACTCCACGAACTCCCCGGCCACCCCGGCGGCACCAACTGCCTCGCCTGGCAGCCCGCCTCGCAGCCGTCCGCGCCCGGCTCTCCGCCCTCAACTCTCAGCCCGCAACTCGTCCTCGCCACCGGCGGCCAGGACGGCTCCGTCAAATTCTGGGACGCCACCGCCGGCCAACACACCGCCACCGCCCCCCTCGGCCGCGACTGGGTCGACCACCTCGTCTGGGTCCCAAGTGGCACGGGCCTCCCGACCCGTGATCCGTCGCCGTCTCCTGCGCTCAGCTCTCCGCCCGCCTCTCTCACCGCCCCGCAGCTCGCCGCCGCGTCCGGCAAAACCCTCACCCTCCTCCGTCCCGACGCCACCGTCGCCCACTCCTTCAAACCCGCCGCCAAAACCCTCACCGCCCTCGCCGTCCCGCGCCAGGGCGGCTGCGTCGCCGCCGCGCACTTCGGCGGCGTGCAACTCTGGGACACCGACGACTTTCTCCTCCAAAAAGAATTTCCCTACGCCAACGGCATCCACGCCCTCGTCTGGTCCCCCGACCAACGCTGGCTCGTCTCCGGCAACCAGGACCCGTCCGTCCACCTCTGGATTCCCGAAAAAGACATCGAGCTCCACATGAGCGGCTACGAGACCAAGGTGAAACACCTCTCCTACGACTACACCTCGCGCTGGCTCGCCACGAGCGGCGGCCGCGACGCCTGCATCTGGGACTGCAGCGGCGACGGCCCCGAGGGCCGCGAACCCGCCATGCTCCCGCATGACGCGCCCATCTGCGCCCTCGCCTTTCAAAACACCCACGGCCTCCTCGCCACCGCGAGCGCCGACGGCGTCGTGCAACTCTGGAGCCCCGAGCGCCCCAAGCCCCTCCGCGCCACCGTGAAGATGCCCGGCGCCGCGACGAAACTCGCCTGGTCCCCCGACGACCGCCTCCTCGCCATCGGCTCCGAAAAAGGCGCCGTCTACGTGCTGAAGTGCGAGGCGTAAAACGGCCGCTCGTCCACCGCCTTGGATGAGTAGCCGTTCGTTGCCCCCGGCACCTGCGCAAGCCCACTCGCGCCCGCTGCTGCGCCACTCCGTGGGCTGTGCTCCGGGTGGCGGTCGCGAACGGGCGATCCAACAAAACCGCCGGCGGCGTTCACTCGCCGCCGGCGCCCGGCCTCTTTTCCCGACCTGCCCCCGGCTGAGCCTTCGATCGACCTCGGGGCATTCCGGCGATCAGGAACGCCAGCTCCGCGACGCTGAATTCATCTCCGGCGTAGCGGTTCAAAAAAGATGCGACCTTACGTCACGTCAGTTTCGAAATCCGGATCGATCGTAGCCGTCTCGAACGTGGGCGGGGAACCGGCGATGGCTTTTTGCATCACGACGGAGTATTCGCTGTGCGTGGTCCCTACGGTCACAGGCGCCGCTGTCACCGTCGCGGTGATACTCGTCGTGCCATCGGCGGTGCTTTTTTGCCCCCAGGCGAGGCCGCCGGCGAGGCCGTTCAGGCCGCCAATATCGGTGACCGTAAACCCGGTGCTACCGCTGAAGACGAATGTAATTTTGTCACCGGGTGACACCGGCCCGGAGATGAATCGGGGTGGGTTGGGTGGGGGCGGGGCGGCCTGCGCGGAGGTCATTGCGGCGATGAAGTGACCCGTGGTGTCGCACGACAAGAAATTGGCGGGCGTGTCGGCATCCGTGATGGCCATGGAGTAGGCCGTGATATCGCCCTGATTGCCGGGCCAGGCTGTGACGGTGACCGTGACATTTACTGTGTAGTTGTTGGGCATGTTATTTGGTTTGGACTGATCGTTGAGTCGCGGCATCCAGGGTGGCGGCCGCAAGGGGGTCGAGAGAGTGGTAGCCAAACCGCCGCAGTCGTACGGCCACGGCCTGCGCTTCGTCGTGACGCTCCAAGAGCGCCAGCGCCAGCGCCGCCGGCTCAAGAAACCGCCGGTCGTTCGAAGCTTGCCGCGGGCCGACGATCTCCAGTGCGCGGAGCCAATGGCCGCGCGCAGGCTCGTGTTGTCCGTTGGCCTCGCAGATCCGGCCCGCCACGATCCTCGCCAGCGCGAGCTCCGCGAGCGCCGAATCGTCGCCGCGTTGCTGCCGGAGCAACGTTTCCCCCATTTCGACGGCCCGGCCCGCCGCGCTCTCCGCGTCGGGTCCGTGCCCGGTCGGAGGCATCGAGGCTTCGAGCCGCCACGCCTTGGCCAGCAGGCGGGTGAAGGCCTGCGACGATGGCTCCGCCACCACCAGCTTCTCGATTGTGGCCCGAGCCTCGCGCAAAATCTCCGCGGCACGCTCGCCCCGGCCCGCCGCGGCGAGCAACGCCACCTCATTGAGCTCAACCGTCGCGACCCGCATTCGCCACTGCTGGTTCTTCGGATCCTGGACCGCCAGCGCGTGGAAGATCGTCTTCGCCTCCGCGTAACTGCTCGAGGCCTCGCTGCCGCGGCCCGCGATGGCTTGGACATTGGCTGTCAGCGTCAGGGAGATCGCCAGCGTCACACGCCAGCGGGCAACCGCCGGCTCCAGCGCGACGAGTCCGCGGGCCTGCGCACACGACTCGCCGAATCGTTCAAGCGCCGCTCCGAAATCTCCGCTGTAGTCCTCGATCAGGCCGAGCCGCGAGGCGATATCGGCCCGTTTCAGCCGCAGGCTGAGCTCGTCTGGACGGGCGGCCAGGATTCCCCGCACTTGGGCGTCTTCCGCGAGGAAAGCCAACCTCGCGGCGCTGTAGTTACCCTCGTCGAATTCCAGCACGGCCAGATTGTGGTGGGCGGAAATGAGTTCGCGTTGCGCCCGGACCGAGTTCTTTTCCCGCGCCACAAGCGCGGCGGCCGAATCGCGATACTGCGTGCTCCATTGCCGGGCGCGCGGTATCTCGCCGCGCTTCCAGGCCACGAACGCGAGCCAAAATTCCGCCTGCGCCCGCTCGAATAACATGTTGCCGTTATCCGGATGGCGGCGGGCCAGCGCGGATGCCCGGTCAAACGCGTTTTGAAACGCGCGCTCGGCTTCGCTGAAATTCGCCTTTTCCATGCGCACCTCGCCGATCTGCGCCAGCGCCCTCGCTTGGCGCGCCAGCGCCGTGTCGGTCAGGTCCCGCGGGTCGGCTGCATCGAAATACGCCTGCGCCTTGTTGCCGACCTTTTCGAGGAGGGCGAGCTGGCCGACTTTTTTCAGGTCCTCGCGAAAATCGCCCAGCATGAACGCCAGCACGTCCTCGGCTTGATCCTGGCGGCGTTGCGCATCGCCTCGCGCGCGCCAGGCGGCAAGGGCGAGGCCGAGCGTGAGCACCATGCCCACCACGGCTGCGGCCGCGATCAGCGTGAGCCGGCGGTTGCGCCGCTGCAGCTCGCGCTGGCGCAGCTCGTCGAAGCCGACCCCGAGCAATCCCGCGACGAGCCGCACAAAGGCCGTGCTCTTCCCGTCGGCGTGCGGCCGCGCATCGGCCGCAACCACCTCGGCCGGCGCCCCCGTGAGCGTACCGTCGGGCCCGAGTTCGCGGCGCAGCGCCGGCGAAAAACAGTCGTCCGCCGTGCCCTCGGCCTTTGGCTCCCCCGCCACGATCAACGCAAACACCCGCCGTTCGCCATGCAGGCGTTTGAAGGCAATGATCTCCTCCTGCACCCAGCGCGACTTCGCCGAACTCGGCGAGCAGATCACAATGAGCGTCGCCGATTCGCGCAGCGCCGCCCGGATCGTCTCGCCGAGAGCGCTCGTCGTCGGCAGCTCGTCGCGGTCGCGAAACACCGGCGCCAGGCGCGGCCCCACGTCGCCGACGGGCGCCGCGCAACCGTGAAACCGCGCGGGCACGCGATAGCCCTCGAGTTTCTTCAGCAGCCAGTTGGCCCACGGCGTATCCACATGGCTGTAACTGATGAACGCCCGGTAACGCCGGGCCTTCGCCGGAAAGACAGCGCTGGTCGCCGCGTCGGGCGCGACCGGGTCGCGGGCGCCGGCAGAGAACTCGGCCGAATCGGACATGGGGACGAACGTGAGGCGGAAATCTTGCCCGGCACGAAGGGAAACGCACCGGACGCTAGGTGGGGAGCGGAACGTCCTGAGCTTGGCGTGCGCCGAAGCGTTGTCGCGCAAAATCGCCGAATCCGCCCGCGAGCCGCAGGGATCAATCGCCCGCCGCACCGGGGCGCCACTGCCACCCGCCCGCTGCACTGCGTTCGAGCGATCGCGGGCGAGCTTCGGGTTCTTATCGATACACCCCGCACCGGCCCCGGTTTCTATCAAAAATCTCTTCGGGATTTCATTTTCCGGAAAGATGCGAGGCTCGCGCCGCCGTTCTCGTGCCTGACGACCCCCGACGCCGCCGGCACTCCCTCCTCTCCTGGTGCTCGCCCCAGCCTGCTGCTGCGCGTCCGCGGCTGGCAGGACAAGGTCAGCTGGAACGAATTTCACGCCATCGACCGTCAGCTCATCGATGGCCTCGGCCGCCGCTCCGGACTCTCGCCGGCCGACACCGAGGATGTGACGCAGGATGTCTCCCTGCGCCTCGCCGCCACGATCCATCCGGTCGAAGCGAATCCCGCGCGCGGCTCGTTCCGCCGTGGGTTGATGCCCCTGCCCCGCTGGCGCATCGCCCACCGCCGCACCCGTCAACGCTCCCCCGGCGATGCGTCCGCCGGCTCCATCCCCTGGGCCCATGCGGCGTCCGCCACGCGTTCGCCGCAGCCCCCCCTCGATCGGTTGGCGGCGCCGTGCGACTTCGAAGCCGGCGGGCAGGAGGAATGGGCAACGCACGCGCTCGACCTGGCCTGCGCGCGGCTCGCGCGCCGCGTCAAACCACCGCAGGAGCAGGTGTTCGAGCGGTATCCGCGCCGCGGCCGGCCCGTGCCGGAAGCCTCCCGCACACTCGGCGTGAACCCCGCGTCGGGCTCCTTGATCGGCAGTCGGCTCACGCGGCCGGTGAAAGCCGAAGTAACGGCCCGCCGCACCCAGCCGGAGCATAGCTGAACCGCGAGCCCCCCCGCCCCACCCCCGCCGCCGCGGTCGACCTGGAGAAGCGCACCGGCCACCTCGCCCAACGCGGGCGGATTTCCTTCGTCGGAAAGTCCGACCCTTGCCCCCACGCCACCGGCTCCGCGCCCGGTGCGGCGCGGCTTCTCCGCCCAGTATCGTGGCCGCCGGGTTGCTTTTCTCGTCCCAATTCAAACCCTGCCACCCTGCTATGCGATTCGCATCTCTCCTCCTCGCTCTCACTTCGCTCCTTCCCACCCTTCGCGCCCAAGGTCCGCTCGCCCCGCCCGCGCAGACTCACGTCGCCGCCATCGGAGCCTCCCCGCTCCGCGCTCCCGCCACTGCCGACTTCGCGCCCGGCGGATCGCTCACCCTCGAGGGTTGGTTCTACCTCACCGCTAACACGCCCTACGGCTGGCTCATGGGCAAGGGCCTCGCCACCTCAGGCACCGATCCCTTCGTCAGCTTCGCCCTTCAACTCGCTGGCGACGGCACCAAACTCGCCTTCGTCACCTCCACCGGCACCGCGGGTAGCTACCGCGAACTCGTCGCCCCCGCCGCCGTCCCTCTCCGCACGTGGACGCACATCGCCGCCGTCCTCGAAAATGGCGCCACCACCCGCCTCCTCGTTAACGGCACTATCGTCGCCTCCGGTACCGCCGCCGGCGCGCCGCTCGCCGCGCCCTCCGTCCCCTTCGGCGTCGGCAGCGCCTACCTCGCGAACGGCGGCACCAATTACCCCGGCTTCCCCGGCTTCGCCCGCCACGTCCGCTTTTGGTCCACCGCGCGCGCGGCCGCGCAGATTTCCGCCGATGCCTCCGTCGCCCTCCCCGCCGACCGCACCGGCCTCATCGCCGCCTGGCCCCTCGACGACACCTCTGGCGCCACCGCCCGCGACCTCAGCGGCGCGAATCGCGCACTCACCGCCTCCACCGGCAGCCTCGCCCCCACCCGCCTCGCCATCCTCGAAGCCGGACCCTTTTTCACGACGACTAGCAGCACGCTTCCCGCCGGCACACTCGCCGATCTCACCGAAACCCAATTTATCGACTTCGATGGCGACAGCGATCTCGACCTCGTGACGATGTCGATCGTCTCGCCCCCGACCGTACCCGGCACGCCCACGCGCTTGCGGGCTCTGCGCAACAACAACGGCACGTTCGTCGACGCCACCGATGCTGTGCTCGGCAATGTCACAATGATCCACCCGCGGTTCAATTTCATCGGTGACTTCAATCGCGATGGCCGCCCCGACCTGCTCATCATCGGTCAAGGCACCGACACGCCGCCGTTCCCCGGCGAACAGGCAAAACTGCTGATTCAAACCGCTGATGGCCGCCTCGCGGACGAGACGGCCACGCGCCTGCCGCAGCGCTCAGGTTTCACGCACGGGCTGGCGGTCGCCGACATCGACGGCGACGGCGATCTCGACATTTACATGGGCAACATCAACGGCGGCGATACGAGCCCACGCTTCTCTCTCAACAATGGCACTGGCGTGTTCACCGAGGGCACCGGGCGCCTTCCGGCCGACGTCGAGACGCGCCAAAAACTTTTCCATTCGGCGCATCTTGCTGACGTGAATGGAGACGGTCGTCCCGATCTGATCCTGGGCGCGGCCGACAGCACGCCCGCCAACGAATGCCTCCTCAACAACGGCTCCGGCACTTTCGTTCGCGATCCTCGCTTCACCCTGCCGACAAAGCTTTTCGACCTGAGCGCGGCAACCGTTTGGATCAGTTCCGCTGATCTGAATGGAGACGGCGCGATCGACCTCCTGCTTGGCACCACCGGCGGCACCTCGGTTATCGCGGATGGACGCACGATCCCCGGCTATGGTGTTGCCGGCCTGCAAGTGCTGCTCAACCGCGGTGACGGGACTTTTTATGATGCCACCGCCAACTCCGGTATCACCTGGAGCGCCGGTGAGTCTTGGGTCGTCACTCTTGACCTCGTCGATTTCAACGGCGACGGCCGGCCGGACATTTGCGCAAACGTCGAGCTCGACTCAAACCGAGGTCGCCGCTCACGCCTGTTTCTCAACCAAGGAGCCGGCCGCTTCGTCGACGCCTCCGAAGCCTACACGGCTCCGTCCTTCAGCGCATTCGTCTTCGCCCGCGACATCGACGGCGACGGCAAGATCGACCTGCTGAGCGCAAACTCCAGCGGCGGCGTGACATTTGCCCGTGCCCAAAAACCCCTCGACCGCGCCCTCTTCCTCTCCGCCCCCGACGCCCCCGGCCGCCTCGCCAACCTCTCCGTTCGCACCCAGGCCGGCACCGGCGACCAGACCCTCATCACCGGCTTCGCCCTCGGCGGCGCCGGCACCAAACCCCTCCTTGTCCGCGCCGTCGGCCCCACCCTCTCCGCCTTCGGCCTCACCGGCACGCTCCCCGATCCCTTCGTCGAAATCGCCCCGCTCAACGCCGCCAAGGTCACTGAAAACAACAACTGGTCCGGCACCGCCGCATTGAAAAACGCCTTCGCCTCCGTCGGCGCCTTCGGCCTCGCCACCGACACCAGCCTCGACGCCGCGCTCGTGTTCTCGCCGTCCGCTGGCGCCTACACCGCGAAGATCACCGACACCGCCGCGCGCCCCGGCCTCGCCCTCGTCGAAATCTACGACACCGGCACGACCAACACCCCCAAGCTCATCAACCTCTCCGCCCGCACCCAAGTCGGCACCGGCGCCGATGCGCTCATCGTCGGCTTCGTCGTCAGCGGCAACGTCCCGAAAAAATTCCTCATCCGCGCCGTCGGCCCCACCCTCGGCGCCTTCGGCGTCGGCGGCACCCTCGCCGACCCGCTCCTCGACGTCCGCCCCCTCGGCTCGGAAAACATCGTCGCCACCAACGACGACTGGCGCGGCACCCCCGCCCTCAAAGCCGCCTTCACGAGCGTCGGCGCCTTCGCCCTCGCCACCGACACCTCCCGCGACGCCGCTCTCGCGATCGAACTCCCTCCCGGCGCCTACACCGCTACCGTATCCGGCAAACAAAACACCACCGGCGTCGCCCTCGTCGAAGTCTACGAACTACCCTGAGCAGGATAGTTCACCCTCAACGTGCGCAAACCGATTTCACAGAGGCACGGAGCCCAGCCCACCGTGCTCACAGAGTGGACAAGGTGTTTGGCTCTGTGCCCTCGCTTCTGAACTATGTGCCCGCGGTGAGGCAAATTTTCTTCAGGAAAGTGTGATTGCTGCGGGCCAAGGGCCTTCCCCGCGGTCCGCCGCACGCGCCGCTCGGGTCTCCCGATCGGCCGCTCCTCCCTCACGGCAACTCGTAAATTTCCACCAGACCTTCGCCCGTCACACCGCCGACGCCGGAGACCTGCACCGTATAACTCTTCCCCGCCGCCAGCGTGACGATCGCCGCCGCGTCCTTGCTCCCGGCGGCAAACGCAAACGCGCCGACCGCGCCAAACGTCGGCGCGAGCCCCGCTTCCCAGTCGTCGTTCTCCACCACCTTGGTGCTCCCGTCGTAAACCTCCAGCTTCGGGTCCGCGAGCACGCCCGACAGACCGAACACCGCCAGCGTGGGGCCTACGGCGCGGATGAGAAGCCGCTTGGTGCCCGCGCCCGCGACGTAGAAACCCGCGATCAAAACATCCGCTCCGCTTCCGACGCGGTTCCGGGCCGACACATTGATGAGCCGCTGCGAATTGCCCGGCAGCGTATCGTAAGCTTCCACCAAAACGACCCCACCTACCCCGCCGTTGGCCTGCACTGACGAAGCCCCATCCAGCTTGGCGATCATCGCTGCATCCTTGCTGCCCGCCGCAAACTGAAACGCGCCCAGTTCGGCAAACGCCGGCGCCAGCGCTGCGGCCCAGTCGTCGTTCTCCGCCGTCTTCACCCCGTCCTTGAACAACTGCAGCTGCGGGTCCGGCATTGTGCCCGTGAGCCCAAAAGCCGCCAGCGTCGGCCCGACCGCGCGCACCAGCACGGGCTTCGCCCCGCCCTGCGCCACCACCCCCACGATGATCGTCTGGCCCGCCGCGAGCGACGTGCGCACCGACAGATTTGCCAGCCATGCCGCCGGCAACTTCGCTGGCTCAACCAGCTCGTCTGAAAACTGGATACGCTCGATGCTCTCCAGCATCAGCCGCCCCTGCCGCCCGCTCACGTCGGTCACTGTATAGCCACCGTCCTGCGGTCTGATCTGATAGGAGCTTCTCGGCCCCGTCAGCGTGAGCGTGTCTGTCCGGTTCCCACCCGACACCCGCGCATTCGGCGCGAACGCATCCAGCCCCCTCGCCCTGCCCTCGGCCAGGTAGTGCGCCAGCCCGCTCACGTGCCGCCCCGCCGTGACGGCCGCCGCGACCTCGGGGTACTGTGTGAGATAAAAATACTCCGAGAAGCCGGGTGCGCCCTGCACCGCCGGATCGGTCCCGTTCGGGCCGGTCGAGAGCGGTGCGGCCGCACGGAAATCGAACCACGCAAGGCGCCCCACATAGCCCTCCGCTCCGGTCGTATACGTCGACTGCCGCGCGATGTAGCCCAGCCGGCGGTCGGGCAGCACGTAGTAGCCCACGATGTCGTCGTATTGGCTCAGGCGCGGGTCGCCCGCGATCTGCCGCATGGCCAGCGTGTGCTCGCGAAACTCGTTCCACATCGCCTGCACAAATTTCCCCGTCCCGGTGTTGATGAGTATCCGGTTTGCCCACGTCTGCGGATTCGAGCTCCAGGTCGTGCCGTCCGGATTCAGACTCGCGCGACCGTAGGGATCGCTCGAAAGGATATCCACAAATCCGTCGCCGTTGATATCCCGATAGACCGGCTGATGGCTCCCGCTGGCCCCGAGGAAAAAATTGTGCAACGCCGTGTCGGTCACGTCGGTGAACCGCAGGTTGCCCTGGTTCAGCAGCACTTGGTAAACGCCCGCCTGCGTGCCGGCCTGCGCCTCCCACAACATCACACTCACCACAATGTCGGGCCGTCCGTCGTTGTTCACATCGACGATCTCCGCGTGAATGTTGTGGGACTTGTTCTTAAACTGCGTGCGAAACGCCGCATAGCTCCCGTCGCGGTCGAAGTAGGGCGGCGGCAGCGCGACCAGCTCACCCCGCCCGACACCGCCGGTCAGCTCAAGGTTGGTCAGGATAAAGTTTTCGTTTCGGGCGAAGGTGTTGAGGTATTGGAAGGCATCGACGATCACGAACTCGGGTTTGCCGTCGCCGTTCAAATCCCCCATGGCGCAGGCCGATCCGCTGCCGAGGAGCACCGTGCGGTTCTGAGCATTGCGGGCCAGAAACGGATACGCAGAAAAACCACCCGCCTTGTCGTTCAGGTAGAGCGTCAGAAAACCCCAGCGGCCGTCCGGCGGGATGCCGTCCACCGTCGTGGAGTTGATCTGGCTCGCGAAAAAATTGTCCTCCGTGCGATACGAGGAACTCACCACGTCGATGAACCCGTCGCCATTGAAGTCCCCGACGTTGGAATTGTGCCCCTCCAGTTTTGGACCCGAGATCGCGAGGCGCGCAAACGTCCCGTCCGCGTTCTGCAGGAACCGCTCCGAACGCGTGGGTAACGCCGGACTCTCATTGTGCCCCAGATAGAAGAAATCATTCCGCCCGTCCCGATTCAGGTCCAGGATCCGCGGCGTGGAGGTGCCCGCCACCCCGGTCGTACCCAGCACGCGTTGCGGATCGAGGGCCACCGCGCCGGTCGCGTTCGTGGAAAACAAAAATACCAGCGCAGCGGCCGCGTCCCCCACGGCATCGAAGCCGCGAAACGTCCACCCCGTAAACAACACCTCCGGATAACCGTCATTCGTCAGATCGCCCGTCGCCGAATAGAAGACCGTGGTCGGAGGCGCCACGATCGTCCCAAGATGCGTCCCCTTGAATGCGGCCGCCGGAATGGTCACCGAACCGGGCAGCGGATTGAGCGTCCGCTGCACAATGGGCACACCCTGCGCCCCCAGCGGTGCCGCCGCCCACACGCTCCCCGCTGCGAGAGCGATCCGCGCCAGAAGTGTCCGGAGCCGCCCTGAAGTGAACGCAAGAGGAGAGGAGAGGCAGATTCGCATTGGTCCGATCGGACGAGGATACACGGCTCCAAGCGATAGCAACCCAATCATCCGCTAGGGGGAATTACGGGGCGCAGTTCCGTTTTCTTGCCGTGGCACGGGCGTCTCCCCCGAAGGTCTGGGCAAAACTGGGATGCGCCTGAAAATCGCGTCTTACGGCGCCTTTGGCGCCAAGCCGCCTACCGCACTCTGCCAGCGCCCGTTTCCCGGCTGGCCCCCCCCCCTTCGCCTGTCTTGCCCCTTCGCCCCCTTTCCCCCTCGCTCAAAAATCCAACCCAAACAGCAGCTTCAGCCGCGTATAGTCCTGCGCGCTGCCGTCCGGATTGTTCCGCCGGATCTCGTGCCGCACCGACGTGCTCAGCGTCTCCGTCAGCTTCTTGTTCAACTCGAACTTGTTCTCCCAGCCGTCGACCCGGTCGCGCACCGGATACCACACCCCGCGCTGCGTCAGCGCCATCCGCCACGGCAACCCCCACTCCACTTCCTCAAAGCCCGACGGCACCCCGCGCGACGAGTGATTCGATGTCGGCGCGGTGTTCCAGAGGTCGAACAAGTTCGCCGACACCCCCGTGCGCAGTTTCTTGCCCGGCGCACCGAGCACATTGAAACCCACGCCGATCTCCTGCTGCAGCAGCACGTAGTCGCTCGGCAGCCCCACGCGCTTGCTCGCCCGGTTCCACTCCAGCGTCGGCCGATACTGCGCAAACTGCTTCTTATTGAAATCGTGCCGCCACAGCGCCGCCCCTTTCACCACGTCCGTCGTCGCCACCTGGTCCGTCTCACTATAATCGAACCGCCCGTTGAACGACACCTCGTCGCGCTCCCACTTGCGCCGCAGCGTCGCGTCCACCGCCGAATTGTTCCGGTCCGTCGTGTCCGACACGACTTCCGTCGAAAGCGCCAGCCGCCCGTGCCACGGCCCGAAAAACCCCCGCACCCGCGCCGTCAACACCCACGGCGAAAACCGCTCCCACCGCGAACCGTGCGGCTCCTCCTCCTCCGAATCCAGCACCCGCTTTTCCGTCGCCCCCGCCACCCGCGCCGCCGCCGGCCCGCCCGCCACCGCGGCCGCGGCCGCCGCTCCTGCCGCCCCTGCCGCCGGGGTCGTCGGTGGCACCACCGTCGGTTTTTCCGCCGCGACCACCGCCGCGTCCACCGCCGCCACGCGCAGTTCCCCGAACCGCTCCGATTTGAACACAATCACGCCGCCCTCGCGGCTCACCACCCGCCCCTGCACGCGGTCCCCATCTTTATAAACGAGCGTGTCCGGCGCGTTCACCTCCGCCGCACCCGTCCACGCCGCCCCACCCAACAGCCACCCGGCCGCCAGCCACCCCCTGCCCAGCTTTTTCCCAAACATCATGCGCGTATCGACGCCCGCTCCGTCGCGGTGTTTCAAGAATCTTCGGTCATTTTTGCCGTCCGCCCCCGCCCCCGCCCCCGTCCCCCTTCCCCCGTCCGCCGTCCCCCGTTCCCTTTCCCCCGTCCCCCGTCCCCCGTCCGCCTCCCCGCGCTTGACCCCTCCGCGGCCCGGCGCGACCTTCGCCTTCGTTTCATGTCCAGCGCCGCCGCACCTCCGCTCCTGCCGCGCCCGTCCGTCTTCATCAGCTATGCCTCCGAAGACCGCGCCGCCGCACGCACCTTGCGCGATGCCCTCGCCGCCACCGGCCTCGAAGTCTGGTATGACGAAAGCGAACTCGGCGGCGGCGACGCCTGGGACCAAAAAATCCGCCGCCAAATCCGCGACTGCGACTATTTCATGCCGATGATCTCGGCCGCCACCGAGGCCCGCAAGGAGGGCTACTTCCGCCGCGAATGGCGCCTCGCCGCCGAGCGCACCCTCGATATGGCCGACGACGTCATGTTCCTCCTGCCCGTCGTCATCGACGGCACGGGTGAATTCGGCGCGCGCGTCCCCGACAAATTTCTCACCGTCCAATGGCTCCGCCTCCCCGCCGGCCGATCCACGCCCGCCCTCGCGGCCCTCTGCCGCCGGCTGCTCGCCGGTGAACACACCGCGCCACCCCGCCCCGCGGCCTCCGCCACGCGCCCGCCCCAGCGGACACCCACGGCTGGTGCCCCGCCCCCGCTTCAGCCCCCGCCGGCTCCGGCGCCGGCCTCCGCTCCCCGCGAGGAGGCCGACCACAACCCGCCCCCGATGCCCCCGTTCCCGGCCCGCCCGGAAAAAGGCTCGGGGCACGAGTTCAAATTCATCGCGGAAATCCTCTGGTGGGTCATCACCGCCGCCTGGCTCCTCCTCAAGCGCGCCCCGAAATGGATCCGCGTCCTCCTCTCCCTCTGGTTCGTCTTTTTCGTCTTCTCCCGCTGCGACCGCAGCCCCTCCGAACCCAGACCGCCGCGCGAAAAGAAAACCGCCCGCGCCTCCCAGGTCGACGAAGCGTTCAAGAGCGCCGTCGAACAAGCCAAAGCCAACCCCGATCTCACCGGCGCCGAACTCGCCAAACTCGGCACCGCTTTCGCCCGCCACCTCGCGGCCGGCCTCAAGGACGCCCAAAGCCCGCCGCGCCAACTCATCGTCGTGCCTTTCTCCCGCGGCCTCACCGACCCCGCCGCCGCGCCGTTCGCCGAAACCCTCTTCGCTTCCACGTTCGGCCACCTGGCTCTCGCCCGCTCCTCCGCCATCGGTCTGAGCCCCGCGACACCGGACGGGTTCACCGACGACGCCCTCCTCGCGCATGCCCGAAAACATTCCTGTCCCCATCTCCTCGCCGCCCGCCTGATGACCGTCGCACCCTTCGAGCTCGAACTGCTGTTGGTGCGCTCCGCCGATGGCACCCGCCTTTGGACCGCGACTTATCCGCTGGACCCGGCCACCGCGTCCTCGGTCGCCCGACAAATCTCGGCCGAAGTCCTCCGCCTCCTCCCGGAAAAGTAATCGCCGCCCGCGCCGCTCAGACCAGACACGTCTCCAGCCCCGCGCGCATCGCCGCCTCGTCGAGGCCGACGCCGATAAAAACCAGTTCCACCCGCCGGTCGCCGTGGGGCTCGACCCACCGCTCCCGCGCGCTCGCCGGCACCGCCGCCGCCGGGATCACGCCCGCCTCCACGAGGGCCGCGGCCCACGTGCCGACAAATTCCGTCCGCACCGCGCCGCCCGCGACCGAGAGAAAACCGATGTCCGCCGCCTGCTCCGCAAACCAAAAGAAACCTTTCGCCCGCAACAACCCCGCCGGCAACTCCCCTGCCAGCCACGCCAAAAATTTCTCCCGCACCAGCGCCCGCCGCGCCTCGAAGACAAAACTCCGGATCCCATACGCGTCCTCGTGCCGCGCCGCCGCCGTTTTCACGACGGCCCCCCCCCGCCCCGCCGCGCGCGCCGGATCGTGCAGCACCCGGATCCACCGCGCCGCCCCCAGCGTCGCCTGCGCGTCGAACCGCACGCGGTCCAGCAACACCTCGCTCGCGATCTGCCCCCGCTCCGTGCGCAGAATCTCCGCCCGCGGATTCAGTCCGCGCAAAATCGCCTCCAACCGCCCCAGCTCGTCCTCGCTCACGACATCGCACTTGTTGAGCACGAGCACATCCGCGCACTCCGCCTGATCCACCATCAGCTCAACCACCGGCTTCACCCCGCCGCCGCCGCCTCTTTCTCTTTCGTCTTTCTCCTTCGTCTTTCTCCCCTCTCCCGTGTCTTCCGCGTCTTCCGCTCCGCGCCGCCCCATCTCCGCCAAAAACGCCCGGGCATCGATCACCGTCACCAACGCGCTCAACCGCGCGAAATCGCTCAGGCTCCGCCCGAACCGGTTTTTCCGCACAAACAAATCCGCCACGCCCCGCGGGTCCGCGACGCCCGTCGTCTCCACGAGCACATGCCCGTAGTGCCCGTTCGCGCACAGCTCGGCGAGCGTCTCGGCCAATTCATCCTTTACCGAGCAGCACACGCAGCCATTCCCCAACTGCACGACCCGTTCGGCCCCCGCGCCCTGCACGGACTGCCCATCGATGTTGATCGCCGCCACGTCGTTCACCACCGCCGCCCACCGCCGTCCCTCGGCCTGCCCGAGCAGATGCCGCAGCAGCGTCGTCTTCCCCGCGCCGAGGAAGCCGCACAGCACCGTCACCGGAGGAAGTTCACGCGAGTTCACCGTCGTCATCCTGCCACGCATATCTCCTCCGCGCCCCAACTCCACGCCCATCGCAAAAAAATCTTCGCCGCGTGCTTCGCCGATCAGGCGAAGCACTCCGCTCCGAAAAACTAGCAAAGATGAGCGTTCCACCCCCCCGTCTTTCGGCCCGTTTCGCGTCATCGTTGCAAAATCGCACTTGCCCCGCGCCCCGGTTCTCGTCCATTTCAGCGTTCCACCCGTGCGCCGCACCGTCGCCATCACCTCCCTCCTCTTCGCCTGGCTGTGCGCCAACGGCGCGCTGCTCGACGCCGTGCAGGTCTTCGCCTGGGGCAAAATGTTTTCTGAAAACGCGCGCACCATGAGCGTTGCCCGCGCCCTCTCCGCCACCTTCGATCCCGCCCGGGCCTGCGAGCTTTGCTCCACGGTCGCCGCCGCCAAAGACACCGCCGCGAAACAGCTTCCCGCCGCCGTCGAATCCTCCGGCGCCGAGAAACTCGTCCTCGCGCTGCACGCCCCCGCGCACCCTATTTTCGTTTCCCCTGCAACCGATTGGCCCGTGACGCTTGCGAGCGTCCCCCTCTCGCGCACCGAGCCCGTGCCTGTGCCTCCGCCGCGCGCCTGAGTGGCGCGGGCCACTCGCCCGCGACCCCACCGCGTCCGCCCTCGTGGCACGGGTCTCCCGACCCGTGATTCCCCTCGGCGCACGCCACCGCCCACCCGTTCGCCGCCGCGCGAACCCAGCACGACCGCGCGTCCGCGTGCGCGCGACCTTCGTGTTATCCATCCCACCCACGCGTCCCACCACCATGTCTCTCCGCCTCTCCTTCTCTCCGTCTCTCCCTCTCCGCGTCCCCGCGGCCCTCCTGCTCTGCCTCTCCGCGTCCGCGCTCTCCGCGCAGACGCCCAAACCCGCCACCGACGAACCCGTCACCCTCGACCGGTTCGCCGTCGCCGCCGAAAAGGAAAACAACTTTTCCCTCCCCCTCGACGCCATTTCCACCTCCGGCTCGCGCCTCGGCCTCACCAGCCGGGAACTGCCGGCCAGTGTCTCGATCATCACCCAGGAAATGATGCAGCTCCGCGGCCTGCGCACCGCCGTCGAAGCCGTCGAAGCCGCCGTCGGCATGACCGGCGGCACCAACTTCGGCTCCATCCCCACCTACTCCACGCGCGGTTTCGGCGGCAACAACGTCACCGTCCTGCGCGACGGCATCCGTCAAAACACCGCCTCCCAATCCTCCCGCACCGTCGATTCCTTCATCCTCGACCGCATCGAGGTTCTCAAGGGCCCCGACGGCCTCATGTTCGGCGAAGGCGCCATCGGCGGCGCCGTGAACTACATTTCGAAATCCCCGTCGTCCGAATTCCGCGGCGATGCCCTCGCCAGCTATGGCGCCTGGGGCAGCTACCGCGTCGGCCTCGGCGTCGGCGGCCCGCTCGGCAAGTCCGGCGTCAGCTACCGCGCCGACTACTCCCACAACCAAACCTACGCCTACCAGGAGCGAAACTCCCAACGCTATGACGCCGTCGCCCTCTCCCTCGCGTGGCGCGCCACCGATAAGCTCACCTTCACCTGGTTCGGCACCTTCCTCGATGACTGGAACGAGAGCTACTACGGCAACCCCGTGATCTACGACGCCGTCGTCAACACCACCGTCGCCAACGCCCAGCCCGAGGTCCGCCTCTTCGCCAACGCCACCGACCGCCTGGTCAACCCCCGCGTCGAGCCCGCCGCGCGTCGCACCAACTACAATTTCTTCGACAACTACGCGACGACCGAAAACGTCTTCAACCGCGTCCGCGCCGATCTCCGCCTAACACCCGAACTCGAGCTCCGCAACGAGACCTACGTCGCCGGCCAGCTCCTCAAGTGGAAGAACACCGAGAGCAACACGTGGAATCCCGTCGCCAAGAATATCACGCGCGGCGCCCTCACGCTCATCTACCGCGACGACGTCCTCGTCGGCGACCGCCTAGATCTCACGTTGAAAAAACCAATCGCCGGCCACGCCAACCGCCTCGTCGTCGGCGCCGTCTTTGAGCACAACGACCAGATCCGCGGCGGTGCCGCCGGCAACCAGGTCACCGCGATCCCCGCCGTCACCCTTCTGAATCCAAATGTCGGTTACGGCCCCGCCTCGCGCTTCCAGAAAACGTCCCGCATCGGCGTCGAGACCCACGCCTTCCACCTCCAGGATGTCTTCGACGTCACCTCGAATTTCCGCGCCGTCGTCGGCCTGCGCTACGACCACATCTCGCTCCAGCGCGACACCCTTGCCAACAACACCACCGCCACGCCGACGCCATTCTCCACCTTTAAGAAGGGCTACCGCACCACCACCGGTCGCATCGGCGGCGTGTTCATCCTCACCAAGGAAATCAACGCCTACGCCTCCTTCAGCCGCGCCGCCGAGCCCGTCACGCAGCTCGTCTCGCTCGTCGCCACCAGCGCCGACTTCTCCCTCCAAAAGGGCCGGCAATACGAAGCCGGCCTCAAGGGCACCTTCCTCCGCGGCAAACTGGACGCCACTGTCGCCGTCTTCGATCTCCTCAAAAAAGATCTCCTCACGAGCACCACCGATCCTGTCACCGGCATCCGCACGAATCAGCAAATCGGCGCACAACAATCCCAGGGCATCGAAGCCGCCCTCGCCATTTCCCCCGGCGACGGCTGGCGCGTCGAACTCAACGGCGCCTTCACCGATTCGAGTTACGCCGACTTCAACGAAAACCTCGGCACCGGCATCATCTCCCGCGCCGGCAAACGCCCGAGCAACGTCCCCGAGTGGGTCGCGAATGTCTTCGTCGCAAAACGTTTCGCCCACGGTTTCGCCCTCAGCGGCGGCCCACGCTACGTGAGCGACCGCTTCGGCAACACCAACAACTCCGTTATCGCCACCGGCTACGTCGTCCTCGACGCCTCCGCGAGCTACACCTACCGCCGCACGACGTTCACCCTCCGCGGCCGCAATCTCCTCGACGAAACCTACGAACCCGTCGCCGGCACGACGATGCGCCGCCTCGCCGACCCCCGCACCGCCGAACTCAGCGTCCGCACCTCCTGGTAAAAAATCGTTCTCGTTCCTCGTAATCGTAATCGTTCTCCCGCCTCTCCCGTAGCCTACCGCGTGAGAGGCGGGACCGCCCGCCCACCGCCCCCTTCACCTCCGCCGCCGCTCCGCCCTCGCCCCTCCTGCTCTGTGCCTCGGCCCTCCTGCTCTGTGCCTCGGCCCTCCTGCTCTGTGCCTCGGCCCATTGCGGGGCAGGCTTTACGCCCGTCAGCTCCCGTGCCCTCTTTGTAACCACTCCTTCAGAACTTCCATGAAACTCCCGCGCGTCTTCTCTCCTCGTCTCCCCCTCGCCCTCCTTCTCCTCGTCGCCACCGCCTGCACCCGCACCGAGACCTCCCCATCCACCGCCGCGGCGGTCCACCCCATCCGGGGCGAAATCGTCGGCCTCGATCTCCCCCGCCAAGTCCTCCTCATCCACCACGAAGAAATCCCCGGCTACATGCCTGCGATGACCATGGAGTTCTCCGTCACCGGCCTCGATCTCGCCACCGTCCGCACCGGCCAACGCCTCACCGCCACGATGGGCCTTCCCGTCGATGGCATTTTCCCCCTCACCGATTTCAAACTTCTCGACTCTCCCGCCGACCGGGCCGTCGCCGCCGCCGCGCTCGCTCTCCGGCAGGAAACCTTCACGCGCGGCAAAAACTCCTACCGCGAAATCGGCGAAGCCGCCCCGTCGTTCACCCTCTATAATCAAGATGGCCAAGCCGTCTCGTTCGATACCTTCCGCGGCAAACGGGTCGTCCTCAACTTCATCTTCACCCGCTGCCCCGTCGCCACCATGTGTCCCGCCGCCACGGCGAAGATGATGGCCCTCCAGGCCGCCGCCAAACGCCGCGGACTCACCAACCTCGAGCTTGTCTCCATCTCCTTCGACTCCGCCTACGACACTCCACCCGTCCTGAAAAAATACGCCACCGAGCGGGGTATCGACACGAAGAACTTCTCCTTCCTCACCGGTCCGGAAAAAGCCATCCGCGACCTCCTCGCCCAATTCGGCGTCATCGCCGAGCCCGGCGAAAACATTTTCAAACACACCCTCGCCACCCTCCTCATCGGCACCGACGGCAAAATCCTCCACCGCGAGGACGGCTCCGCCTGGTCCCCCGACGACCTCCTCAAATTCCTCTGAGCGCGCCCCACCCATGAAACGCGCCTTCGGCCTCCTCCTCCTCCCCGCCCTCGCCCTCGCCGCTCCGTCCTCCGGGCCTCTCACTTCTCAACGCTCAACGCTCAGCTCTTCCGCCGTCCCGACCCCCGCCCCCGCCAACGCTCACTGCGCCAACCTCACCGCCGCCCCCGACGGCACGCTCCATCTCACCTATTACGGCCCCGCGCCCGCGTCCGCGCCCGTAGTTGGGCCAGCCCCACGCACGCTCTGGCACGCCTCCCTCGCCCCCGCCGCCACCGCCTTCTCCGCCCCGCGCCCGATCGTCACGACCCCGCTCCTGATGGAAAACTGGGCCGACTTCGCCTCGCTCGCCGTCGGCACCGACGGCGCCCTCACCACCCAGTGGTTTCAGAAACCATCGTCTGCGGCCGACGCCCACGGCTACGACGGCTGGTTCTCCCGCTCCGACGACGGCGGCCGCACCTGGCGCGCCCCCGCGCGCCTCGGCCACGAATTCGTCGCCCTCGCCCCGCTCAGCCAGGGCCGCACCCTCGCCGTCTGGCTCGAGAGCACGCGCCCCCACGGCGACCACGCCGCCCCCCGCCCCAAGCGCGACCCCGCCGTCAAACGCGATCCCAACGCTCCGCGCCCTCCGCGCGATCCCAACGCCCATTACGCCCCGGCGATGAAACTCCTCGCGCGCCTCCTCGCCCCCGACGGCTCCTCCCTCGGCGAGTGGACCGTCGACCCCGACGTTTGCACGTGTTGCCAAAACACCGTCGCCGTTCTCCCCGGCGACCGCGTCTTCGCCGCCTACCGCGGCCACACCGCCGACGAAATCCGCGACAATAAATCCTCCACCTTCGACCTCGCCTCCCGCACTTGGTCCAAACCCGCCACCCTCCGCGACGACGGCTGGAAAATCGCCGCCTGCCCCGTCAACGGCCCCGCCGCCGACTCCCGCGGCCCCGCCGTCGCCGTCGCCTGGTTCACCGCCGCGAACAACACCCCGCGCGTCCAAGCCCGCTACTCCGCCGACTCCGCGCGCACCTTCAGCGACTCCGTCGTCCTCGACCTCGGTCGCCCCATGGGCCGGATCGAGACCGTTATGCTCGCCGACCAAACCGCCCTCATTCTCTGGATGGAACTGGGCACCGCCGAAAACGCCGCCGGCATCTACGCCCGCCGCCTCTGGCCCGACGGCCAACTCTCCGCCGCGCAACTCGTCGCCGACAGCTCCCAAGCCCGCTCCAGCGGCTTCCCCCGCGCCGCCCTCCGCCCCTCCGGCCGCGTCGTCATGTCCTTCACCCAACCCGGCGAAGTCACCCAAGTCCGCCTCCTCGAACTCGACCCGAAGCTCTTCCCGCGCCCCACCGCCCGCGCCCTCACCCAATCCACTTCCGGGGCGCTCAACTCTCGCCTCTCCCCGCTCAGCTTCTCCCCCACTCCCCTCGAATTCTGCGACGCCCCTTCCACGCCTACACTCGCCGCCCACTGACCGGTGGCATCCGCCGCGCCGCCGTCGTCGTATCTGCCCCCGCATGCCGTGTCTCCGTCGCAACCGCCGTCCGTCTCCGTGGCCCATCTGGCTGCTCGTGGCCGCTTGGTTTTGCGCCCACAGCCCGCAGACGCTGATCTGCACCGCCGTCGTCTGGTTCGGCGAGGCGCGCTCGTTCTCCCACCAACAGCGACTCACCTCGTCGGTCGCTCATTTGCTCGTGGGAGAAAAACCTCACTCACTGCTCGCGCACGTTCGCGCCGTTCTGCCGGATCCTGCCAAGCCCGCCTTTCCCGCCCTCCCAGCCTTAAAGAAAATCGAACTGGCCTCTGAGGACACCGTGCGCTGGCTCGCGCCGCTTCCCTCGTCCACCTTCCGCCTCCACGCGCCGCTGCACGCCGAGAGCGCGTTGCGCGCGCCCCCCTTGCACGGCCCACCGCGAGCTGCGGCCGTCAGCTGATCGCTTTCCGCGCGGCCCGTGGTCGCGCGCGTCCCTCCGTGCTCCGCGCATCGCCGCTGAGCCCAATTCAGTCCCTTGCCCTCGTCCGTTGCGGCGAAGGCGCCAGCTCCTGCTCCCATGCTCGCCTCCCTCTTATCTTTCCGCGCGCCCGCGCGCCTCCGCCTCCTCTCCCTCGCCGCCCTCGCGTTGCTCCCTGCGTCCTACGCGGCCGAAACCGACTCGGCTCCGCCTTCCACCCTCGCACCGGTCACCGTCCTCGGTCGCGCCGCCGATCAGCTCGGCACCGCCGAAGCCGCTTCGCAGGGCAGCGTCGGCTACCTCGAACTCGCCACGCGCCCCTTCCTCCGCCGCGGCGAATTGCTCGAAGTCATCCCCGGCGTCGTGATCACCCAGCACTCTGGCGGCGGCAAAGCCAACCAGTATTTCCTCCGCGGCTTCAACCTCGACCACGGCACCGATTTCTCGATCAGCGTCGACGGCCTCCCGGTGAATATGCGCTCCCACGCCCATGGCCAGGGCTACGCCGACCTCAACTTCATCATCCCTGAATTCGTCCAGAGCGTCGACTACACCAAGGGTCCCTTCGCCGCCGAGGTCGGAGATTTTTCCGCCGCCGGCGCAGCGCGCTTCACTCTCTTCAAAACGCTCCCAGCCAATTTCGCCTCCGTCGAACTCGGCGAAAACAACTTCGCCCGCTTCGTCGTCGGCACCACCGCCCTCCGTCCCGGCACCACGCCCGCCGCGACCACGCTCGGCTTCGAAGCGACCCACGACGACGGCCCGTGGCTGCTCCCCGAAAATCTCCGCCGTTACAGCGCCTTCGCCCGCCACACGTGGTCCGCCTCCCGCGAGCGCGAATTTTCCCTCACCGCCCTCGCCTACCGCGCCCGCTGGAATTCCACCGACCAGATCCCGCTCCGCGCCATCGCCAGCGGCACCCTCGATCGCTTCGGCCACGTCGATCCCACCGCCGGCGGCGAAACCGACCGCGCCAGCCTTTCCTTCGATTGGACCGCCCGCACCACCGACTCCGCAACCCACCTCAACCTCTACGCGCTCACCTATCGACTGAACCTCTTCTCGAACTTCACCTACTTCCTCGACGATCCTGTCAACGGCGACCAATTCAACCAACGCGATCGCCGCAACGTGTTCGGCCTCGGCCTCACCCGCACCACCGCCCTCTCAGTTCTCCCTCGCCCCACCACCGTCACCGCCGGCCTCCAGGTCCGCGATGACCTCATCGGCGAACTCGCCCTCCGCCCCACCACGCGCCGCGCCCTCCGCGACACCCTCCGCAGCGACGACGTGCATGAAGCCAGCGCCGGCCTATTCGCCCAAGCCTCGACCCGGTGGAGCGACCACGTCCGCACCGACCTCGGCCTTCGCGGCGATGCTTATTATTTCGACGTCACCAGCGATACGCCGCGCAACTCCGGTCGCCGCACCGCCGCCCTCGCCAGCCCCAAATTCGGCCTCGTGCTCGGCCCTTGGAGCAAAACCGAATTCTATCTCAATGCCGGCCTCGGTTTCCACAGCAACGACGCTCGCGGCACCACGATTCGCGTCGACCCCGCCGACGGCACAACACCCGTTGATCCGGTGAACCCCCTCGTCCGCTCGCGCGGTTTCGAAGCCGGTCTGCGCACTTCGTTCACCCCCGGCCTCGTCAGCACCGTGTCGCTCTGGTCCCTCGACCTCGCTTCCGAACTCGTCTTCGTCGGCGACGCCGGCGGCACCGAGCCCAGTGGCGCCACGCGCCGCTACGGCATCGAGTTTGCCAACTTCTACCGCGCGACGCCGTGGCTCACCCTCGACGCCGACGTATCCTTCACCCACGCACGCTACCGCGCCGGCGCGCCCGCCGACCGTATCGCCAACTCCATCGGCACCGTCGTCACCGCCGGCCTCGTCGCCGGTCACACCACCGGCCCCTTCGCCAGCGTGCGCCTCCGCTCCTTCGGCACCCAGCCGCTCACCGACGACAACTCCGTCACGCAACCCACCTCGACCACGCTCAACGCCCGCGTCGGCTGGAAGAATCGCGATTGGGAATTCGCCCTCAGCCTCCTCAACGCCCTCGACCGCCGCAGTGACGACATCGCCTACGTCTACACCTCACGCCTGGAGGGCGAACCCGCCGCCGGCCTCGAAGACACCCACCTCCACCCTGCCGAGCCCCGCACCGTCCGCCTAAGCCTTACCCGCCGCTTCTAAATCTACCACGCCCTCCCACCAACTTCCGTATGGCCCCCGCCGCCCTTCCTCCCCCACACTCCCTCCCATGAACCTCCGCCTTATCCCCGCCCTGCGCCTCACCTTGATCCTTGGCCCTTGGTCCTTGGTCCTTACCCCCGCCGCGCTTTCCGCCGCCGAAAAATCACCCACGCCCGCCGCCCCCACAACCTCCGCCGAAGCCCCCGCCGCTCCCAAGCGCCACCCACTCCGCGGTGTCATCACGTCTGTCCTCACCGAAAAGTCCGCCTTCATGGTGAAACACGAAGAGATCCCCGGCGTGATGCGCGCGATGACGATGATGTTCAAAGTCGACGCCACCGCCCTCAAGACCTTCAAGGCCGGCGACACCGTCACCGGCCTCATGTCCCGCCAAGCCACCGGCTGGGTCCTCGAAGAAGTAAAGCCCGCCGCCCCCGCCGCGAAAAAGTAGTCGCTTCCCGTCGTAGCACGGAGCTTCAGCCCGTGCTCCCTCGCCCGCGCCCCCCCCCCCTGCCCCGCCCCCCCCCCCACCCAGCCCCCCCCCGCCGGTT
>JBIKOK010000013.1:0-60545 GCA_044358025.1 Opitutaceae bacterium
CCCGCGGTCAACCGTCAATCCGGCGCGCTGATGCGCCCGCGCGCAACTCAGTTTCGTGCAGGGTCCGGTGTCCCCGGGTGGCCGTGCGCTCTGCGCACGGCCCCGCCGGCCACGCCTCTCCCCGCCGGCCACGCCTCTCCCTGCCAGCCGCCGCCCGCGGAGCGGCCGGCCCGCCTCGGGCGGCGCTTGCAGGAGAGTGAGATGCGCCCGTTGCGCCCCCTTCCCCGCCTCACTCCATCGGCTTCACGTCCTTCACCGGCCATTTCGAAACGGTGACGCCCTTCGCGCCGCGGGTGCTCACGGGGATGGCGCCGAGGTCGAAATCGAGCTCGCGCACGCGGGCCCCGCTGCGGCCATCAATGAAGACCTTCACCTGCTTGGGCATTTCCTTCTCCGTCTTCGCGGCGTGCAGCCAGACGATCTTCGAGCCCTCGCTCTTCACCAGCGGGTAGAGCTTGTCGCGCGAGAGGCCGCCGATCTGGAAACGCTTCGCGAAGGCTTTGCCGCTCTCCTTGTCCTGGTAGACCATCGAATAGAACGCCGTGTCGCCATCCTTCGGGAAGATCGCGACGTAAATGATGTCCCGGCCCATGAAAACCTTGTCCGCCACCTTCGCGACCTTGAGCGAGCCGTCGCGCATGATGCAGAGCACGGCATCGAGGATCGTGCAGTCCTGGATGTATTCGTGCTGGCGCCAGTTGAGGCCGATGAAGCCGTCGTCTTTGTTGACGTAGAGGCGCTGGTTGGCGGACACGACGGCCGAGGCGTCGATCTGCTCGATCTCGTCGTAGCTCGTGCGGCGCTTGTGGCCCTTGCCGTATTTCTCCTGCAACATCTCGAACCACGCGATCGCGTAGCCGGTCAGATTTTTCAGATGGGCCTTCGTCTCCTTGATGCCGTCCTCGATTTTCGTGAGGGCTTCGTCGGCTTGGAAGCGGTTGTAGGCGGAGATGCGCTTGATGCGAATCTCGGTCAGGCGCGTGATGTCCTCGTCGGTCACGTCGCGCCGCAGCTGCATGAGAAACGGTTTTAGGCCGGCGCGGATTTCGTGCAGGACGCTCTCCCACGTCTTCGACTTCTCGATATTCCGGTAGATGCGTTCCTCGATGAAAATCCGCTCGAGGGAATCCCAATGCCACTGCTGCTCAAGCTCGCCGAGTTTGATTTCCAGCTCGCGCTTGAGGAGTTCGCGCGTGCGCTCGACGCTGCGGCGCAGGATTTCCTTCACGCCGAGGAACTGCGGTTTGTCGTGCTCAATCACGCACGCCGCCGGCGAGAGCTGCATCTGGCAATTCGTGAAAACGTAGAGCTGCTGAATGACCTTGTCCGGCTCCGCACCCTGCGGGAGGTGGACGAGAATCTCGACCGAGTCGGCCGTGTTGTCGTCGACGTGTTTGACCTTGATCTTGCCCTTCGCGTTGGCCGTCAAAATCGACTCGATGAGCGTCTCTGTGGTCGAACCGAACGGCAGTTCCGTGATCGCGAGGAGATATTTCGAGCGCTGCTCGATCTTGGCGCGCACCTTCACTTTTCCGCCGCGCTCGCCGTCGTTGTAGTCCGAAAAATCCGCGATGCCGCCCGTCGGGAAATCGGGGAAGATGCGGAAGGTTTTTCCCTGGAGATGATTGATCGCCGCTCGGCAGAGGTCGTTGAAATTGTGCGGGAGAATCTTCGTCGCAAGACCGACCGCGATGCCCTCGGCGCCCTCCAGGAGCACGATGGGGAACTTCGCGGGCAACGTGACCGGCTCCTTCGCCCGGCCGTCGTAGCTCAGCTGCCACTCGGTGGTCTTCGGATTGAAGAGTACGTCCTTCGCGAAATTCGTGAGCCGCGCCTCGATGTAACGCGGCGCCGCCGCCTCGTCGCCGGTGAGGAGGTTGCCGTAGTTGCCCTGCGGCTCGATCAGGAACGCACGCTGGCCGATCGCCACGAGCGCGGCGCCGATCGACGCGTCACCGTGCGGGTGGAGCGACATCGAGCGGCCGACGACATTCGCCACCTTGTGAAAACGCCCGTCGTCCATGTCCCACAGCGTATGCAGAATCCGCCGCTGCACGGGCTTCAGGCCGTCGTCGATGTGGGGGACGGCGCGGTCGAGAATCACGTAGCTGGCGTATTCGAGAAACCAGCCGCGGTAGCTTTTCGCGAGCGGGGAATCCTCTTCCTGCACGGTCGCGCCGCCGCGGCGCGGGCCGGGCGTGAACACCGCGGGGCCTTCCACCCCCGCCACCGGTGCCGCAGCCGTGACCGGCACCGCCGGCGCGACGGTCGATTCGTTGTTCGGCTCCGCGGCCGGCGCAGGTGGGACGGCAGGCGCCGACGACGGGGCGGCGTTGTCGAGCGGCAGCTCAGGTTGGTCGGATTTTTTCGGAGTCATTTTCTTGGGCATTGCGCGCGAAAGAGATTGGTAAAACGCGCAGGCTGCCACGCGCCCGCGCCGCGCGTCAAGGGACGCGTTCGACCACGCGTTCGCCTCCTCCTTTCCGGCGATCTAGTGGCTGCGGGCCTCGGCTTCGTGCTTCGCGAACGCGGCCATCGCGGTATTCGATGCGGCGGGCGATGGCGGGGGTGATGACATTGCCATGCTCGCCGGGCAGAAGTGCGACGTCGCCGACGTAGTCGGTGGTTTTCAGGAAATCACCGAAGCGTTCGCCCGCGGGATTCAGGCAGAACGTGTCCCAGGTGCCGGTCAGCACGTGGAGTTTGCCGCGGAGTTTCGGGGCGAGGGTCGGCCAGTTTCCCTCGAGGCCGAGGCAAATGTCGTAGCACTTTCAAGTATCGACGATAGGGCGGTTGATTGCGCCGGAGAAGTTTTCGATGGCGCGGAGCGGGCGGCCGACCGCGCCGCGGGGCTGAGGACGGCGCCAAAGGAATCGAGCTGGCTGCCATAACCGATGACATGCGCCCAAAGCGGGAGCCGGGGAAAGGTGACCTCGGCCCTGGTACGGCTGCGCACGACGCCGCGGGCCTGGCCGGCGTCGGTCCAGTGTCCGCTGCGGTCGGCGTAGGGGTTCATCGTCTGGAACGCGCGGAAATCGACGGGGTCGGGCGAGGTGCTCCAAAAGCCGACAAAGGGGTCGGGCCGGTCACTTGGAGCCAGAGCGAGGACCAGCCGCCGGAGGAGTGGGCGGTGACGAAGCGGGCTCCGGCGGCGGGAATGGCCCGGAAGCGTTTTTCGAGTTCGGGAATGGGTTCGTGGACGATGGCGTCGCCGACGGGGCCGTTGTTGGCGGAATGAGCGAAGACGTGGTGGCCGAGCGGGCAGGAGGGATCGCGGACGACGCGGAGATCTTGGAGCGCGACGGCGCGCTTTTGCCCGCGCACCCCGGAGGGGTCGGCGATCCATGTCCAAGCGCATGTGTGACGGCCTCCGAAACCGGGAACGACGGAGACGACGGGGTAGCGGCGCGTGGAGTCGGTGGTGTAAGTGGAGGGGAGGATGACGGCGGCGTGCGGGTGCGTGGGGCGGCCGTGAAAAGCGGTGAGCAGTGGGCGAGGGCAATCGACGCGTTTGACTGCGTCGCACGCACCCTGCCGAACCGGCCATGCCCCCCTCTCACGAATCGATTTACCGCTCCGTTTACGGAGTCGCGCGCGGGGCGCTCAAACGCGAACGGGTCGCCCGATGGCGGCAGCCGGCATATCCCGGGCTCAGCGTTGTTCCGCCAACACCCTCAGCGCCGCGTCCAAATCCACGTCGCGCCCCACACGCACGTCCGCGACCGTCCGCGCCACCGGCACATCCGGCTCAAGCCCGTTGTTCTCCAGCCGCCGCCCCTTCGGCGTCACGTAGTCCTCGCGGCTCAGCTGCAATTCGCCGCCGTCAGGCAAACTATGATACCAACTCGCCAGCACCGCCCCCGCTGTCTTGCGGCCGACGATCGTCGCCCGCCCGTGCTCCTGCAACACCGCCGAAAAAATCTCCGCCGCGCTCCCGGTCGCCCGGTCCACGAGCACCACCACGCGCCCGCCGTAGCGGGCCGACCCGATTTGCCACGAACTCTTCCCGCCGCGATGACCGCCGCGTGTGATAAATGTCCCGCAGTCCACCGACCGGTCGAAAAACTCGCCGATCGTGATCCCGAGCGAGATCGTCCCACCGCCCGGATTGCGCCGCAGATCGATCACGACGGCCGGCGCCTCGCGATACGTCTTGAGCTGGTCGCTCAGCCAGCGCCGGTCCGCCGTGGCGAACGCGTCGAACCGCAGGTAGACCGCCCCTCCCGGCAGCGCGCGCACTTCCTGCCGCGGTTTCGTCGAAAGCGTTTTCGCCACGAGCTCCAACGCCACCGGCCGATCGCGTTCATCCAAAAACTCCCACCGCGCCACTTCGCCTTCCTTCGGCCGCGCCTCGCTGCGTTCGCCGAACGGCGTGCCGTTCCGCGCGACGACGATCCAGCCGGCCTTCACTCCCGCCTCATCCGCCGGACTGCCCGCCATGAGTTCGCTCACGATCCACCGACCGTCGACCCGCGTCATGTTGAAGCCCGTCCGTGCCCGCATTTGCGTGTGACGCTCCTGCGCCAGCGCGGGCGACAGCGCGTGCGTGTGGCTGTCCTTGAGCAGCCCGACCATCGCGTTGAGCGACGCGTAGAGCGCCTTCTCATCGGCGGCGGCGGCGGCCGCCGCGCCATACTTCGCGCCCGCCGCCGGCCAATCGACGCCGTGCAATTTCGGATCGTAGTGCCAGTCCGCCACGAGACCCCATACCCGGTCGAACACCCGCACGTTCGCCTCCGCCCGTGCCCGTCGCTCCACCGGCACATCCGCGAGCGAGACCCGCGGCGCCGGCGTCGTCGTGCATCCGGCGAGCAGCAGCGCCACCGCGGCGCCCACGACGCCTCGCCAACGCGGCCATCGCGGGGCGCGTACCGCCGACGTCATGCCTCCACCAAGTCCTTCTCCACCTTCAGATTCCCGATGATGAAATCCTGCCGCTCGGGCGTGTTCTTGCCCATGAAGAACGTGAGCAGTTCGTCGCTGTTGTGGAGGTGGTTCAGCGTCAGCGGATCGAGGCGGATGTTCTCCCCGATGAAATCCTTGAATTCCCCCGCCGAGATTTCGCCCAGGCCCTTGAACCGCGTGATCTCGTGGCTCGCCCCAAGTTCCCCCACCGCCGCCTGCTTCTCCGGCTCGGAGTAGCAGTAGATCGTTTTCTTTTTGTTGCGCACGCGGAAGAGCGGCGTGTCCAAAATAAACAGATGCCCGTTACGGATCAGGTCCGGGAAAAATTGCAGGAAAAACGAGATCAACAGCAGCCGGATGTGCATACCGTCGACGTCCGCGTCGGTCGCGATCACGACCTTGTTGTAGCGCAGCCCGTCGAGGCCCTCCTCAATGTTGAGCGCGGACTGCAGCAGGTGGAATTCCTCGTTCTCGTAGATCACTTTCTTCGACAGCCCGTAGGTGTTGAGCGGTTTTCCTTTGAGGGCAAAGACGGCCTGCGTCTGCACATCGCGCGTCGCGGTGAGCGAACCCGCTGCCGAATCGCCCTCGACGATGAAGAGCGTGCTCTCCTCGGCGCGCACGTGCTTGTCCCCGAGGTGGAGGCGGCAGTCGCGTAGCTTCCTGTTGTGCAGCGACGCCTTCTTCGCGCGGTCACGGGCCAGGCCGCGGATGCCGGCGAGCTCCTTCCGCTCCAGTTCGTTCTCCTCGATCTTCCGCTTCAGCGTCTCGGCCGTCTCCTTGTGCTTGTGCAGGTAGACGTCGAGCGTCTGCTGCATGAACTTGCCGACAAATTCCTTCAGGCTCGGGCCGTCCGGCCCCACCGCCGCGGAGCCGAGCTTCGTCTTCGTCTGCGACTCGAACACCGGTTCCATCACACGCACGGCAACGGCCGCGTCGATCGACTGGCGGATGTCGGCCGCATCGTAATCCTTCTTGAAAAAATTGCGGATCGTGTCGACCAGCGCCTCGCGAAACGCGGCGAGATGCGTGCCGCCCATCGTCGTGTGCTGGCCGTTGACGAACGAGTAATACTCCTCGCCGTAGTGCGCGCCGTGGGTGAACGCCACCTCGATGTCCTCGCCCTCGAGATGCACGATCGGGTAGAGCGGCTCGCCGCTGAGATTCTTCTGGAGCAGGTCCTTCAGGCCGTGCTCCGAGCGAAACGCTTTTCCGTTCAACGTAAGCGTGAGCCCGCGGTTGAGGAAGGCGTAGTTCCAGAGCATGTCCTCGATGAACTCGATCCGGAACTTGAAGTCCTTCCCGAAGAGCGCCTCGTCCGGGATGAACTCCACGAGCGTGCCCGTGCGTTCGTCGCTCTTCACCGCCTTGTGCTCCTTCTTCAGTTTCCCCTGGGAAAATTCCACGAGCTTCGTCTGGCCTTCGCGGAACGCCTGCGCGCGGTACTCGAGCGACAGCGCATTGACGGCCTTTTGGCCGACCCCGTTCAAGCCAACGGATTTCTGGAAGGTCTCGCTGTCGTATTTCGCCCCCGTGTTGATGATCGAGACGCAGTCGACGAGTTTCCCGAGCGGAATGCCGCGGCCGTAGTCGCGGATCCGCAGCATGCGTTCGTGGAGCTCGACCTCGATTTTCTTGCCTGCGCCCATCGTGAATTCGTCGATGCAGTTGTCGATCGTCTCCTTGAGCAGGACGTAGATGCCGTCCTCCGCGTGCGAGCCGTTGCCGAGCCGGCCGATATACATGCCGGGGCGCAGCCGGATGTGCTCGAGCGAAGAGAGGGTCTTGATGGAGGCTTCGGTGTAGGCTTGGGCCATGGGTGGAAGCGCGAAAACAGAGGGAGGCCGCGCGCGTTGACAAGCGCGATTGCAGGGCTTGCCGCCCGCCCCCCGCCCCGCCACGGTCCCCCGTCCTCCTCTATCCATGAAAAAGTTCCTTCTCGTCGGCGGCGGCCTGCTGGCCCTCGCGCTCGTCGCCTTTGTCGCCCTCGAATTTTTCCTCGGCCATCTCGTCACGACGGGCGTCAACAACTTCGCCCCCAAGCTCACCCAGACCACGGTCGTCCTCGACCGCGCGACGATTTCTCCCCTCAACGGCCACGGCACCCTCCACGGCCTCGTCGTCGGCAACCCCAAGGGCTGGAGCGACGGCCCTCTCTGCTTCCTCGGCAAGATCCACGTGGACGTCGCGCCGTTTTCCCTCCTCGGCGATCACGTCATCGTCAACGAAATCGCCCTGGACGGCCCGGAGTTTAACTACGAGACAAAGATCATCGCCAGCAACGTCGCCGACCTGCTGAAAAACATCGAGGCCACGATGAGCGGCGGCCGGAACGCGGCGCCGGCGGCCACCACGAAGAGCGGCCAGCCGATCAAATTTGAGGTCAAAAAATTCCGTCTGACCAACGGCAAGGTCCGCCTCGGTCTCGCCGGCACCGGCCTGACGCTTCCCATGCCCGACATCGAGCTCAACGACCTCGGCACCAAAGAGGGCGGCATCACCCCCGACCAACTCGTCCTCGCCGTCATGAAAAGCGTCACGAGTAGCGTCGTGAGCGCGACCGCCAAGGCTGCCGGCGACATCGGCAAGACCGGTGGCGCCGCCGCCGCGGAAGGCGCGAAGAAGGCCGTCGAAGGCCTCAAGGGCCTGTTCGGCGGAAAAAAAGGGCCCTGACCGTCACGGCCGGGAGCTCGCCCCGCGCGCCTTTTACTTTTTCTTTTTCGGCAGGCGTTCCGCCGAAAAATTGATCGGCTGGCCCGCGAGCGCCTTGCGGTAATTTTCAAGCTGCGGATCGTTCGTGCGCTCCATGTAGCCTGCCAGGAGCGCCTTCAGCCGGCCGATTTCCGCAGCGAAGACGGGGTTGTCGATTTCGTTGCGCCGCTCGGACTCGTCCTTGGTGAGATCATAAAACGCGAGCACGTTCCCGTGGACGAGCTGGTCAACGCGGCCCTTGATGCGGACGTCGGTCCGGGCGGCTTCGGCCAGTGCGGCGTAGCTGAGGCCGTTCATCGCCTCGACCTTGAACGACGCCTCCGACGAGGCCCACGCGTGAAACATCAGCGCATGCGTCGCCGTGCGCACGCAACGCTGCGGAAAAAAGATACCGCTGCTCACGCTGTTGACGTGGGTGAACACGTGGTCGCGGTCGGACTGCGGCTCGCCCCGGAGCAGCGGCAGCCACGAGCGGCCGTCCAGTCCCGCGGGCGCGGGCACACGCAGAACTTCGAGCAGCGTCGGCATGAGATCCACGCTGGAGACGAACTCGGTCCGCTGCTGCGGCGCCCCCATCCCGGGCCAGCGCAGGCAGACCGGCGAACGCGTACCGTTGAAATAGACCGTGGCCTTCGAAAACGGAAACGACATGCCGTGGTCGCTCAGGAAAATCACGACGGTGCGTGCGGCCTCGCCGGAGTCGTCGAGCGCCTGCAGGACCTTCGCGAAGCTGAGATCGAGGCGCTTGATACTGCCGTAATATTGCGCGACTTCGCGCCGCAGGTTGGGCACGTCCTCGAGAAAATTCGGGATCGGCACCTCGGCGGGCTGCAGGGGCACGACCACGCCCTCGACTTCGTTGGGTTCGTCGCCGTTGACGCCGTCGTCGTCCTTCTTCGCGGCCTTCTTTTTCTGCGCGGCCTTCTTTTTCTGCGCGGAGGATTTGCCGGCGCCGTAAAACGGCCGGTGCGGATCGGTGAGGTTGCAGTTGATGAAAAAAGGCTTTTGCGCCTGCTGCGCCGCGGCAATGGCGTCGCGGGTGTGTCGGCCGAGGAGGTCGGGGTTCTTGCCGGAGCCCGTGAACTTCGCATCCCACGGGAAGCTCGACTCGGGCATCATGTGCGGGAGCTTATTGATGCCCGCCGCGAAATAGCCGGCGCTGCGCAAGACCGTGACGAGCGACGGCGTGCCCTCGCGCATGGGTTCGAAGCCGAGCGCGCCGTTGCGATGCGGCACGCGGCCGCTCATGAACGCCGAGCGCGACGGCTGGCAGATCGGCGCGGCGACGTGCTGGTTGACGAAGCGGTGCGCGGTCGCGGCAAACCGGTCGAGCGTGGGCGTGAGCTTCAGCGGGTTGCCCATCCAACCGGGCGAATCGGCGTTCATGTCGTCCGCCGTAATGAACAGGACATTGAGCGGACGCTCGGCCGCGACGGAGGTCGCTCCGGTCAGGCCCAGTGCAACCACGGTGAACAAAAAGCGGAGGGAGAACATGGAGTTTTTTTGGGCGGGGTGCACGCGGGCCCGGGTCGGGCCTCAACCCGCTTGGTCTGCGCGGTCTCCCGAAACGCGTCACGCCGAATTGAATCTTTCCCGCAAAAACACCTTCACCCGAAATCGCTCGTCTGCTGCGCCACGCGGCGGACGCTCGCGCGTTCACGCCCCGCACCCGCCGCACTCCGCTGGCCGGCCATGAAAGTGACCGACTACCTCGAAGTCCTGTCGTCTTGGTGAACCTGCGTTGAGCCGACCCGGGCGGAGTTGAAAACCCGTTACGCCGGCCGCGCTGAGTTCGCGTGGCGGATCGCGCTGATGCATCCGCCCGATTTCCCGCCGTCCCGCGCGCAGACCGATGGCTTCTACCCAGGCAGCGGCGGCACCGTGATGCGCTCCCCGTTCAGGCTCGATTCCGGGTGGCTCGAGGCCGAACGCCAGGGACACTACGGAGCGCCGAGCCTCGTCGCCAAGGCCGCGCGCGAGTTCGGCTTCGCCGGCGACGAGATCCGCCTCGCCCTCCCCTCCGTCGGTGTCCGCGAAGGGCAAAAGAACCCCGATCTCGCCACCGCCGTGGCCGTCGCGGCGAAAGCCGGCGGCAAGAAACTTCCCGCGAAAAAACTCCGCGCCGACGCGGAGTGCGCGTCCGTCCGCGCGCGGGTCGATGCCGGCAGCGCCGAATTTTTCGCGCACCAAATCAGCCGGCGCCCGTCCTTCGTCCTGACCGCCGCCATCGGCGACAAAGCCGTCTTCTCCGGTCTCGTCCGCCTCGCACCGCTGGTCGCCACGATCGACGCCATGCTCGCCGACACCGCCGCCTACGCCGCCCACCGGGCCCACCCCGGCAACCCGCTCGCGAGCTGAAATCAACCGCCGCTCACGAAGCCGTCGCCTCCGGCACCGGCGCGCGCAGGCGTTTCGTCATCGCCGCCGTCAACGCGAGCAGCCGCGCGCGCACCTGGGCCAGTTGCGCCCGCGTCGTGCGCGAGATTGGCGCGCTGCACCCGATCGCCAGCAGCAGGCGCCCGCTCGCGTCGAACACCGGCGCGCCGAGCGCGATCACCCCGCTGTTCGCGACATTCTCCGTGAGCGCATAGCCCTGGCTCACGATTGCCCCGAGCAGCGCCAACAGCTCCGCTGCCGTGCGCGGCGCACCCGCACCCAGGCCCGCCAGCTCCTTCGGCTTCGCGTGACGGAGTTGCTCCTCCCGACTCTGGTAGGCCAACAGCACCCGGCCCGAAGCGAACACAAGCGGTCGATCCAGCACGCCGTGGTTGTGCGTCACGGCGAGCGGGTGTCCGGCCTGAATCCAATCCACCACCACGGCCTGTCCTCCCTGCCACGTCGCGACGACGATGGTTTCGTCGAACTCCGCGGAAAATCCCTCGATGAACGGCCGCGCAAACTGCCGCAAGGTCGTCAGCGGATCGGCGCCGCCGCCCAGCCGGATCGCCGCGAGCCCGAGCCGGTATTGGCGCGTCGAGGGATTGGTCTCCGCGAACCCCGCCGCCACGAGCGTCTTGAGCAGATTATGCGTCGTGGGCGGCGACAGTTTGAGCTGGCGCGCGAGATCGCGGACGCCGATCCACTCGCCGTCGAGGTCGAGCGCTTGCAGCAGACGGAGGGCTTTTTCGACGGACTGGATCATGGATGGATGGGCCGGCGGACCGACCGGCCGGCCGCGACACTCAGCGTTAGCCGGAGCCGGCCGACAAGCCCGCAGTGTTCGGCATCGCCGAACATCGTGCGCCTGCGGCGGTCGATCGTTTGTTCGGCTAATCGGAACAGCATTCGGCTAAACGGAATCGAAGCTTGCACCGATTCGCCCGCCGGGACTGAGTTCGGGCTGTCCGCTCTCCCCTGATCGGCGTGCTTCATCCCCGGCCGTTCGCCTCACCCGGGTTCCTCGCCCCGCCCTTCGCTCCCACCCCCAACCCGCCCCGTCATGAGTTCCCCCTCCAATCCCGCAGCCCACCTTTCTTCCGCCTGCCGTTCATCCGTGACTGCCTCCCGCCGCGCCCCCGCCCTCCGGGCTCTGATCCTCGGGCTTCTGTCCTGCGGCCTCGCCGACGCCCAGGCGCAAAACGTCCCCGCCGCCGCCGCATCCGCGTCGGGCAACGAAACCGAAGCCATCGTCCTCAGCCCTTTCTCCGTCACCTCCGCCAGCGACACCGGCTACGCCGCGGGCGATTCCCTCGCCGCCAGCCGGTTCAAGACCCGCCTGATGGATTCCGCCTCGACCGTCTCCGTCTTCACCGAGCAGTTCCTCCAGGACCTCGGCGCCAGCTCACTCGCCGAGGTGCTCGAATACGGCGTCAACTCCAACATCGACTATGACCAAAACCGGCCCGACCCCACGATGTTCTACGTCGACGCCGGCCTGCAGAACACCCGCATCAACAACCGCGGCCTCTCCGGCTCAAGCCTCACCGATTTCTTCCGCTCGCGCATGCCCGTCGATGCCTACAACACCGGCCGTTTCGATTTCGCCTCGGGCCCCAACAGCGTCCTCTTCGGCGTCGCGAACTCCGCCGGCTCCATCAACACGTCCACGCTCCAGGCCGAGCTCCGCAAAAATCACTACAAGTTCTCCGGGCAAGCCGGCCGCTGGCAGGACTACCGCGCGTCCGTCGACAGCAATTTTATCCTCGTCCCCCAGCGCGTCGCGCTCCGCGTGCTGGGCGTCCACGCGCGCAAGGACAGCTGGCGCGCATGGGACAACCGCGAGGACAACCGCGTCACCGGCTCCCTCCGCGTCGTGCCTTTCAAGAAAGCCGGCACTCAGATCGTCGCCTCCCTCGAAAAAGCCAATCTCTCCGGCATGTGGTCCGTCCCCCAAAACCTGGCGGACAACGTCTCCTTCTGGGAAACGCTCCCCGACTCCCAGCGCCTCGTCGACAACCGCGGCACCGCCGCCCTCAACGCCAACCTCGCCGCCGCCCGCGGCCTCGAACGCATCGCCGGCAACCGACACTTTATCGTCACCAATTCCGGCGACACCTACGCCAACACCGTCGGCGGCGTCTTCGGCGGCCTGAATCTCTACACGAGCACCAGCTTTTACGAAACCGCCGCCCAGTTTAACACCCTCGTTGGCGTCGTGCCCGGCTGGCAGCCCGCGATCTATCGCGACACGTTCCAAACCCTCCTGCCCACTTCGCCCGCCCAAGCCTCGAGCAACGGCCCGTATCAATCCAACCTCGTCGCCCCCTACCACGTCGGCTACGGCCCCGACACCACCAACGCCAGCGACGTCGAGCGCCTCTTCCTCCGCCTCGAGCAGCCCGTCGGCAAAAACCTCTTCCTCGACGTCAGCTACCAGAAGGAAACCGCGACCGGCTCCGCCTTCCGCCTCGATACCCAGATCTCCGCCGACCCGAACCTCTACATTCCCGACGCCTCCGGCGGCGTGAAGCCCAATCCCTACGTCGGCCGCTACTACATCGACGGCGCCCCGCTCCGCACGATCAACACCGACGACAACGAAGCCCTGCGCGCCTCCGCCCTCTACAACCTCGATCTGAAAAAATTCGGCGACCACAAAATCCTCGCCATGTGGGAGCGCAGCGAAAACACCAACTCCCAGCTCCAGGGCAACCAGGTCCTCCTCAACGCGCGCACCAACGCTCCCATCGCCAGCGCCGATATCCGCAACGCCAACAACCGCGTCGACTACCGCACCTACCTCACGCCCGGCATCGACTACCGCGCGTGGTTCGCCGGCACCTTCTCGGACACCAATCTCGTCCGCCTCAACGGCATCGACTACAAGAAGGACTTCACCGACCGCAGCGTCTCCGGCAACAAATCCGAGGCCAAGACCTACGTCCTCGCGAGTCAGAGCTCGTTCTTCGACAAAAAAGTTTTCGTCTCCCTCGGCTTCCGCCGCGACGACTACACCACGCTCACCCGCGTCGCCTCCCTCCTCGCCGCCACCGATCCGCGCGTCACCTCCGGCTCACGCTACGCCGGCGACGGCATCCTCACCGATCAGTATCTGCCGATCAATGACGAGACCTTCGACACCTACACTGCCGGCGTGGTGTGGCACGCCCTCCCGGCGCTCTCCCTCTTCGCCAATCAGGCGACCAACGTCGCACCCGCCATGACCAACCGCCGCGTCATCGCCAACAACTTCGACGTCCCCAATCCCGTTCAGGGCAAAGGCTACGACACCGGCGTGATGATCCGCCTCCTCGACAACCGCTTCAACGCCCGCCTCACCTACTTCAAAGGCGAGAATCCCGGCAACCCCGTGAACCGCGTGAACTCCGTCGTCGTCGACCACGATCGCATCGTCAGCGCGCTCATGACCACGAACAATCCGGCCACCGGTCGTCCCTACCTGACCCAAGCCGAAGCCTTCGAAAAATTCGTCTACCAAAAATCCCGCGGCGGCACCGTCGGCACTTACGGCGGCGCGCTCCTCGACGGCCTCTCCGACGATGTCACCACCGGCTACGAGGCCGATCTGAAGTTCAACCCCTCCCGCGCCTGGACCTTCACCGGCGCGTTTTCCTACACGAAGCTTGAGCGCGGCAATATCTTCTCCGAATTCGATCCGTGGTTCGCCTCGGTCCGCCCCTACCTCGAGCGCTTCGGCAGTCCCCCCGGCCTCGTCGATCAAAACAACAGCCCCGTCAACATCGCCGAACACGTCGAGCGCATGCAGCTCGCGATCGACGACGTGCGCAATGCCGGCGCCTTCGGTTTCAACAACCGTCCCTACAAGGCGAACATGTTCACGCGTTACACGTTTGGCGCCGGCCAACTGCGCGGTGTCTCCGCCGGCGGCGGCGTCCGCTGGCAGAGTCAGAATCGCACCCAGCGCATCGTCACCGGCCTCTCCACGGCGGGCCGCCCGATCTACGGCGCAACGCTCTACGGCCCCGAAATCCTCGAGGTCGATGCGCTCCTCGGCTACTCGGGCAAAATGGATTTCTTCGGCCAACGCACCACGTGGCGCGCCCAACTCAACGGCTACAACGTGCTCAACAACCGCGAAATTCAGGTGCTGCGTTATTCTGCCGACGGCACCCGCCTTTGGCGCGTGACCCCGCGCGCCCCCGGCAGCTGGCGCGTCTCGTTCTCCGTCGATCTGTGAGCGCAACGCAACCCTACCGGAACCCGTAGCCCGCCTCGTGAGAGGCGGGTCCGAGCGCACAGAATCCCGACAAAATGCTCCCAAAGCCCAACCCGCCGCCTTGCTCTGTGGCGTTTGTGTCTGGGCTCCGTGCGCGCTGGGACTCATGCCTTGGCCGGATTTTAGCATGATGTTTCCCCTCTAGCCTGTCGCCCCCGCCCCCGCCGAACCACTCGCGCCCATGCTCTCCCCCGCCCGCGCCTGGCTCCTCTGCAGTCTGCTCTTCTTCGCGGCGGCCCTCTGCTTCCTCGACCGCCAGGTGCTCAGCGTCCTCGCGCCGCAGATCATCGCGGAATTCGGCATGAGCAACACGACCTACTCCCGCGTCGTGTTCGCCTTCGTGCTGAGTTACACCGTCATGCTCGCCCTCGGCGGTCGCGTCATGGACGCCCTCGGCACGCGCCGCGGCCTCACCCTCGCCGTCGGCTTCTGGTCAATCGCCAGTGCTGCGCACGCGTTTGTCACCGGCCCGCTCACGCTCGGCGTCGCGCGCTTCTTCCTCGGCGCCGGCGAAGGCCCCGCGATTCCCGGCGCGATCAAAGGCGCCGTCGAATGGATGGACCCGAAGCGCCGCGGCATCGCCGTCGGCCTCGCCACCAGCGGGGCCGCCGTCGGCTCCGTCGTCGCCCCGCCGCTCGTCGTGTGGGCCGCGTCGCACCTCGGCTGGCGCGGCGCCTTCGCCGCCACGGCCGCGCTCGGCGCAATCTGGCTCACCGCGTGGCTCCTCGCCTTCCGCGGTCTGCCCGCCTCCGCCACCACCCCCGCCGCCGACCAACCCGCCTCCACCTGGCGCTCCCTCCTCGGTCGCCGCGAAGTCCGCCGCCTGCTCGCCGCCCGCTTCTGTTTCGATCCCGTCTTCTACTTCTACATGTTTTGGATTCCGCAGTATCTCTCGCGCGAACGCGGCATGTCGCTCCCCGAGATCGGTGCGCTCATCTGGATTCCCTTCGTCTTCCTCGAAATCGCCAACATCGGCGCCGGCCAAGTCTCCGACATGTGCGTCGCCCGCGGCTGGCCCCGCCCACGCGCCCGCCTCACCCTCATGCTCGTCGCCGCGCTGCTCACGCCTGCCTCCTTCTTCGCCGCCCTCGCCGGCACGCCCGCCCTCGCGATCGGCCTCATGTCCATCCTCATGTTCGCCCACGGCATTTGGATCACCAACTTCATGACGCTCATCGGCGATACCGTGGATTCCCGCGACGTCGCCACCACCGTCGGCCTTACCGGTTTCTGCGGCGGCGTCGCCGGCATGTTGTCGAACCTCGTGATCGGCCCTGTCGTGGATAACTTTTCCTTCACCCCCATCTTCCTCGCCTCCGCCGTCGTGTATCCGCTCGCCTGGCTCATCCTCAGCGGCCGGTCGCCGCTCCGTTAACTTCGCTTATCCGTGAACACTTTTTCGCCCCAAAGCCCCCCGAGCGCGGACACCGAGCCCCCAGAGCAAGGCAACGAGTTTGGCTTTATGGCCTCTGGGTCGGAGCTTCGTGCTCGCTGTGACTCTGCCTTAGCCTGATTCAGCGCTTCCCTTTCCCGCTCAACTCATTCTCCCATGTCCGCTCCCTCCGCCTCCCCCGCCGCTCCCGTCATCCGCATTCCGCGCCGTAAACCGCGCACCGCGCGCATCGGCCTCTTCGGCGTCGGCTACCACGTTTACTGGGGCCAGTTCCCCGGCCTCCTCGACGAACTCCTCGCGAAGCTCGCCCTCCTGGAGAGCCGTGTCGCCGCCACCGGCGCGACCGTCACGAACTTCGGCATGATCGACAAAGCCCAGGACGCCTACGCGCTGCTCCCGAAACTCAAGGCCGCCGACCTCGACCTCGTCTTCTGCGACATGGTCACCTACGCGACCTCCGCCACCTTCGGCGCGATCATCCGCGGCCTCGATGTTCCCATCGTCCTCGTCGCCCTCCAGCCGCTCGCCGCGATGGACTACGCGAAAGCCACCACGCACATGCAGCTCGCCAACGACGATTTTTGCTCCGTCCCCGAGTTCACCGGCGTCGCCATCCGCATGGGCAAACGCCCGCCCGAGGTCATCCTCGGCACGCTCCACGGCGACCCCGCCGCCGACGCCGAGCTCACCGAGTGGTGTGAGATCGCGATGGCCCTCCACGACCTGAAACGCGCCCGCCTCGGCCACTTCGGCCACCCCATCGAGCACATGCTCGACATGCAGACCGACCAGACCGCCCTCACCGCCGCCTTCGGTCTCCACGTCGTCCAGACCGAGGCCGACGACCTCCTCCGCGTCAGCCGCGACATCTCGCCCGCCGAGATCGCCGCGAAAAGCGCCGAGATTCTCACGCTCTTCGACACCCCCGACCCCAAGGCCGATCCGCTCACGCGCAAACTCACCGACGAAGACCTGCACATCGCCGCCCGCACCGCCGTCGCCCTCGACAAATTCATCGCCCACCACGAGCTCGACGGCCTCGCCTACTATTACGAAGGCGAGCCCGGCAGTCCCCTGCGCGAACTCGTTACCAACCTCATCGTCGGCAACTCCCTCCTGACCGCCGCCGGTTTCCCGATGTGCGGCGAGTCCGATCTCAAAACCTGCGTCGCCATGCTTATCATGGATCGCCTCGGCATCGGCGGCAGTTTCGCGGAGTTCCACCCGATCGATTTCCGCGAGGGCTTCGTGCTCGTCGGCCACGACGGCCCGCACCACATCAACATCGCCGCCGCCAAACCCGTCCTCCGCAGCCTCGTCAAATACCACGGCAAACCCGGCAAAGGCGCCGGCGTGGAATTCAAAATCAAGGAAGGTCCCATCACGATGCTCAGCATCGGCGTCACCGCCGCGGGTAAATTCAAATTCATCATCGCCGAGGGCGAAAGCGTCCACGGCCCGATCCCGGCGACCGGCAACACCAACACCCGCGGCTTCTTCCGCCCCGACGTCCGCACCTTCCTGAAACGCTGGGTCGCCGAAGGCCCGACCCACCACTTCGCCCTCGGCATCGGCCACCGCGCCCAATCCCTCCGCCGTATCGGCGAAGCCCTCGGGCTCGAAACCGTCATCATCGACCTCGAAAAATGATCACGCTCACAAAATCAAACGATGAGTCCGAGGTAGCGCCGTGCTTCAGCCCGCGCTCGAAAAACCCACTACCTCCGAGCCGCGGGCTAAAGCACCGCGCTACATTTCGCGCCACCCTTACCGCCTTTGTCGCCCTCGCTGCCGCGCTCGCCCTCGCGTTCTCCCCGTCCGCCTCCGCCGCCGCCCCTCTCACCTCCTCCACGCCACCCTCCCTCGAATCCGGTTTCCTCTCCCCACCCCCCGCTGCCCGACCCCACACCTACTGGCTCTGGCTCAACGGCCACGTCCACCTCCCCACCGCCGCCGACGAACTCCGCGCCATGCGCGACGCCGGCCTCGGCGGCGTGCTCCTCTTCGAGATGGGCGCCCGCGGCGATCCCGCCACGATCCCGCCGCCCGGCCCCGCGTTTCTCAGTGCCGACTGGCTGAAAAATCTCCGCGCCACCACCGAGCAAGCCCGCGCCCTCGGTCTCCAAGTCGACATGTCCGTCATCAGCAGCTGGGACATGGGCGGCCCGTGGATCGAGCCGAAGCACGCCGTCATGGGCCTCTACTCCACCGAGACCACCGCGACCGCCACCGCCGCCACCCCGCTCGATCTCACCCTCCCGTTTCCTCCGCCCGAACGTGCCGCGCCCCTCGGCGCCGATGGCCGCCCCGCGTTCTGGACCGATGTCGCCGTGTTGGCCTTACGCGCTCCCCGCCGCCTGCCCGCCCACGAATTCGTCCTCCGCCTCGATCCCGTCGGCCCGCACGACCTCACCGCCGTCGTCCTCGACCAAGGCAAACCCAACGCCCCCGCCGCCCTCGCCGCGACGATGACACCCGTCCGCGAATTCAGCATCGCCGTCTCCACCACCGGCACCGCCGACAGCGATTTCACCGAGGTCCACCGCGGCACGCTCGCCGCCGCCGCCGGCCCGCAACGCTTCGCGCTCCCCGCCGGCACGCGCGCCTCCCATCTCCGCCTCCGCCTCCTCTCCGGCCACGACGACACCCGCCCGCGGCGGACGCTCGGCGAACTCGAGGTCCTCGACGCCACCGGCCGCAATCTCGCCGCCTCGCACCGCGCCGACCAAACCCGCGACGGCGCCCTCCTCGTGCGCGAGCCCGTCCCGCTCACCTACACCGGCTGGAGCGCCGCCAAACTCCACGACAACCTCCGCGAAGGCTCCGGCGGCGTCTTCGCCACGGCCGGCCGGCCCTCGTTCGACCTCCCCGCGCTCACCGACGTCATCGACGTCACCCCCCACGTCGACCGCACCGGCCGCCTCCGCTGGTCCGCCCCGCCCGGCGATTGGACGCTCCTCCGCTACGTCTGCATGGTCACCGGCGAAAAACTCAAGGTGCCCAGCCCGTCCTCCGACGGCCTCGCCAGCGATCACCTCAACCCCGAGGCAACCCGCCTGCACATGCACCACGTCATCGCCCGGCTCCGCGCCGGCCTCGGCGACGACCTGTCCAAAACCGGCCTCGAAAACCTTTACCTCGCCAGCTACGAGGTCGTCGGCCGCGTCTGGTCGCCCGTCTTCGCCGCCGAGTTCAAACGCCGCCGCGGCTACGATCTCACGCCGTATCTCCCGACCATCTTCGGCGCGCGTATCGGCGGCGACACCACGACTGCCCGCTTCCTCTTCGATTACCGCAAAACCCTCGGCGAAGTCGTCGTTGACGCCTACTACCGCACCGCCGCCGAAGTCGCCCGCGCCGCCGGCCTGAAAATAAAATCCGAAGCCGGCGGCCCCGGCCCGCCCATCCACACGCCGCCCATCGACGCACTCTCCGCCTACGGCGCCATCGACAGCGTGCAAGGCGAGTTCTGGCCTTTCTGGCCCGACAACGACGCCATCAACGTCATCAAAGAACCCGCCTCCGCCGCGCACATCTACGGCAAGACCCGCGTCCACCTCGAAGCCTTCACCTCCTTCCACCACTGGGCCGAAGGCCCCCAGGATCTCAAACCCAGCGCCGACCGCGTCTTCACCGAAGGCGGCAACCACTTCGTCTGGCACACGTGGACGCATCAGGCGCCCACCTACGGTCTCCCCGGTCTCGTTTACGGCGCCGGCACGCACCTCAGCCGCTCCGTCACGTGGTGGCCGAAAGCGAGCCCGTTCCTCGCCTACCTCGCCCGCGGTTCCTTCCTCCTCCAACGCGGCCACTTCGTTGCCGACGTCCTCTACTACTACGGCGACGGCGGCATGAACTTCGTCCTCCCCCGCAAAAACCCGTCCACCCTCGGCCCCGGCTACGACTACGACGTCACCAACGCCGACGCGCTCCTCCACCGCTTCACCGTGCGCGACGGCCGCCTCACGCTCCCCGAGGGCACGAGCTACGCCCTGCTCGTCCTCCCCGACCGCGAAGACATCCACCCGCCCGTCCTCGCCAAAATCGAATCCCTCGTCGCCGCCGGCGCCACTGTCCTCGGCCGCCGCCCCATGCGCGCCACCGGCCTCGAAGGTTTCCCCGCCAGCGACAATCGCGTCCGCGAACTCGCCGCCAAACTCTGGGCCGACCTCGACGGTCAAACGCGCACCACCCGCACCCACGGCCGCGGCCGCGTCTTCACCGGCGTCCCCGAACGCGCCGTGCTCGCGACCCTCGGCGTCGCGCCCGATTTCACCGCTCCCGCCACGCTCGACTTCACGCACCGCCGCGACGGCGACGCCGAAATCTATTTCGTCCGCAATAAAACCGCCGCCCCCGTCACCGCGACCGCCACCTTCCGCGCCGGCGACCGCACCCCCGAGCTCTGGGACCCCATCACTGCCCGCATCGCCCGCGCGCCCGCCTTCAACCGGACGCCGGCCGGCACCGCCGTCCCACTCACGTTCGCGCCCCACGGCTCCACCTTCGTGATCTTCCGCGCGCGCTCCACCGCCGCCCCGCTCGCGTCCGCTTCCGAAACCGCCCCCGGCCTCCCCGTCCCCCTCGCCCTCGACCGCGATTGGACCCTCGACTTCGCCTCACCCCTCGGCACCGCGCCCGCCCGCGTCACCCTCGCCCAAATCGGCCCGTGGACGGCCACCACCACCAACCCCGCCGTCGCCGCCTTCGCCGGCACCGGCACGTATCGGAAAACGTTTACGCTCCCGCCCGGCTGGCGCGCGCCCGGTCGCCGCCTCGACCTCGACCTCGGCTACCTCTGGACCCTCGGCGAAGTGTATCTCAACGGCCAATCCCTCGGCGTCCTCTGGACCCCGCCGTTCCGCGTCGATGCCACCGCCGCCCTCCGCGAGGGCGAGAACCAGCTCACCGTCGAAGTCATCAACACCTGGCACAACCGCCTCGTCGCCGACGCCCGCCTCCCCGCCGCCGAGCGCGCGACCCGCACCAACATCCTCGTCTCCCAGCGCAAGCCGTGGAAGGACCTCGCCCCCATCCCCTCCGGCCTCTTCGGCCCCGTCCGTCTCATCCCGAGCGAACTCACCCCATGACGTCCTTCCCCGTAGGGCCGACGCTCCCCGGCGGGCCGGCGCGGCTACCACATCCACCCCACGACGCCATGCGCGCTCCGCTAACCCGCATCAATCCCACTTTCCGTAGAATACTCTTGTCCCAGAGCGCACAGAGTTCGAACCAGAGTTCCCAGAGCCAAGCACACGGTCTTCCGCTGGACCCTCTGTGGCTGGGCTCCGTGTCCTCTGTGACTCATGCCTTGGGCCTGTTCCGGTGTGAATTTTCCGGGCTAAAAAATCTCCGTTACTTTCAGGCTCTCTTGTTCGCCCTCGCCGTTCCTGCTCTCGCCCTCGCAGAGGAAAAACCCTCCCCCTCGCCCACCCCCTACCGCGAACCCTTCGCCCAATCCTTCCCGATCCGCCAGGAGCAACACCTCCAACTCAAGGCCTACGCGGATAAACTTCTCCAAACCCAAGCCGACCGCGCTCTCCTTTTCCTCGCGCCCGATTTCTCCAGCCCCGCCGCCTACGAACGCTCCCTCGCTCCCTACCGCGCCCGCCTCTCAGCCACCTACGGCACACCTCCTCCCGGCGCCCGCGAGGGCCGCGTCACCAAAATCCTCCACGTCGGCGAAGACGCCGACTGCACAATTTATCGCGTCTGGATCGAAGTGATCGACGGCGTCGATGCCTACGGCCTCTACCTCGTCCCCAAAAAACTTTCCGTCTCCGCCCGCACCGCTTCCGGCCGCGCCCCGCTCCTCATCGCCCAACACGGCGGCGGCGGCAACCCCGAGGCGATCGTCGATCTGGATACGCGCGCCAACTACCATTCCTTCGGCCGCGCAGCCGTGCGCCGGGGCTACGCCGTCTGGGCCCCCGCGCTCGCGATGCGCAGCGCGTTTAGCGGCGACCCCGCGATCCCCGGCGCCAGCCGCGAACTCCTCGACCAAAAACTCCGCCTCGCCGGCACCAGTATCATCGGCCTCGAACTCCACAAAATTCTCGAGAGCACGCGCACCCTTCTGCGCACGCGCCCCGAAATCGACCCCGCCCGCGTCGGCATGACCGGCCTTTCGTGGGGCGGCTTCTTTACGATGTATGCCACCGCCCTCGCGCCGTTCATCAAAGTCGCCGCGCCTTCCGGCTACCTGCGCGACACCGCGGCCATTCTCACCCGCGCCACCACCGACACCGCCACTGCCGCCGACCGCGACCTCTTCGACGACCTCGGCCACTTCCAAGCCCTCGCGCTCATCTGCCCGCGCCCCTGCCTCGTCGAAATCGGCGAACAAGACGGCACCATTAACCCCATGCCCGGCGCCCGCGCCGAAGCCGAACGCGCCGCCGCCTACTACCAAAAACTCGGCGTCCCCGACCGCTTCCAGTTCAGCACGCACCCCGGCGGCCACGAGTTCGACCCCCAAACCATCCTCGCCTTCTTCGACCGCCACCTCTGACGCCTCCCGCTCCGGTCCAAACCACCGAACATTCGCGCTTCGCCGATCAGGCGAAGCACGCGAGCGTCCCATCGCCCTCCCGTCTCTCGGAAAGCAGCGCAAATGAGCGGTTCGCCCTCCGCCGTTTTGACTCTGCCGCCGCGCTCTCCGCGATCTTCCCGTTTCAAATCCTCCCCCTGCAATGAGACCGCATCGCCACGCCCTCCGCTTTCTGCTCCCCGCTCTTTGTCTCGGTCTCTCCGCCGTCGCTGCCACTCCCCCCCCTCTCGCTACCCGCCCCAACATCCTCGTCCTCCTCGCCGATGATCTCGGCTACGGCGATCTCTCCAGCTACGGCGGTACGGCCGTTCCGACGCCGCGCCTCGATCAACTCGCCCGCGAAGGCATCCGGTTCACCGACGGCTACGTCACCTGCCCCGCCTGCGCACCCAGCCGCCTGAGCCTCATGACCGGCGCGTATCCGCAGCGCTTCGGCCTGACTTGGAACGACGACCGCAGCGCCCACCGACTCCCCGACACCCAGCGCCTCCTCCCTGAACTTCTCCGCACCGCCGGCTACACCACCGGCCTCATCGGCAAGTGGAACATCGTCCGCCCCGCCGAGCAGGTCTTCGACGAGGTCCACGACTTCATCGAGTGGGAATCCGACTATTTTCCGCAGCCCGACGGCCGCTACCTCGGCAGCAACGCCACCCAGAATCCCGGCTTCGCCTCCGGCAAAACCGCCCTCTGGGGCCCCGCCCGCGACACCGATGAATATCTCCCCGACCGCATGGGCCGCCACGCCGCCGACTTCATCGCCCGCCACGCCGCGCAACCATTCTTCCTCTTCGTCAGCTTCAATTCCGTCCACAGCCCGTGGCACGGTCGCCACTCCGACCGCGCCCGCTTCGCGCACCTCCCGCACGAAGTCCTCCGCCTCTACGCCTCGATGGTCGCGGGCCTCGACGAAAATGTCGGCCGCATCCTCGATGCCCTCCGCGACCAAAAACTCGCCGACAACACCCTCGTCGTTTTCCTCGGCGACAACGGCCCCGCGAAAGGCGGCCCGCACATTGAAGGCTGGAAACCCGCTTGGCCGAAACAACTCATCGTCGGCTCCACCGGCCCCCTGCGCGGAGCGAAGACCGATCTCCTCGAGGGCGGCATCCGCGAACCCTTCCTGCTGCGTTGGCCCGCCCAACTCCCCGCCGGCCTCACCTACCGCCACCCCGTCATCGCCAACGATCTCCTCCCCACCGCCTGCGCCGCCGCCGGCGCCGTCATTCCTGCCACGACCCTCGTCGACGGCGTTAACCTCCTCCCCTTCCTTCGCGCCGCCGCCACACCCACCGCCACGGCCCGCGCGCCGCACGACACCCTGTATTGGAAAATCAAATCCGCCGCCGCCCTTCGTCGCGGCGAGTGGAAACTCCTCCTGCTCGCGCCCGACTGGCGGCCGCAGCTCTACCATCTCGCAACCGACCCCGGCGAATCCCGCGACGTGGCCGCTGAAAATCCCGCCCTCAGCCGTGAACTCCACGCGGCCTGGCAGGCGTGGAACGCCCCTTTGCCGCTCCCCGCACGCCGCCCGCGTTGACCGCGCTGCAGACGCGCCCTTCACTCCGGACGCGATGCAACTCAAATGGCGCCTCTCCCACGTCCAAGGCTACCTCGGCCTCGGCATGGTCCGCGCGGCCGCCGCCGAGTTCGCACTCCTCTCCGCGACCGAGCGCGACACCACGCCCGCCCTCGCCCTGCGCGTCGCGCTGTGCCAGGAACAGCACGATTGGCCCGCGCTCCGCGACGCTTCCATCGACCTCGTCCGCCGGGTGCCCGGTGAAGCCGGCGGCTGGATCACGTGGGCCTACGCCGTGCGCCGCGCCGAATCGCTCGCCGCCGCCGAAGAAATCCTCCGCCTCGCCGAAACCAAGCACCCGACAGAGCCGACGATCCAGTTCAACCTCGGTTGCTACGCGTGCCTCAACGGCGATCTCGCCGAGGCCCGGCGCCGCGTCGACCGCGCCATCGCCCTCGACCCGAGTTTCCGCGCCCTTGCCGCCTCCGATCCCGACCTCGCCGCCCTCCGCTCCACCCCGCCGGCCCCCTAGCCGGCCCTTTGCCCGCCAACGCCCTGCCGTGGCCGGCTAACCGGACGCTCCGGCCTTTCGCGGGGATTTTTCCGCTCGCGCCGCCCCGTCCCGATGCCCATCACCCTCCGTGCTCTCCCCTGCATGTCATCACCGCTGCTTGCCCTTAGCCAGCTGACGAAATCCTTCGGCGGCGCCCGTGCGCTCCGCGGCGTCGACTTCGATCTGCAGGCGGGCGAGGTCCACGCCCTCCTCGGCGAAAACGGCGCGGGCAAAAGCACGCTCATCAAGATCGTTACCGGCGCCCACCAACCGGACGGCGGCACGATCACGGTCGCCGGCCAAATCGTCGCCGGCCTCACCCCCGCGGCCGCCCACGCCCTCGGCATCGCCTGCATTTATCAACAGCCCGCCTTGTTCCCCGACCTGACCGTCGCCGAAAACATCGCCCTCCGCCTCGAAACCGGCTCCGCCCTCCGCCGCGTCGACTGGCCGGCCCGCCGCACCCGCGCCCACGACCTCCTCGCCCGCATCGGCGCGTCCATCTCGCCCACGGCCGAAGTCCGCACGCTCTCCATGCCCGAGCAGCAACTCGTGGAAATCGCCTGCGCCCTCGGCGCCGGCGCCCGCATCGTCATCATGGACGAGCCGACCGCCTCCCTCACGCACAAGGAGCAACACCTCCTCTACGCCGTCGTGCGCGACCTCCGCGCCCACGGCGTCGGCGTCATCTACATTTCCCACCGCCTCGAGGAAATCTTCATGCTCGCCGACCGCGTCACCGTCCTGCGCGACGGCCAGAGCGTCGGCACCAGCCCGGTCGACCGCCTCACGGAGGCCGCGCTGATCCGCCTGATGGTCGGTCGCGAGATGACCCAGATCTACCCGCCCGCCGAGTCGGTGCCCGGCGACACCCTGCTCACAGTCCGCGACGTCGGCTGCGCCGCCTCAGGCGTGAAACACGTTTCCTTCGACGTCCGCGCCGGCGAGATCTTCGGCCTCGGCGGACTCGTCGGAGCGGGCCGCACCGAACTCGCCCGCGTGCTCTTCGGTCTCACCCCCGCCGACTCCGGCGAAATCACCCTCGCCGGCCGGCGCGTCACGCTCGGCTCCCCGCAGGAGGCCATCGCCCACGGCATCGCCTATGTCCCGGAAGACCGCCGCCGGCACGGCGTCGTGCTCGATCTGCCCATCGCGCACAACGTCACGATGGCCATCCATCGCCACCTCTTCCCGACCTCGTGGCTGCGTTTCGGCGCCGAGCGTTCGCTGGCCCTCGAGTTCATCCGCGACCTCGCCGTCAAATGCGCCGGTCCCGCCGCCCCCGTCGGCAGCCTCTCCGGCGGCAACCAACAGAAAGTTTCCCTCGCCCGCTGGCTCGCGACGAAACCCCGCCTGCTCATCCTCGACGAACCGACGCAAGGCGTCGACGTCGGCGCCAAGGGCGAGATCCACCGCATCATCCGCCGCCTCGCGAAAGACGGCCTCGCGGTCATTCTCATTTCCAGCGACCTCCCCGAAGTCCTCGGCATGAGCGACCGCATCGGCGTGATGGCCGGCGGCACGCTCACCGCGATTTTACCGGGCCACAGCGACGCCCCCACCGTCATGGCCGCCGCCTTGGGCACCACGGAGAAAGGCGCTGCATGAAAACCTCTTTCCGCGAACTCTCCGTCGCCGCCGCCCTCGTCGTCGTCCTGCTCGCCCTCGCGGTCTTTGCCCCGGCGTTCTACCAGCCGCAGCCCCTGCTCTCCCTCCTCACGCGCGAGGCCCCGTCCTTGGTCGTCGCCTGTGGCATGGCGCTGGTGATCATCTCGCGCCAGATCGACATTTCCGTCGGCTCGCAATTTTCCGTGTGCAGCGTGTGCGCCGGCCTGCTCGCCGCGCGCGGCTGGCCGATCTACCTCGTGCTGCCCGCCTCCGCCGCCTGCGGCGCGTTCCTCGGCGCGCTCAACGGCGCGCTCGTCGCCGGCCTGCGCCTGCCCTCCATCGTCGTCACCCTCGCGACAATGGTCACGCTGCGCCAGGGCCTGAACCTCGTGCGCCAGGGCGAATTCGTGAATCTGCCCGACGGCGTCCAATGGCTCGGCCTCGGCCAGACCGCCGGCCAATGGCTGATCGTCCTCACGGCCCTCGGCTTGCTCGTCGCCTTCGGCCTCGCCCTGCGCCACCTCGCCGCCGGCCGCTTTGTCTACGCCGTCGGCTCCGACGCCGAGGCCGCGCGCCTCGCCGGCCTCCGCCCCCAACTGTCCACCTTTCTCGTCTTCGTGCTCCTCGGCGCACTCACCGGCCTCGCCGCCATGATGAACGTCGCCCAATCGCCGCAGGTCCAACCGCTCAGCGGCAGCGGCCTCGAACTCAAAGTCATCGCCGCCGTCGTTGTCGGCGGCGTCGCCATCTCCGGCGGGCGCGGCAACCTCTGGGGCGCCTTCGCCGGCCTGCTGCTCCTCGCCTGCATCGCCCCCGCCCTCACCCACCTCCACGTCGAAGCCTACTGGGAAAAAGCCATCCAGGGCGCGATCATCCTCCTCGCCGTCGTCGCCGATGGCCTGCGCAGCCGAAAGGGCGGCCACCGATGAACACCGCAAAACGCGACTGGCAAGCCCTGCTCACGCGCCACGAGATGCTGCTGCTCTACGTGCTCATCGCCGAGTGGCTGTTCTTCTATTTCGCCGGCACCACCACCAACCGCCGCGGCGTCGTCGTCGGCTTCGGCACGATGGACCGGCAGTTCGACATTCTCCGGCACTCCTGCGAAATCGGCCTCCTCGCCCTCGCGCTCACGCCCGTGATCATCACCGCCGGCATCGACCTGTCCGTCGGCTCGCTCCTCGGCCTCTGCGCGATTCTCTTCGGCCAACTCTGGCACGACGGCGGCCTGCCCATCCCCGTCGCCGCCGGGCTGACCCTCGCGCTCGGCGCCCTCGCCGGCGGCCTCAACGCCATCCTCATCACCGCGCTCCGCCTCCCGCCGTTGATCGTCACCCTCGGCACCTATTCGCTTTTCCGCGGACTCGCCGAGGCCATCACCCACGGCTCCATCACCTACACCAATTTCCCCGAGACCTTCCTCTTCGTCGGTCAGGAGCGCTGGCTCGGGCTCCCGACGCAGGCGTGGATCTTCTTCGTCGTCGCGCTCGCCGTGTGGCTGCTGGTCCATCGCACCACCTATGGCCGGACCTTCCGCACCATCGGGCTCGCCCCCGAGGGCGCCCGTTACGCCGGTCTCCCCGTCGAACGCCGCCTCGCGCTCGTCTACGTGCTCGCCGGTCTCATCGCCGCGATCGCCGCGATCATCTACACGGCGCGTCTCGGTCAGGCCAAAGCCGACGCCGGCACCGGCTACGAACTCTTTGCCATCACCGCCGTCGTCCTCGGCGGCACCAGCATTTTCGGCGGCACCGGCTCCGTCCACGGCACCCTCCTCGGCGTCGCCGCCATCGCCGTCTTGAAGAACGGCCTCGCCTGCCTCCCCGTCGTCATGGGGATGAACGCCGCCGAAGAAATGTCCGGCCTCCTCACCGGCGCGCTCCTCCTCCTCGCCCTCACCGCGAGCGTCCTCCCGAAAATCTTGTCTAACTTCCGCTCCCGCCCCCACGCTCCCGCCCCGTAGCTTCCCCGTCCCTTTCCCTTTCACTTTCACTTTCCCTCCCTCTTACCCGCCCATGAAAAAACTCCTCCACCTCTGCGCCGCCGGTGCCGTGTTGCTCGCCTCCCTCGTCACCGCCTCCGCCGCCGACGCCAAACTCGTCGTCGCGATGCTCCCGAAGTCCAAGGGCAACGCCTACTTCATTTCCTGCAAAGCCGGCGCCGACAAAGCCGCCAAGGAACTCGGCGTCCAACTCCTCTTCGACGGCCCGACCGATTCCAACGCCGCCAAGCAAAACGAAATCGTCGAGAACTGGATCACCCTCGGCGTCGACGTCATCGCCGTCGCCGCCGAAAACAAAGAGGGTATTTCCACCGCCCTCCGCAAAGCCCAGAAGCAGGGCATCAAGGTCGTCACCTACGACGCCGACGCCATGACCGACGCTCGCTCCTTTTTCGTCAACCAGGCCACCCCCGAGGGCATCGGCCAGGGCCTGATGGACGAAGCCGCGCGCCTCACCGGCGGCGAAGGCGAGTTCGCCCTGATCGTCGCCTCCCTCACCGCCGCCAACCAGCGCGAGTGGCAGAAACACGTCGAAGCCCGCCTCAAGGAAAAATACCCGAAGATGAAACTCGTCGCCGTCCGCCCCTGCGACGATCTCAAGGACAAGGCCCAGTCCGAAGCCACCGCGATGCTCAGCGCCAATCCCAATCTTAAGCTCATCATGGCCATCTGCTCGCCCGGCGTCCCCGGCGCCGCCGAAGCCGTCAAGCAGGCCGGCAAAACCGGCAAAGTGAAAGTCATGGGCCTCGGCCTCCCCAACGAAAACCGCCGCTACGTCAAAGACGGCGTCACCGACAGCATTATCCTCTGGAATACCGGCGACCTCGGTTATCTCACGATCTACGCCGGCGTCGCCCTCGCGAAAGACGAACTCAAGAAGGGCGCGAAGACCCTCAAGGCCGGCTCGCTCGGCACCTTCTCCATCGTCGGCGACAACATCCTCCTCGGAAAACCGTTCATCTTTAACAAGGCCAACATCGACCAGTTCGACTTCTGATAAAGTGGGGCGCGATCTCCGCCCCGCCCTCCGCAAACACGCAAAGGGCGCAAGAGCGCGGGTCAAAGCCCCCTCCCTCCCTTCCGACGCCTCCCCTCACGACGCGAAACCTTCCCCCTCGCCCGGGCGTCCTCCTTTGACCATGCGCTCCCGCTCCGCCCGCTCCCGCACTCTGGCTTGCCTGGCGGTCGCTGCGCTCGGGGCGGCGAATCCGCTTTCCGCCGGCTTCCTCGGGTTCGGCGCGCCGAAGGAGGCCGACGTCAACGTCGTCGTCGACCTGACCGAGGCCGGGCGAAAAGTCGCCCCGCCCACCAGGGAAAAGCCCGCCTTCTACTACCCCGTGCTCGCCGGCTATCGCGAGGCCGGCTCCCTCGTCGCCGGCGAGAAAACTCCGCCGCCGAACAACGTCGCCAAACTCCTCGCGAAGGCCCTCGCGGCCCAGCACTACTACGTGATGGGCACCAAAACGCCCGCGCCCACGCTCATCCTCGTGTTTCACTGGGGCTATATGAATCCGCAAATCGACGACACCGGAGACGACGAGAATCCCGCGCCGATTTTCTGGAATCAAAAAGAGATGCTCGCCCTCGTCGCCGGCAACACCCTCAAGAACGTCGGGGCCTTCGGCTTCGAACGCGACGACATCCTCCAGAACATCCGCGACGACCGTTATTTTGTGATCGTCTCCGCCTACGATTTCGCCGCCGGGAAGGAGAAAAAGAAAGTTCTCCTCTGGCAGGCGAAAATGAGCACGCCGTCGAACCGCGTCTCCCTCGCCGAGGTCATTCCCTCGATGATCACCGCCGGCGGCCCGCGCTTCGGCCGCGAGACGAAGCTCCCCGAGTCCGTCACCGCCGCACTGGCCAAAGAAGGCAAAGTCGAAGTCGGCACGCCCGTCGTCGTGCCCGATTCGGCCGACCCGGCGAAGCCGCCCGCGCCGGCGAAGAAATAGGCGCGCCGGCCCTACCCCGCCCGTCCCGGCATCGGCAGCGGGGCGGTGCGCGACGGCATCGGCGCGTAGTCGGGCCGCGCCAATCCGGGCAACAGGTCGGCGACCTTCACCCCCGCGCCCGTCTGCAGGCTGCGGTTGGCCGCAATCCCCACGGCAATCGAACAGGCCCCCGCGCGCTCGTCGGCCGCGCGCAGATATTTGTCGGCCGCCGGATGCGGCAGGAAAATATCCTCCAGCATCAGCCGGTCGCCCCCGCCGTGATCGCCCTCCGCACTCCACGGCGCGACGGTGCGCGCCTCGCCCCGCAGCGGAATCACCCGAATCGTCACGCCGCCTTCGGCCACGCCGCCCTGCACGGTCTCGGTACCGTTCACATAGACCGACTCGACGATCGTATGCTCGATCCGGCCCTTCGTGCCGTTGAACGCCACCGTGTAGCCTTCCCACGCATTGAACGCATTCAGCGAATAACTCAGCGTCGCCCCCGTGTCGTAGGTCACCAGCGCGTTCATCGTGTCCTCAATGTCACTGTCGTCGCGAAACACGCAGCGGTCGCGGAAATACCCGTCGTGGCTTTCCTGATCGAGATAGAGCGACTTCAGCGACGGACTCGCCGCCAGATCGAGCGCAAAACCGCACTGCGCCTTCTCCGGACAGGTGCTGCAGCGCTCGTGCGGGCCCGTCAGCCCCATCCGCCGCGCCGTCGCCGCCGTATAGAACTCGCGCTTGCCCGTCGCCATCACCGCCACCGGCATCGCCCCCAGCCACCAGTTCACCAAATCGAAATGATGGGTGGATTTATGCACGAACAGGCCGCCCGAGTTTTCCTTCTTGCTGTGCCAGCGCCGGAAATAGTCCGCGCCATGGTGCGTATTGAGCAGCCAGTGAAAATCGACCGACAACACCTCGCCGATCTCGCCGCTCATCAACAGATCCTTCACCTGCGAACGCGGCGGCGAGTAGCGGTAGTTGAACGTCACCCGGCACGCCCGCCCGGTGCGCTGCCGCACCGCGAGAATCTGGCGGCACTTCTCAGCGTCCGTCGTCATCGGCTTTTCCGTGATCACATCGCACCCCGCCTCCATCGCCCGGATCAGGTAGTCGTGATGCGTCGCGTCCACGGTGGTGACGATCACCACGTCCGGTTTGGTCTCCGCCAACATCCGCCCAAAATCGGCGGCCCCGTAACCCCGCGGCACGGCGGCTCCGTTGTGCGCGGAACGACGACGGGCCACGTCCACGCGCCCCAAATTGGCGTCGCACACCCCGACGAGCTCGGCCGTCGCCGCATGAATCTTTTCGATCCCATCCTGATACAGCTCGTGCCGCGAGCCGAGGCCCACGATGGCATAACGGCGACGCACCGACGACGGCGTGACGGGGTGCGGTTTGGAGGAAACGGACATGAAGCGGAAAGGCGTTTTGGCTCGGGCTGGAAAAATGAAATTCGGACAGGAGGCCCGCACAACGAGCAAGCACCCATTTACCCCGGGCCAACCCTGTCGGGGTGAACCCTGCGTCGCCCCTCCGCCCGCGCAATCACCCCGGTTGCCTGACAGTTCGGAAGAACCGCCGCACGCCGGCAAAAAAAACCCGCACCGGCGGGGGTGCGGGAGAACGAAGTCCGGCCGTCGTAGCCGGCGAGCGGCGCGTTACTTCGCGCGGGTGGCGGCCCACTCGCGCTTCTGCACGGCGCCGTCCCGACCGGGGCTCTCGATCGTCCCCGTGAGCTTGTCGCCCTCGAGCTTGGCCTCGTATTTCGCGGTGCGCTTGTTGCCGTTGAACTCCGTCGTCACCGTAAACCCGACCGTGCCGGCCTTGAACGACGCGTCGCTGATCGCGGCTTCGGGAATCGTGTTGTCGCCCATCTGCCAGCTCAGGAGGGTGCCCGTCAGCTTGCCGTCCTTGAGTTCGAGCTTCATCGCGCGCTCGGTGCCCGGATTGCCGCCGCGGCCGGCTTGGGTCCATTTCCACGTGCCCGTGGGCGAAGCGTCGGCGGCGAACGCCGCGACGGTGAGCAAACAGGCGGCGCAAAACGCCGCGAGGAATTTGAGGGGGGATTTCATGGGTGTTTTTTGGGGAACGCCGGGGAATTGACGAACCCACTGCGGGCGACGTTGTGCCGCCCGGCCAAACCGCGCAACCCGCCCCGCCGCGGACAGTCCACGCCAGCCGGCCCCGGGCTCAGGCCTCCGCGCGCAACTGCTGCAGGAGCGCCTGGATATAGCCGAAGCAAAACGCGAAGGCTTTTTGGCCGCCGACGTCGCCGACGATCTGCGGCACATGGTCGGGCATGATCATTCCGTCGTAACCCACTTCTCGATACGTGCGCAACGCCCGCGGCATGTCGACATCGCCGTCGTCGGGCAGCACTTCCGTGAACTTGAGGAAACCGCCCCGGATGTTGCGGAAGTGAACGTTGAAGATTTTCCCGCGGCTCCCGAAATACCGGATCACGTCGTAAATCTCCTCGCCCGGTTTCGCGAGCATCTCGGACACCGTGCCTTGGCAGAAATTCAGACCGTGATACGGGCTCGCGGAAGTCTCCACGAAACGCTTCAGCCCCGCCACCGAACCGAGCACCGTTTCGACCCCGCGCCAACCCTGGCCCTTGGGCATGCCGGGATCCTGCGGATGCAGCGCGATCTTCACCTTCGCTTCCTCGGCGACCGGCACCACCCGCCTCAGAAAATAGTCGATGCGGTCCCAGTAAATCTGCTCGGTGATACGCCCGGCCTCGGTGAGCGGCGGTTCCGGCTGGCCGACCGCATAGTCGAACGTGCTCACGCTGGCGCCTCCGCGCCCGATCGTTCTTTCCGTGCGCACGACGCCGATGAACGTGAGATTGTATTTCACCATCGGAATACCCGCCCGGCCCGCATGGCGGATCATCGTGCAAACATCCCCGATCGCCCGGTCGCGCTCCGGATCCTTGGCCAGGAGAATCTCGGGCATCTCCGCCGCGCTGATTTCCCGCGAACTCATCGGCAACGGCACGCAGTCCAGTTTGAGCCCGAACGACTCAACGTGTTTCCGCAGCCGCAGCAACGCGTCGACGCTCCACTCCTCCTCCACCTTCCGTCCAATCGCGCCGCTGCAAATATGGTTCACGCCAAACGCCGCAAGCGCCCGCAGGGTCATCTCGGAGTGATCGTGCTGATGCCCGGCCTTCACCAACACCGGCCGGCGGCGGTCCGGCGCGACCGCCGCCGAGGGACTGGACGCGGCACAGCCCGAGGCGCCGGCGAGCCCGAGCGCGGCCGCGCCGAGTGCCGCCCCCGAGAGAAACTTGCGCCGGTCCAGCGCCGGCGCGCGAACGTGAGGCATCAGGGCAGCACGTGACGTGGGGTCGGTCATCACGCTGCGAATTTGGTCCCGCCGGTGGCACTGGCGAGGAGATTAAGGTCGGGCTAACGCGTAATCCGCCGAGAACCCGCGCCTTGACACCGCCTCACCGACCGGCCTCCTTCTCCCGCGACTCATGAACCTCGACGGCACGACGCTCGTTTCGCCTCTCGCCCACCTCTCCGTGGTCGCAGTATCCGTCGTATCCGTATCCGTCGCCGTTATGCCGGCGCCGCGAGGGTTCTAAACGTCCCAACGACTTTAGCCCCTCCGGTGCCACACCGGAGGGGCTTTTTGTTGGCCTCGTCGGTGTCGTCCCTGAAGCGGGCTCCCCACCGCCATGAACACCGATCCCCTTGGAGCCAGCCCCAGCCGCCGGTTTGAACCGCCGACCCTCCGCCTCCGCGCAGAGTGGCCCGCCCTCACCGGCGCTCCCGCGCGCCCTGCGCAGCACGACTTTCTCGTGCCCAACCCGCGGCCCGATCTCAGCGTCGCACCCTGCCCGCGCCTACAGCCCGCGGAGCGCCCGGATTTCGCCGATCCCGACAGCATGTTCTGGACTCCGGCGTCGCACGCCGGCGACGCCGCCTGAAACCGCCCCGCCCGCCCCACCACCCGCGTCAATCGTGCGACCCGCGGTAATTCTTCTCGCCCGCCGTCACCGCGAACGGCAGCCGGTTCTCCTTCGGTGGCAACGGACATGTGGCAAAAGGCGTGAATGCGCACGGCGGATTCTCCGCCCGGTTAAAATCCAGCACCACCGTGCCGTCCTTCGGCGCTTCGGCGTAAACAAACCGCGCACCGCCATACGTCTCCTCACCGGTCGTCGCATCCGCGATCACGAAAAACAAGGGCTCGCCCGGGCCCTCGTCGATGGCCAGCAACTCATACGTTTTTCCTGCGTGCTCGAACACCGCCTTGCCCGGCACGAGGACCGGGGACGTCTGACCGAGACGAGTCGTGAGCGGGATCATCCGGGATTTCTCGAACGCCACCCAGCGCGCCCCGATACGCCACGCCGGATCGGGGGGAAAATAATCCAACCCCGCGAAATGCGCTCGCCGCTCCGACGCGCTATCTTTCACGCGGAGCGCCATCTTGCCGCCGCGTTCGATCACAAAAAAACTCAGCGTGCCGCACGCCACGAGCGTGGGTTTCACCGCGCCGACCCCGACCCGGAGTTCACCGCTGCGCGCGACCTGTCCGTCGATCGTCGCCGCCACCCCGGCGGCGACCTGCAGCGTTACTTTGCCATCCGCCGCCAACGTCGCGACTCCGAGCCGCGCCGGTCCTCGTCGTAGCACCACATCGCTCCCCGGGGCTTGGCCGACGGTGTTTTCGCCGGATTTGAGAAAGTGCAGTCCCACGAGCGAAAGCCAGCCGTCGGGCGCCGTCAGTTCTGCGACCCGCTTCGCCCGCCACGCGGCGTTCTCCTGGCTAAACCTATCCGCGGCCGCCGCCCCCGCCGAAATCGCGGCAAGCAGGGCGAACATCAGGCCGAGCAGAATTTTCGTTTTCATGCGGACGGATGCGGAGGTTAGGCCGACCCGCCGGCCACGCAAGCGCCCGGGCGCCCCCCGCGCGCTGCGCGCGGAGCCGAGCACGCCCCGGCGGGTTTTCCGGCCGGCGGCTTCATGCCGGCGCCCGCGGGTTCAGCCCCTCTTGTCCCGGGGTCGCGTCGCGGCGAAAACTCCGCACCGCCAGCGCCAGCGCGAGCGCCATCAGCGCCGCGCCCTCGAAAAACGCGATGCCGAGCGGCACGTGACTGCCCGGTTCGACCGCCCAGCCGAAACTCCACGCGCCCAGCGGCAGCCCGACGACACTCGCCACGCTCGTGAGCCCGGCGAAGGCCCCCTGCACCGCGCCCTGCTCGTTGGCCGGCGCGTGGCGCGAAATGTAGGCCTGCAGCGCCGGTCCCGCGATCCCCGCGAACGACGCCCCCACGATGATGACATAGACGATCCAGCCCTCGCTCGCCACGCCGTAGGCCAAATAGGCCGCGATGGTGATCGAGAAGCCGATGACGATCGCGCGGGTTTCGCCCAGCAGCGGCAGCAACCGTCGCACGAGCACGGCTTGCACAAGGGCCGAGCAGAGGCCCACGAGGGCAAACGACGCGCCGACCTGACCCGGCGTCCATCCGTAGCGATAGCCCGTGTAAATCACCCATGTCGCGTGCAGGAGCGTTTGCGCCACCCAGAAAATGAAATGCGTGCCCGCCAGCCCGAACACCACGGGAAACCGCCGCAGCGCGAGCAACGCGCCGAGGGGATTTGCCCGCCGCCAATCGAAGGCGCGCCGTTTCTCCGGCGGCAACGACTCGGGCAACACCCACGCGCCGTAAATCCCGTTGAGCGCCGCGAACCCCGCCGCCGCCCAGAACGGCAGCCGCAGATCGATCTGCCCCAGCAGCCCGCCCACCACCGGCCCGATCACGAAACCGAGACCAAAGGCCGCGCCGAGCAACCCGAACGCCTGCGCGCGCTTTTCCGGCGGCGTCACATCCGCGACATAGGCGTTGACCGTCGCCAGCACCGCCGCCGTCAGACCCGAGATCATCCGGGCCACGAACAACCAGCCCAGACTCGGTGCGAGCGCCATAATCACATAGTCGATACTCGAACCGGCCAGCGAAATGAGCAGCACCCGGCGCCGACCGTAACGGTCCGACAGCGCGCCGATGATCGGCGAACCGATGAATTGCATCAGCGCAAACACCCCCGCGATCCAGCCATACCCATGCGCGCCATCCGCGACATTTCCCCCCTGAAACTCCGTCACCAGACCGGGCAGCACCGGAATCACGAGGCCGCCGCCGAGCATGGCGAGCAGCAGCGTGACAAAAATAAAGCCCAGCGCCGGTTGGCGGGCGGACGACGCAGTCATGGCGGAACCTTCCCCAGGCCCGCCGTGCAACGCGAGCCCGCATCCGACCCAGCGACCCGGCCCGCCCTCGCGCCCGAAAAAGAGGCGGAACCCGCGGGAATATCCGTGAGTCTCCGTGCGGAGTGAGCCAACTTCCCCGCATCATGAAACCTTGGGCGACGCTGCTCGTGTGCGGACTGCTGGCCGGCGGGCCCGGCGGCACGCGCGCCGCCGCCCCTCCCGCCCTCCCCCGTTTCTCGCAATTGCTCGCCCCCCCCGACCGCGCGGCCACCGGCCTCGACCGCCTCTCCTCCGACCAGCTCGCCGTGCTCGACGCCCTCGTACGCCGCGACCTGGTCGCCCAGGCCGCGCCCCGCCGCGCCGACGCCCCGGCGCCGCCCGCGCGATTCTCGCAGCGCCTCACCGACGACGAACGCCGCAACGCCGGCCTCGCCGCCCTGACCGCGGCCGAACGAGTCCGGCTCGACGCCTTCGCGGAGCGCAACGCCTCGGTCACCCTCGCCCGCACGCTGCTCTCGCCCCCGACCTTTGTGCCCCTCAGCGTCCGCGCGCGGGTGGCGGAAACCGCCAAATCCGCCGGCCCCGAAATCCACGGCTCGTTCACCCTCGGGATGGGCTTCGGCAAGGGCTACAGCGAAAAATTCGGCGGCATGACGCTCACTTACGAGGACCCGGCCCGCGGCTTGGCCTTGGCGTTCAGCTATACCGAATCGCACATCAAGGGCGCTGCCCCGTTCTACGTACGCGACCCGCTTTACGATCCCGTCGGCCTCCCTCGTTTCGCTCCCGATCGCTAATCGGCCCCGGCGCGCCCCGGCCGGTCCCGCCGCTTCAGCCTCGCGTTCCGCCCCGCGGCCCGGCTACGACTCCCCCATGGCTTCCTCGCCCACCGGACTCGATCAACCTCAACGCGGTCAACCGTGCCCCTGCGGCAGCGGCAAACTTTTCGACGCCTGCTGCGAACCGCTGCTCACGCGCCAGCGCCCCGCGGCAACCGCCGAAGAGTTGATGCGCTCACGCTTCACGGCGCATGTCGCCCGCGACGACCGTTACCTGCACGAAACCTACGCGCCCACGGCGAAGCTGCCCTACGTCGAAGAGAGCGGCGAGACGCCCGTGCGCTGGACCAAGCTCGTCGTGCACTCGCACGAACTCGGCAAACAACCCGACACCGCGTTCGTCGAGTTTTCCGCCTATTACACCGAAGAGGGCCACGAAGGGGTCTTGGAGGAAAAGTCCGAGTTTCACCGCATCGACGGCCGGTGGATTTTCACCCGCCCGGTCCGCCAGGGCCCGGCCCCCGTCAAAGCCGCCGTCAAAGTCGGCCGCAACGATCCCTGCCCCTGCGGCAGCGGCAAAAAACACAAGCAGTGCTGTCTCGGCAAAGCGTAAGGGCCGCGGCGGCTTCCGCCCGCTCCGGGGCGGCGCCCCAGCGCGATCCTTGACGCCCCAGGGCGGAACTGCGGATCCGCGGGCCGCCCCTGGCGGCCGGCGCTCGCCCGATCAGAACGTGCCCTTCAGTCCGATGGTCCACAGCGAGCCGAAGTCCTCGCGGGAGTTCAGTTGCGCATGTTCGGGGGTGTTCGGCCCGCGCCGCTCGGTGTCTTCCGTGGCATCGTTCAGGTTGCGCATGCTGGCGAAAATGCCGATGCGCCGCGTCAGGTTGTACTCGCCGCTCAGGTCGATGTAGAGGCGCTTGGACTGCCACGTGTAGGTGCCCGCCTCGATGCTGCGCGGTGACTCGGCAATATAGGTCCCGCGGCGGCGGCCCCGATAGTTCCAATTCATCCGCACGTTGAATTTCGGCCGCGAAAGGCTCACCCCCCAGTTGTAGATCCGCGGCTGGTAGTTGTTGAAGCTCGCCGTGGTATCCCCCACGGCCCGCTGGGCGCTCATGTTGGCGAAGACCTGCACCCCCCGGGCCCACTGCGGCAGAAAGGTGAGCGACTGCTTATAGTCGAACTCCGTGCCTTCCATCCGCACCCGCCCGGGGGCATTGAAATTCGTCGTGACGTAGTACGGTAAGAAGGTCTCTTCATCGAGGTCGTAGAGCGACAGAAATTCCGGTGTCGCCGGAAACACCGTTGAGGCGAAAAGATTGTCGAAGTCGCGGCGGAAAGCGCCGATCGAGATCTGGCCGACCCGTTGAAAATAATACTCGAAGCGGACCTTCATCGTGTTCGCGCTCCAGGCCTTGATCCCCGCATTGTTCACGCTGATGCGGTTGCTCGTCGGGCTCCCGGGCAATTCCGTATCGGGCAGGGTCAGGCCGCCGGCATATTGGTCGAAATTGGGCCGGCCGACCGACTGATAAAGCGATCCGCGCGCGATCAGATTTTCCGCGAGATTGTAGCTGACGTTGAGGCTCGGGAAAAAGCGGAGGTACTCCTTCTTCGTCTGCTGCCCGCGGTCGATGTAGGTGAGCTTGGAAACGGCGAGCGCGTTCGACAGCGCCGCGCCGCCGGCGGGATTGGGCAGCGTCGTCGGCTGGATCAACGTCGGCGCCGGGATCCGGTTCACCCCGGTGCCGGTGAAGATAATGTTTCCGTTCGCGTCCCGCTGCGGAATGACCTCCCCGTTGGCGTCCCGCCGATAGTTGCCCGTCGGGTCGCTGAGGAATCCGGACGCCGTGACGTTGGTCTGCTCCGCCCGAACTCCGCCGACGATCTTCAAACGTCCGCCGAACAGCGCCAGGTCCCCGCGGAGGTAGGCGGCCGAAATCACCTCGGCCGCATACTTGGAGCGCCCCACCGCGTTGCGATAAGCGGCATTCGGATCCCGCGTGAAATAGTCGGGGTTGGCCTGATAGAGCTCCCACAGATCGTAGTTGCTGGGATATTGCACCTGCGGAAAGCCCCACGGGGCGAAGCGCTGGGAAAAAATCTCGTCAAGCACGAGGCCCGCGCCGTCGTCGCTGCCCGGGACGGCCACCGTGCCGCTCGGCGTGGTGGTGCGGACCTTGTCCTTGCCGACAAATGTGTAGCCTTCGTTCGTGCCGCGGATGTCGCGGATGGACTGGCGGAGCTCGGCGCCGGTCTTGAGCGCCAGCGGGACATTGAACAGGCGAAAGTCGCGGCCGAGATTGCCCCGGACACCCCGCTGGACGTCAGCGGTTTCCCACGTGTCGCTCGTACCGCTGTTGATCACGTAACTGGAGAGGCTGTACGGATCGACCGCGGCGCCCGTGAGGCCGTCTTTCACCGAGATTTTCCCGGGCCGCAGGTAGGTGATCTCGCTGAACGCCACGGTGACGTTGGTGCGCTGCGAGTTGGTGCCGTTGAAATAGCCCTTGTCGATGTCCCGGTAGTGATTGCTCGAGTGGGAAAAACTCCCGCCCACGTCGGCCTTCCAAATCGGCCCGTTGTGGCGCCACACCAGCGTGGGCATATAGGTCGTGCCGGCCTTCTGCCGGGCACCGCTGTTCACGCTAATCGAGCCCTGCCCCACGTCGCCGTTGGTCGTGCGGGTGTCGAAATTGCCCGGCAAGACGCGGGAAATCGCGAAGTTCAGATTCCGATTGTTAAACTCGGCATCGAAATACGCGTATTGAAACGAAAACGAGATCATGTCGTTCCGCGACAATTTGAAATCCATCGTTGCCCCCATCGAGTCGCGCGTCGTGAGCTTGGTGCCATCACGCACCTGATAGTTGGTCAGATACGGCTTGTCGGGGGTGGTGTCGGGCAGCGCCCCGGGCACGATCACTCCGGCCACTGTCACCGGTGCATTGGTGGCCTGGCCGGCGCCACGCCACGTGTTCGCGAAGTAATCCTGCATCGTGTATTGGGAGGAATGGCCGCCGGAGAGCGTGAAGCCGAAGCGTTTGTTCACCGGCACGACCCACGAGAAATCGAACCCCGGATGAATCTTGTAGGTCTCGTCGCGCGTCGGCCCCGGCGTCTTTTTCAACTCCTTCTCCGCATCGCGGAACATCCAATAGGTGCTCCAATTGAGCACCGGCTTCGAGCGCTCGAACGCCCCGCGCGGCACCATGTTCACCCCGCCGGCCAGCGCCGAGCCGGGCGACTCCGGCGTGGGCGAATGATAGACCTCGATGCGCGCGATGTTGTTGATCGAGACCTGCTCGAGTTCGACCGTGCGGCTGGTGCCGGAGGACGCCGCACTGGACAGACTGAAACCCCCGATCGTCACCGGCACGTTGTTCGACGGCGCCCCACCGAGCGAAATCGTGCGCGCGTCGCCCCCGCCGTAGTCCATGCTGATCCCCGGGATGAATTTCAGAAACTCGCCCACATTGCCTTCGGCGACATGCCCGAATTCGTCCGCCGAAACGACATTCATCATATTAGACGCGAAGCGCTGCTCGTTAATCGCGATCGCGGCCCCGTCCATCTCCTTGGACGCACCAACCTTGAACTCCGAGAGTTTGACGACGCCGGTGTCTTTGTCCGTGACCGACGTTTTCTGCATGGCGGCGAGACTGAAATCGCGCTGCACCGTCGCCCCGGCCGCAACGACCACTGCCTCGGATTGGACGTCGAGACCCGTAAAAAACACGCGCACCTTGGCCGGGCCGGCCGGCACGCCCGAAAAACGATATTGCCCCGAGGAGTCGGTGAACGTCTCCAACAGAGTGCCTTCGATGGTCAGGCGCGCCTTCTCGAGATACTCGCCGTTGCGGGTGTTGAGCACGCGGCCCTCGATCGTGCCGGTGGCCGGCGTTTGAGCCAACGCCGCCGCGGCGACGAAGCAGGCCAGAAACAGAGCACGGGCCCAACGGCCCGCGAAGCGGATGGTCATCATAAGGGGTGGGGAAGCCCGGCGCACCATGAGCGGCTGCCGGGCAGGTCCGGAAACCTGGCCGAAAAGGTGCGCCCCCAACAAGGCAATTCGCCCGCCTCGCCCCTCGCTCCGCTCAAAGTCCGCGGAATTTCTTGTCGCCGAACCGGCACCCGCCTGTTTCCGTCCCTTATCCAGCCTGTGAATACCCCGCTTCCTTCCATCGCCGTAATCGACGGTTCGCTCTGCCAACTCACCCGCGAAGGGGTCCACGCCGCCGCCCATGCGCCACTCGCGACCGCCGTCGTCGAATTCTGCCGCGGCCCACGGTGTTTCTACGTGCGCGAACACCCCCACGGGCTGCTCCCGGGCATCCCCAATCTCTACTGCCTCGACCGCGAACTGCGCCTGCAATGGCTGGCCGAATGGCCCCTCGCCGACGACCCCTGCGCGGCCATCGCCCAGGTCGAGGACGACGTCCTGACGGTCGTCTCCGCCCGGGGCGTCCGCGTGCGCGTCGATGCGAACACCGGCCGGTTACTCGACCGCGCGGACCGGGCGGTCGTCGCCAGTTAACCGTCCCGCGTGCGCGTCTGCCTCTCCGTCGGAGCCCGATTGCCCCGGCCCTCCTCGCTGATAATCGCCGCGGCGGAATTGCTTCGAGCCCGCCGCCGGACAGACTGACAGCATGCCCTCGCGCATGCACGTCACCCGCAGCCAAATTGTTTCCCGCGGACTCCACCACACCTGCCCCAACTGCGGTGGCCGCACCTTGTTTCAAACCGGCAAACGCTTCGCGCTCAACCCGACCTGCCCCGCCTGCGGGCTGAAACTCGACCGCGGCGACGGGTTCTTCCTCGGACCCTTTGTTATCAGCTACACGGTGACCGTGGCCTTCGCGATCGTGCCGCTGTTGGTGCTCGCCATCTTCGGCGTGATCGGCCCGACCCCAGCCATCATTCTCGGCGGCGGATGCGCGCTCGCGATCCCAGCCCTGCTCTACCGCTCGTCCTGGAGCTGGTGGCTCATGGGCTACTTCTATTTTCTGCCGCAAAAACTGCCCCACAACCGCAGCGCCCGGCGCGAGGACGAGGAAGAGTAACGTGTCCCCGCCCGGACACTACGACCTTCAGGTCGACGACAAATGCCATTGCCGGCAAAGCGGGCACAGATAGGCCGTGCGCTGGCGCGCCAAGCCAAGGATGAGCGCCGCATCGAGCGCATCTCCCTGCGTGCGATAGCGGCGCTTGCGCACACACATGCGCTGCCGCTCGTCACGGGTCGGTTTCTTCATTCCCGTAACGAGCCGGTGCGTCGCGTGCGGGTCAAATCAGCTCAACCTTGCCGGGAATCGGCACCGGCGTGAAGAGTCCGGGACCGGGCCCCGGGTTCTTCGGGAAGATATCGAGCTTCGAACCTTCCATGAGCCACTGCCATTTGATCTCGCGGCCGGTGTAGGCCGCCATGCGGCCGCCGATCGCCGTCATCGTGCTGATCGCCACCTGCTCGCCTTCATTGAGCGCGGTGCCGTTGCGGATACTGTTGATGAGATCCGTGTGCTCGACGACGTAGGGATTCGGATTCTCGCCGGAATAGTTGAAGGGCTTTTCCCCTTTGATCATGCCCTTGTCGCAATCCGACATTCCCTTGGTGCCGACAATGCGCTCGGCAATGCGGGTGGTTGATTTGGGCGTGTGCCGGCACATGCTGGTGACGCGCGCGCCGTTGGCATACTCCATCTCAACGGCGAAGTGATCCCAGATGTTTCCGGCGATACTGCCGCGGTTCTGCCGTCCACCCATGCCGTAAAATTTCACCGGCGGGCCGCCAAACGCCCAGTTGACCACATCGAGATTGTGCAGGTGTTGCTCGACGATCTGGTCGCCGCTGAGCCAGTCCCAGTGATACCAGTTCCAGCACTGCCACTCGAAGTCGCTGAGCTTGGCGAGATCCGGATACTTCGGGTCATTTTTCTCGCGGAACCAGATGCCGTCGCCGTTCCAATAACAGTTACCGGACACCAGCTCGCCGATGTCGCCACCGTTGATCCGCTTCATCGTCTCGATGTAACTCGGCTGATGGCGGCGCTGCGTGCCCGCGATCACGGACAGCTTCTTCTCCTTCGCCAGGCGCGCCGACTCGATGACCGAGCGAACGCCGACGGGATCCACCGCCACCGGTTTTTCGATAAACACGTGCTTTCCCGCCGCGACCGCCGCCGCAAAATGCACCGGACGGAATCCGGGCGGGGTCGCGAGGATCACCATGTCGATACCGGCCGCGAGGACTTTTTGATAGGCGTCGAAGCCCGAGAAGCCCTGCACGTTGGGCAGCTTCAGCTTCTTCTTCGCGGACTCGACCTGCCAGGGAAACAAGTCGCCCAGCGCCACGATCTCGATGCCCGGAGCGGAATCCAGGCAGTTCTGGGCCGCGGCCGGACCGCGCCCACCGCAGCCGACGACGCCGACCCGGATGCGGTCGGATCCCGCCACGGCGCCATACATCCGCGGGGCACTCAGCCCGGACAAGACGGCGGCACCGGCGGTGACCGCGGACAGTTTCATAAAATCACGGCGAGAAACACTGGGGACGGACGGAACATTCATGGGGATGGATTTTTTGGCGGTTGACTGGCTCTGGGAGTGAAAAGGCGGCGCGATTGCCGCCCACTTCGCAAGCACGCTGAGCATACCCTGCGACACGGGTTCAGTCTGGGCGTCTGTGGCGGAATGCAACGCACTTTTTGCATTCAACCGCTGCACCGGTGGCGGAGCGCCCCGCCCCTCGGCCGCTCGGCCCCTCCGTCACGGCACTTCCGGCGCTTCGTTGCGCAATACTTTCGCTTCAATGACAAAAGGCCCCGCCGGCAACAAGCTCGCGACCAGCACCAGCGCGGTGCGGCGCCACGGCCAATCCCGCTCCTGCGCCACCTGCATCGCCGCCACGAGGTAGAGCAAAAACAAGATCCCGTGCGCCATCCCCAACACGCGCACCGCGTCGGGCCAACCGGCCCAATACTTCAGGGGCATCGCCACCCCGAGCAGGAGCAGAAACGAAACGCCCTCCCAAAAACCGATGATGCGCAGCCGACCCAGCGATGTCTTGAGTGATCCCATTCCGGGCTATTTCCGCGACAAAGGCCCGTGCTGTCGAGATTTTCGCAACCGCCCCATGCTCCGGACTACTTCCGTTCCGCCAGCATCGAATCGATGAACTTCAAAATCTCCAGGCGCCCCTGCTTCGTCTTCGAGGAACTCGTGAAGATTCGCGGCGGTTCGGCGCGTCCCGCGAACACCGTTTTCATGAAAAACGCCACATTCGTCTGCACCTGCGTCGCGGACAGCTTGTCCGCCTTCGTGAAAATCAACGCGAACGGCTTGCCCGTGCCCTCCAGCCAAGCGAGGAACTCCCGGTCGATCTTCTGCGGCTCCAGCCGCGAATCGATCAACACGAAGACCAACCGCAGCTTCTCCCGCCGCTCCACGTAGTCCGCCGCCGCCTCGTTGAAGTCCGCCCGCTCGTTCTTGCCGACATTCGCATACCCGTAGCCGGGCAAATCGACGAGGTTCCACGAGCCGTTGATCCGAAAAAAATTGATCAGCTTCGTCTTGCCCGGCGTCACCGACACCTTCGCCAGCTCCCGCCGCTCGGTGAGCAGATTGATGATCGAGGACTTCCCGACATTCGAACGGCCGATGAACGCAAACTCGGGAAAGGGCGAATTCGGGCACGCCTTGAGGTTCGGCGCGCTGCGGTCGAACTCGGAGGATTTGATCTTCATCCGCCGACGCTGACGTCTTCCGCGGGTTAATCACCAAAAATCATGCGGTCCCCGCCCCTGCCCGCCCGCACGCTTCCGCTCGCCTGTGGCGGATTCTGCCCCTTACTCCCTGCCCAAACACCACGCCGCCCTACCGAAAAATGTCCCGACTCAACTTCACTCTCGAACAAACAGCCTCCGGATCGAAAGCGCGCGCGGCGACCTTCCAAACTCTCCACGGCCCGGTCCAAACGCCCATCTTCATGCCGGTCGGCACCCAGGCCACCGTCAAGAGCCAGACCGCCGAGACCCTCCGCGAAACCGGCGCCAACGTGCTCCTCGCGAACACCTATCACCTCCTCCTCCGCCCCGGCCCCGAGGTCTTCAGAAAATTCGGCGGTATCCACAAGTTCATGAAATGGGACCGGCCCGTCCTCACCGACTCGGGCGGGTTCCAGATTTTCTCGCTGCAGGCCGACCGCGCCATGAAGGAAGAAGGCGCGCATTTTCAAAGTTACGTGGACGGAAAGACGTTTTTGCTCTCGCCCGAATCAAGCATCGAGATGCAGAAGGCGATCGGCAGCGACATCATGATGGTGCTCGACCAGTGCATCCCCTCGACCGCCGACTTCGCGCAATCCGAGGCCGCCATGCTTCTCACCCACCGCTGGGCCGAACGCTCGTTGCGCGCCCGGGGCGACTCCCCGCAGGCCCTCTTCGGCATTGTCCAGGGCGCCTGCCACCATGACCTCCGCCGCCGGAGCGCCGAGTTCCTCCGCACCCTCGGCTTCGACGGCCTCGCCATTGGCGGCCTCGCCGTCGGCGAGACGCACGCGGAACGCTACGAGTTCACCGGCTTCGTCACCGACCACCTGCCCACCCATCTCCCCCGTTACCTCATGGGCGTCGGCACGCCGATCGACCTCCTCGAAGCCGTGCACCGCGGGGTCGACATGTTCGACTGCATTATCCCCACCCAGCTCGCGCAACGCGGCGCCGTGTTCACTTCCCAGGGGAAGCTCCAGCTGAACCGCTCGGTACACAAATTCTCCCAGGAGCCCATCGATCCGCAGTGCGACTGCCACACCTGCAAAAACTATTCCCGCGGCTATCTCCACCACCTCACCAAGACCGGCGAGAATCTCGGCTGGCACCTCCTCGGCATCCACAACCTCGCGTTTTACCACCGGCTCATGCGCGCCATGCGTGACCACATCCTCCGCGACGACTTTGTCGCGTTCTACGAAAAGATGCGCGTCGAACTCGTGCGCACCGACGAGGAGAACCCCAGCCGTCCGACCAAACAGACCCGTTTCCCCCGCCCGCAACACCTCGGCGACTACGACATCGTCACCGGCCCGCAGGGTTTCTCCAGTATCCGCCAGATCAGCTCGGGCGAGGTCATGCACTCCGTCAACCGCCCGAGCGACGAAGCGCAGAAACTCTACGTCGACCAGTCCTGCCTCGCCGCCCGGCTGCTCAAGCGCGACGGCGCCGCCGGCGAACTCGTCCTCTGGGACGTCGGCCTCGGCGCCGCGTCGAACGCCATGGCCGCGCTCGAATGTTTCGCCCGCGTGCTCGCCGACCACGGCACCGACGCCGTGCGCCCGTTGCGCATCGTGAGTTTCGAACGCGATCTCGATCCCCTCCGCCTCGCGCTCCGCGAGCCGGGGCGTTTTCCGCACCTCCGCCACGGCGCCCCCCACGCGCTCGTGAACACCGGCCGCTGGAGCCACGGCTCCGGCCTGTGCCACTGGGAACTGTTGCACGGCGACTTCCTCGGCTTCCTCGAATCGGCCGCCGTGCCCGAGATCATTTTCTACGATCCGTTTTCCGCCAAAACCGATTCGCCCCTCTGGACCGCTGCCGTGTTCGCGCGCCTCTTCGCCCACTGCGCGCCGAAGTCCGCCGAACTCTACACCTACTCGGCCGCCACCGCCGTGCGCGTCTCGCTGCTGACCGCCGGTTTTTTCGTCGCGGAAGGCGCCGGAACCGGCCCGAAGTCGACCACGACCGCCGCCTTCACGCGGGCCGAAGGCGCGAAAACTCATCCCTCCGCCTTGCCCCTTTTGGGTGCGGAGTGGCTCGGCCGCTGGCGCCGCAGCACCTCAAAATTTCCCGCCGGTCTGACCGAGGAGGAAAAGCCCGCCTTCGAGCGACACCTGTTGGCCCGTCCTCAGTTCGCGCCGTGACGTCCCCGGCGGCCACACAGGGCTGATTCGTCCAGTGAGTTCAGCCGGTCAAGCGACGGATCGCCCCAGCGGAATCCCGCGCGCGACGGTCCGAACATCCGCGGATGAAAACCGTTACTGGGTGTAGGTCTGGTAGCTGATCTGGGAGGCATTGTGCTGCCGCACCGTGCCGGTGGTCAAATTACCGTCATCAAGAAGCTGGTCGATCTTCAGCATGACATCGGCATCCATCGGCATCCCCACCATCGTCAGCACGACCCGTCCCTCGTTGGCGGCCGCCAGAGAGGCCCGCAAATCAAAGGACAACGTCGAATTGGTCCCCAGCGGCTTTTTGAAAATAACACTGGGCAGATTGGCCGTATTAAACCCAGCCGGACAGACACCCGCTCCACCCGAGTTGTAGACGCCATCGGGCATTGCCGAATCTTCAAAGATCATCGTCTCGAAAGCTTCCCCGACCTTCTTCATATCGTTTACCGCGGCGGTGGCGGCCGACTTGATCCGGGAGGCTTTGAACGCCGGGATCGCCATCGCGGCCAGCAAACCGATGATCACAACGACGATCATGATTTCAACCAGGGTAAAGGCACGGCGTCGGCCGGCGGTCGTTGGGGTGGGCGAGGGAGCCGGGGCAGCAACGGTGGTGATATTTATTTATGTTTATGGTTAGTGAACGCGATCGTTGGTATCCGCCTCGGTTAAACGATCCACCAAGGACAACACCTACCATTCTCTACGTGTAACTACGCCGGGATGTGACACGACGCGTTTGGTCAGTCGATGACTGCCTTCACCCAGCGCGGCGCGGACGCCGGTCGGCGGTCCGCTGCACCCCGCCTTCAGCCTCCGCCCCTCTCCGCCCACCGCAGCCGCCGTGCCCCCGCACAGCCGCGCCCGGCACCCGCCCCCCCTACAGCGCCCAGCTCCGCTCGGTTTTCCCCAGTGGCACCGAGCCCTTGTAGCCTCCCGGCACCGGCAAATAACGCAGCGCCTGCGTCGCGCCTGGCTCCGAAGTGAAATAGCCGAGCAGCGTCAGCTCTTTGATCATCCGCCACGGCGCCGCCGCGCGGGTCTCATAGCCCGCCAGCACCGTTGCGCGCTGCGTCACACTCAAGGCCGTGAAGGTCTGCGAAAACTGCTGCTGGCTCGCCGCCTGAATTTCCTTCAGCCCGCGCCGCAGCGTCTCCGTCGCCCCGGGCGCATAGCACTCCGTCGCCTGCACCAGCATGAAACGCCCGATCCCCACCGCGCCCGCGCCCGGTGATTCGGCCGTCGCCGGGAGGATCGTATCGCCGATGAGCGTGAGGAGCGCGTCCTCCTCCGCCGTCCAGCCTGCGGGCAACGCGAGCGCCGCCCACGTGCGCGCCGGCAGGCTCGCCCACAGCGCGGCCACGCCGGCCCACCGGGCCGATTGACCGAGGGCCTCGCGACGGCTTACGCGCTTCATAGATTGCCTTTCTTCATCTCGGCCACGGCGTGGTTTGCCGCCCGCGCCGCGAGGGCCATGAACGTCAGCGACGGATTCTGCGTGCCCGTCGACGCCATACTCGCACCGTCGGTCACGAACACATTCGGGCACGCGTGGAGCTGATTCCACCCGTTCAGCAACGATGTCTTCGGATCCCGGCCCATGCGCACGCCGCCCATCTCATGAATGTCCAGTCCGGGATTTTGTTTGGAGTCGTTCTTCCGGATGTTCTTCGCCCCCGCCGCCGCCAGCATTTCCTCCCCGCGGGCCTGGAAATCCTTCAACACCTTCTCGTCATTGTCGTGATAGCCGATCGACGTGACGAGCTGCGGCACACCCCACGGGTCCTTCGCCACCGCCGAAAGCCGCACGTGGTTCTCTTTTCGCGGCACCGTCTCGCCCTGCATCATCATCGAAATGCCCCACGGCCCCGGCCGCGTGATTCGCTCCTTGAAATCCGCCCCGACGCCCGGGGTGCCGTAGCCCTGCTGCCAACCTCTGCGTGACGCCCCAAAGAACACCATGTAGCCGCGTTGAAAATCCAAGCCATCCTCCTGCCTCCGCACATTGCGAAAATTCGGCATCATCAGCTGCGTCGGCCGCCGCCCCGAATAATACGAGTCTGCGAACCCCTCCATCGTCGCCGAGAGGCTGCCCCGGTAATTGTGGAACGCGACGTACTGCCCGAGTAATCCGCTGTCGTTGCCGAGGCCCGCCGGGAACCGCGCCGATTTCGAATTCAGCAAAATGAGATTCGTGTTCAGGCAAGCCGCATTCACGAACACGACCCGCGCAAAAAACTCCGCCGTCTGCTTCGTCTGCGCGTCGACGACGCGCACACCGCGCGCCTTCCCCGTCGCCCCGTCATGCAAAATCGATTCGACCACCGAGTGCGGGCGCAGCGTGAGTTTTCCCGTGCGCGCCGCTGCCGGCAAAGTCGAGGAGTTGGAGCTGAAATACGCCCCGAACGGACACCCGCGGTAGCAGAGGTTGCGGGCCTGACACTGGCCGCGGCCCTGCGCGTAATGCTCCGGCTTCGGCGCCGTGAGGTGCGCACAGCGCCCCTGGATCACGTGTCGCCCGGGGAACGCCGCCATGATTTTTCCCTGCGCATGTTTTTCCACGTCATTCATCTCCCAAGCCGGGAGAAACTCGCCGTCGGGCAGCGTCTCAAGGCCATCGTAGTTGCCGCTGATGCCGGCGAACTTCTCCACGTGAGAATACCAGGGAGCAAGATCGGCGTAGCCAATGGGCCAGTCGGCGATCCCATCGCGCACCGCACCTTCAAAATCGAACCGGCTCCACCGCTGCGTCTGCCGCGCCCAAATGAGTGACTTACCGCCAACTTGGTAGCCGCGAATCCAATCGTAAGGCTTCTCCTGCACGTAGGGATGCTCCCTGTCCTTGACGAAAAAATGCTCCGTCGCCTCGTCGAAGGCGTAGCATTTTTTCGCGATGGGATTCTCGCCTACGACGGACTGCGGCAGTTTGCCGCGATGCGGCAAGTCCCACGGGTTCTTCAACGCGGTCGGGTAATCGGTGAGGTGCTGCACATCGCGCCCCCGTTCAAGCACGAGCGTCCGCAGGCCGGCCTCGCACAGTTCCTTCGCGGCCCAGCCGCCCGAAATGCCCGAGCCAACGACAATCGCGTCGTAGGTGTGATCCTGTGCGCCGACGGTGGTGGGGTGGTTCGCCATCGGCCCAAAGCGAATCGCGCGGCGCCGGGAGTTCAAGGCTGCGTTGCGTGCCGCTGAAAAACGCCGCAAGCGGCAAGAACTGGGCCGGGCGAAGAACGCAGGCCCATGCGTCGCAGGAACCCGAATCCCGATCAGAAGTTGAACGTCGCGCTGAGCGTCATCTTCCGCGGGTTGATGTAGTAAAAATTGTTGTCGGCTTGCGCGATCGTGGAGCCAACGCCTCCCACCGTATAGGTGTTGTAGCTCGTGATCACGAGATCCTTGGTATCGAGCAGATTTGAAATGTTGAGCTGGAAGCGCGCCCGCACTTTTGGGCTGAAGCGGTAGTCGTAGCTCGCGTGCATCGTCGCCTCAAACGTGCTGGGCGCGTAGAGGTAGTCGAAAGCCGCCTCGCGCGTCTGGGTCGCCGTCGGCGCGGTGGTGGCGAACTTCAGACGGGCGTCGCGATTGCCAATCTTGCGCGTGCCGCGGTGGTTGCCCCCGGCCCCGACATTGAGCCCCTTCAGCGGGCCGCCCGCGAAGTTGTACGTGCCGTAGAAATTCGTGCTGCTGCGGTAGGTGCTGTTGGTCGTCGCCCCTTTCGCAATGCCCTCCAGCGCACTGTTGATCGTGAGAATGTCCGCCCGGATCTGGTTGGGGTTGATCACCGCGCCGGTGGGAGCCGCGAGCGCTCCGGCCGCCGTCCACGCCGCAAGATTGGCCGCGACGTAGGCCTGCTGGCCCGGGCGTTGCTGCATGATCGTGGCCTCGGGGCGCGCGTAGTTGGCCGTGAGCCGCAGGCTCGGGAACGGATTGGCCACAATTTCCGCCTCCCAGCCCTTCGCCTCGATGTCCTCCGTGTCGCGGTAGTTGAAGTTGATCTTCGCGTCCTCGGTCGCACCCATGTTCGTCCAGATCCGACGGATTTCCGTGAGATTGCCGCCGGCGATGATGCGGTCGACCTGCGAGGACTCGTAACGGCTGATCACGGCGTAGAGCTTGTTCTGCGCGAGGGAAAATTTCACGCCGAGGTCGGAACCCTTGCCCTTGGGCGGGGTGAAGCCGGCGCCGTCGTATTTGTTCACCCCGGACGTCGGCAGGCCGAAGTTTTCGGAATAGTTGGCCTGGAGCCCCAACCAGGGCAGCACGTAGAAAACGCCGCCAAGATTCGAGCTGGTGACGCTGATCTTTTCGTTCTGCTCGTAACCGGGCCGGTTGGCTTTAATTGAAGGATCGAAGCCGCCGTAAATCGAGTAACCCGTGACCGGGTCGTTGGTGTATTGTTGAATGATGCGGCGCTTCAAGGTGTCGCGCCGGATGCCCGCAAGCAGGGAAAGACGCTCGCTGAAGAACGTGCTGTTGGAGACGACCTGCGCGTAGCTGAGGTCTTTGTGTTCTTTGCTGCCGAACCCAATGTCGGCATACTTGAACTCGGCCCCGGGAACGGACGGCGGCTGGTTCCCGATGGCATACTTGAAGGGCTCATCCCAATACACCCGGTAGCGGACGATATTGCGCGCGTCGGTCACCAGCGGCACGGCGGGATTGTTCACCCGGCGCATGCGCCGCTGCCACATTTCGAAGCGCTCGGGGCGAAAGCCACCGATGACACTGAAGCGCTGCTTGAGGTCGAAGGCCTTTTCCCACTCAAACTTGTAGGTGGTGAGAAAGCGCACGTCCTCGACGCGGTTGTCCTGATACTGGATCTGCTGGTCGATATCGGCAAACTTCTGGCCGAACTTCGGATTGGTCTGACCGTTGGGCAGGAGGCGATTGACATCGATCCGGTAGTCGGTCGCCCGGCTCTCCGTGTTCTTGGCCTCGGCATCGTGGTCCATGCGAAAGTAAGCGACTTGGGCGAACCAATCCGCACTGATGCGCTGGTCGAGCGAGAGCACATGGGTCCCGAGTTGACGCACCTGGTTCGCGTCCACCGGTCCGAGATTGAACTCGCGCGACGGCAGGCGCGGTGCGTTCGCGATGTCCGACCGGCCCTCCGGCTTGATCGCGAAACCCGTCCCACGCGTGCGATACGAGGTGCGCCAGTCGAGCACGCCAAGGCCAGGGGTGGCGAACGAGTAAACATTGTAGCCCGTGCCGCCAAATTGTTCGAGGCCGAAGCTGTTCGCAGCGGCGATCGTTCCGTTGGTGTCGTTCGTCGTCTTGCCATCCCAGTAGGAGGCGTTGTCCGAGTAGGTGGTCTGGTAGATCAGGGCGCGGGTTTCGAGCGATTCATGCTCGGCGCGAATCTGCGTGTTGGGCCCCACCTTGTAGGAGGCGGCGAGATGGATGCCCTCGCGGTTTTCATAGACGCCCTCACGCCAGCTTTTGTTGCGCTGCACCAGTCCGTTCGCCCGGACGGCGAACGTGTCGTTCCCCCACTGTGAATCGAGCGTGCTGCGCCAACCGCCCTCGCTATCCACCTGGAACCGCGCCTCATGGCGTTTCTGCCCAAATCGCGCCTGTTTCGTAAAGTTGGTCGAAACCCCGCCGAGCGCCGCATCGCCGAACAGCAGCGAGTTGGGCCCGCGCGCGAATTCAAAACGCTCCGTGTTGTAGCCGTCCGAGTTGGCGTAGAACAAAAAATAGTTTCGCGTCGGATAATTGCCCGACCCGCCGGTGTTGCGGAAGTTGAATTGAAACGTGCCAAACGGCGTCTCGTTCTGCCGCTCATTACCGGGCATGACGCTCAACGCCCAGTTGGACGCACCCTCGAGACTCGTGATATTGAGATCGTCCATGAACTCACGCGTCATCACCGAAATCGACGCAGGAGTCAGTCGCAAGGGTGTCTCCGCACGACCGCCCGCGAGCGAGCTGCCGGCTACGTAACCGGTATCTTTGGCGGTGCTTACCTCAAAGGGATTAAGCAAAACGGTTCCCGCTGGGGCGGAGCTTGGCGCCGGTGCCGTCTGAGCCCCGGTTTTCAAAGCTGCACAGACCAGTGCGAGGCAGAGAGCAGACAGACGGCAAAGTGCCGCCCAACAAATGGACGATGACATGATGGAACGGGGTGGAGGGGTAACCAACAAGGCGGACGCCCTGTCACTGTGAGCGAGCATGGTCACCCGCCAAAAAGCAAGTCTGGGCCCTGACATCGCTACCGATCTCGCATTGCTCGAAAAGCTAGTCCGACCGACTTCACCACGAGTGACCGCCATCCGCCAACGAACCCCACCGCACGATCTTTCGGCGCCAACCGTGTCTTCGTCGCTGCCCAATTCACCCGTCGCTTTCCGGTGGTAACAATAACCCCGCGAAGTTCAGCCGCTCCGCCGGTAACCGCAAACCCAAGGTTCGCCCTGGCCCGGTTGAGCAACTCATCCGCGCCAAGAAATCGGCTCCGTCATTTTCCGTGACGACTGCCGGAAAAAACGCGCAACAGCTCAGCCCATTCGACCGCCTCCCCTCGGGCATGAGCTGCTAAGCTGCATCAATCACACTTTCCTGAAGAAATTATTTTTCATTGAGCGCGCAGAGGCCCGAACCGAGCACACGGATCCAAAAACCTTGTCTGCTCTGTGTGCTCCGTGGGCTTTGCTCTGTGCCCTCTGGGCCAAACTTTTAATCAATTTGAGTGTGAAATATCCGGGCTGACGCTGCGCGAGACTCACCGCCTTCGACTCGCCCCAACGGATCACCGCTGTTTTTCCAGTCTCTGCATCCGCGGTGTTCCACCGGCATTCGCGCGCCGTCAACGTCGGCTGCACCGCATCGAACACGACGACTTGAAACGACCGCTTGGTTTCGTCGGGTCCCGGTTCGGGACCTTTCATCGGCGAATCCACCCGAAACGTCGGCCAAGCAATATCCTTGTCGGGGCTGTTCCACGTATAGAATTCGTTCGAGTTCGCGGGCCGACAATGTTGCGGAGGGCCTTCAAGAACATCGCGAACTGCCGTTGCTCAATCTCCGCGGGACCATCTGCCGCGGGCGCATCCGCATCGACATCGCCGATGACCGCCTCGATTTTTTCGCGACTGCCGCCGGCCGCACGGCGGGGCGCAGTGAAGTGCCGCGCGCCGACCTTCGGGGGATTGTGCGCGAACAGCAGCGCCGGCATCGAGGCCGGCACCCGCTTGAGCTCGGCCGCCATCCACAACCGGGCCGCGCCGTCGCGCCCTACTGACAGAAAAACGCAGTGCACGCCGCCAAAGTCCCGCGCGGAAAAAACCTGGTCCGTCACGTAACGGTAGGTCGCCTTCGTGCGCGGTGCGGCGGGCCGCATCGTCCGGTTGTAGAGTCCGACCATCGCAGTCGCATCCACCTCTGGGAAGAGTCCGTCGGGGCGCACGATCGCAAAGGAAACATTATGGTTGCCCGGCACGAACAAAAGCGGAGTGGGCTGCCCTCCGCCGTTCGTCAGATTCAGAACGCCAAGAAAACCGCGGCAAACTGCGCCCACGACACCGACGCACTCTGGAGTTTCAACGACCGCCGCTCCCGCCGTTTCGTGAGGTCGCCCGTGACGGTCACGGATTCGACCGGCCCCACCGTCAATCCCGCCCGCAACCCGCCGTCGTCGGGCAACCGCGCGGTCGGCAGGCCGTTCATCGCCGCGACCATCGCCGCGTTGACGACCCGCGCCGCGACCCTGACCGCCCCGCGAAAATGGCGGTGGTTGAGGCCAAAAGGAAGGGCCGACGTGAACACGTACGGACCGTCTTTCCGTTGGCCCCCCGACCGGGTGCAATCCACCACCGACGAACGCCAGTCCACTCGCCACCAATACCGTGCACATCGCGCGCCCGGGCAGCCGCCGGCGGAGCGCCCACCCACCGCACACAATTTGGACCCTCCTTGGATCGTTGGGCCGGATACACCAAGACGAGCGACTTTCAGATACCCGCGCCGGCTCGGACCATAACCGGCGGCCCGTTGCCCGAACCTGCTCCCCAACGAAAACGCCCCACCCCCCGCCAAAAAGGGCTAGCCACCAAGGGCGGAAACGATCCTGCTCACGGGTTGACTGATCGGACGAACCCTTCCCGGGCTTTCCTTCAGCACCCCTCATCGTTTCCAATCATCACCATGAAAAAATCCTCCCTCGCCCTGGTCGGTCTCAGCGCCGGCCTCCTCGCCACCTCCCTGCTCGCCGCCGACACGAAAAAAGCCGCGGCTCCGGCCGCCCCAGCCCGCGCGGAAAAACAACAAAAACTCGTCCGCGTCGGCACGCTCAAGACCGTGGAGCAAAACCGCGAATTTCAAGCCGCCGTCCAGTTCATGCAGGCCCAGCGCCAGGCAGCCGTCGAGTTGAACGCGGCGCACGAAAAAGAGACAAATCCAACCAAGAAGAAGGAACTAAAGACCAAGCTCGACGAGTTGATGAAGAACCTGAACGACAACAACGAAAAGATGTTCAAGGCCTTCGGGTTCTCCCTCAACCGCAACTACACGCTGGAAGTGGAAACCGCGCACATCTACATGTTCGTGAGCGATGAAGAGGCCGCCCAGTTCGAAAAGGACCAGGCCGCCGCCGCAGCGAAGAAAAAATAACAGTCCGTTCAGGCCCACCGACCGCCCAGCCCGGTGGGCCCAACCCTGTCCGTTCACGGCACGCTTTTAGGCTTCCCCTTCTTACCGTTCCCGGCGCCCGACGCGGCGGGGTCGCTGAACGGCAATTCCTCAAATTTCGAGCCGTCGACCATCCCGTGCAGGGCCTTCGTGTGACGCAGACATCCTGATCCCAGCCCGTAATACGAGAAGCGGAGGGGAAGTGAGTTGAGCCGGCGCCGGCTCGCGTTGCCGGGGCCGAACCTCTCAAGGCACATCATGCAGTCTGTTGAATTAAAGTGAGTTCGAACCCGAGTATTTCGGCCCTTGCGTGGAGTTGTGGGCGAGAGCGCGTGCGAGGCGGCGCTGTTCAGCTTGGGCGTGAAGTTCAGGTTTGTCGGGTTGGAGGGAGGAAGTGATCGCATAGACAATCCGCGCCAGCTTGTTTGCGGTGGCGACCAGTCCGGCGGCTCCCCCGAGTTTGGCGCGTATGCGACGGTAAAAATTCGCCGAATTGGTTCTTAACGTGAGGCAGGCCCTGGGCGGCCAGACGCAATGCGCGCGCGGCGCGGTGTGCGCGGGAGGACCCTGCCGCCGCTGCCCCGATTGTCGGGACAGAGCCTGAACCACGATGCGAAGTGCTTGCCGCTTTTGAACGCGCTCAGATCAGAGGCGGGTTCAGCCCAGAGGGTTTCGACCGTAACCTCGTTGATGCCTGGAATGGTCGTCAAATCCACGCCCAAGGTGCGCGCGATCAACTTTCCGGCGTCATTGGCCGGCTGCCCGCGGTTCGACGCGGAGGGGCGCGGCTTCGGCGCACCCGCCGTCGTTGCGGGCTGCGGCGCCGCGGCCATCGCGGCTAGCTTGGCTTCGAGCTGCGTATCCACTTCATCGATTTGATTCAATAGAGTAGAGAGAGCAGCGCCGCAGTCGCCCGCGACGCTGCTCTCCCCCTCGTCAAACCGTGCAGGCGGTTTTCCCGCACACGGCTTACCGAGTCCCCGTTCGTTCGGATTGGTTTCGACGGAGGTCATCGCGTCCAAGCCGCTTTGCGCGGCCACTTCCACAGCTTGTATTGTCCTTCCACTCGGTCATTGGTGAAGAAGCTGAAGAGCCCGTGAGTGCAGCGATATTTCCGCCACAACCACCGCCGCAGCCGGTTGCGCACAAAAGCCTGCTGTTTGCCGAACACGTGCGTGCTGTTGCCGTAATGAAACGCCTGCGCCCAGCCTCGGGTGATTTGGTTGACCTTTCGGACCACCGTCACCGCCGCTTGGTTTCGCGTGCGCACTTCCAGCACCGCCCGCACCTTGTCTCGCAACTTTGCCTGACTTTTCGCACTGGGCTCCACATGCGGATACCAGCGCTTGCTCCGCAAGCCTTGCCGCCATGCGACGACAAAGCCCAGGAACTCGAAGGCTTCCTTGCGCGTATCTACCAGCCGGGTTTTCTCTTCATTGAGCTTCAACTCTCGTGCCTCCAGCCACCGTTTCAGGCGCGTCTGCAGCCCCGCCCCGTGACCCGGTTTGGTCAGAATCAGGAGGTCGTCCGCGTAGCGCACCATCGTCGGCTTCTGTTCGCACCTATCGTTCACCGCGTGATCCAGGTCGTTGAGATAGAGGTTCGCCAAGAGCGGCGAGATGACTCCGCCTTGCGGCGTACCACACCGGTTCGCAATCACCCTACGGCGTCCCGTGTCCCGGTCCTCTTCCACGATGGGCGCGCGCAGCCACGCCTTGATCAGGCGCAACATGCTCCCATCGCTCACCCGTTTAGCCACCTGCCGCAGGAGTTGGGCGTGTGGAATCAAGTCGAAGTAACTCGACAGGTCCGCGTCTACCACCTCCACCTTTCCGCTCAGCAGCGCCTCCTTGACCTTATCCATCGCCTGATGAGTCCGACGTTTCGGCCGGTAGGCGTAGGAATGATCATGGAAGTCCGCTTCCCAGATCGGTTGCAACACGATCGCCGCCGCACTCTGCACTACCCGGTCTTTTACCGTGGGAATGCCGAGCGCACGACGTTTGGTCTTGGCCTGATCCTTCCAGATATAAACGCGCCGGACTGGACTCGGGCGGTAGCTCTTCGTCCGCAACTCCTCCGCCAGCGCCAGAAGCCAGGCTTCCCGCACCGCCGGATCTTTTGCCAACGTTTCCACCCCGAACCCATCCACACCCGGCGCGCCTCCGTTAGCGATCACCTGATCGAGCGCATCGGACAGGACATCCCGCCGATACAGCTCGCCATACAAGCTGTAGAACCGCCAGCGCGGCTCCGCTTTTGCTTTCCGATACAGCACCCGTTGCAGCTTCCGAACCTTGGGTGACGTTTTTATCCAGAGTTCATCACTCCAGCCATCGTCGGGGCCTTCGCCGCTCTGTGGTGCGTGGGGACAAGTGCCCTCCCTTCGTTCCTCAGCGGTTGTCCTGTCCGCCGGATCGACACTACTCTGGAGGTCTCCGACTCCTGCCACGGCCCGACCGGCCTCACGCGGTGTTGCCGCGCTTGGGCCGGAGGTTGAGTCGCCGGTCGGCCACTCACCGCCGCAGGTCTCACCACTTAACCTACCCACCCTTCCCGACCCGCCGCCCCCCGCTGACTCCGCCGGCGCGTTGATCGGACATCAACGATTTGGGTCCTACGTCCTTGCGGGACTGCCCTGCCCGATCCTGACAGCCTTCACCGTTTACGAAGCGGCTCGGCTCACCGGTCATTGCGATTTCGGAGCTCATACGATGGGGTTCACCTTCGTTGCGGCTGGCCCGTTCGGACTTCGGTCGTGCTTTCCGGTGGCGCCTCGCGGCACCCGTCCGTGACCGATTCCTTCGACCGCGAATCGTTCAATTCGGTCGAACAGACTTTCACTGTTGTGGTGGTTAGTTTCATGGTCGCACTCCTAAATTCCGCAGTTGAAACGCGATTTTACGCGCCGGCGGGCGCTGGATTTGCCACGACTGGGCCGTGATAGGGAACAATATATTTCAACTGCGGCGCAGTTGTTCGGATCCACTCGTGCAGGCGGAGATAACCATCACGCAATTGTTGGGCCCAGCCGCCGCTTATAGAGACTTGTAGTTCCTTCTGCCGGCCCAATTGCACGAGCCTGGCGGCGATGAGCAGGAACCAGCGCCGACCGCGTTTGGCCTCAGTATGTTTTTGCGGCACGATGAAGCGCACGAACAGCGTCCACAGGTTGTAAACGACGAGCAGCAGTCGTTGCCCGGTCGTGCCGCCAGTTCCGTCGTTGCCTTGGACTTCGCGCAGAAGCCGCTGAAGCCCCATTGGTTTTTGAGTTCGTCGAACACGTGCTCGGTGTCGGCACGCTGGCGGTAGAGTTCCTGGATCTGCCAGCCGTTCACTTCGTCGGGCAGGTTGGTGGCGTAGACGGCGAACTCATGTTTGTGCTGATCCCCAAACTCCGCCCGACCGGCCGCCGGCACCACGCCTTGCAAGGTGCGGGCAAAGACCACTCGCCGGGCGGTTTTCCAGCCGGTCAATTGGATCCGGCCCTCGGCCATCTGACAGGCCCCGAGGATTGCCGGCCCCTGCCAATCGCTTTCCTTGATCCGATGCAGGGCTGAACGCACCAAGGTAGTCAGCTTCAGTTTGAAGAGGAACTTCGGGCGACCGGGCGCCGCTTCATGCCAGCCCATGACACCCCAACATCACCCCGGTTAAAACGAAGAAAAACCACTCACGGAAGAAGTGCTTTTCGCTTTTTCCGGCGAAGAAGACCCACCGAAGAACACACCCATTCCTAACCGCCAGAAACGGACGACTTCACGCTCGCCGCTCTGAGCCCATGATCGCATCGTGGCCGAAGCCCAGATCACCGCGGTTGAGTTTGACCCGACGATCACCGAGCCACCGCTCGGCATCCGCCATGGCCTCCTGCCACTGGCTCGCGCTCACGGTGTCGCCGGAGCGGAACCGGTAAACCGGACACAGCCGTGTCCGCGCCACGACGGCCAGCAGCGGATGAAAACTGCGTCGACCCGGCTTGCTAGGATTGTAGCCGATCTCCGCTCCCTCTTGGTGCCCATAGTTCGGCTGTACCGTCGAATCCCAGTCCAGGATGATCGGGTCGGGCAACGCGCCCCACATCGGCTTCGCGTGCCGGGCGATCCACTCCGCCCCGAGTACCGGATCCACCGACTGGAAGAAGCGTCGCACGGTGTCGTCCCCAACCACCGACTTCATGCCGAACAACTCGGGAATCGTCGGATCCTCCCGCAATCGCTCGATATGTGAGAAGCGGCGACCATCCGTCAGCGCGGCTAACATGAAAGATTGGAGCACATCGTACACCGGTGCGGCGTTTGGGCTGGTCCGCTGCACCGGACAGTCGGCCGCCAGCGTATCTACAATCCCTATATGCTTTGTAGAGGCGGCCCATGGCACGAGCCCACCGAACGGCGTCAGCGCGTCCTTCGTCACCGACAGCGCACCCTTCCTCCGGGTGTCGCGAAACTAAAATCCCCTTCACCCAGCGGGTGAATCGCCCCCCTCGTCTTGGTCTGTGCCATAGATCCACATCCCAGCACTTTTCGTGAGAAACCAAACCCTCAACTGCGGAATCTAGGTTCAGGTAAACGCCCAAGAAACGTTTCGCCATGAATTCGTACAAACAGACCGGTTCCACGCTCCAGCGGGACGCCGCGGACCGGCCCGGCGGCCCGGGCAGCCTCCGCGCGCGCTCGCCCAGCGCAAGGCTCCGCGCCATCGCCGGGGTCACCGGGGTGGTCTGACGGCGCTTCCGCCGTCACGACGTCCTCGAATCGTCCTCGAATCGTCCTCGAATCGTCCTCGAATCGTCCTCGAATCGTCCCGAAAGGATCCGGCCACCTTCCCCCGCCGCTCCCACCACGCCCACGGCACGTGGAGGACGTCGGTTTGCCCGCCGCCCGGCCTTCCAAAACGAGTTACCTCTAGCCCGCCGCGTCGCGACCTAATCCTGGCCGTTTGTCGGGCTTGGAGATTTCGGAATTCGGGGTCGGGTCCAAAATTCGGCAGCGAGACAATGAGATCGGGGAACATTTTTTCGAGTGGAAGGGTGAAAGGCGGGCGTAGGGTGGCGGCGCCGGGCGTGGCCAGCTCCACGGCCGTCACGACGGCTTCGCTCACAAAGCGCTTTCGACTAGCAGGATATCGGTCAAC
>JBIKOK010000340.1:0-5360 GCA_044358025.1 Opitutaceae bacterium
CCTCCGCCAACCCCACGCTCGCCCGGTCGAGCTCTCCGTCCCACCACAGTTGCGGGACCAACCCGCACGCCCGCAGCGCGACATCGCCCGGGGCCACCACCCTGTCTGGACCTGCTCACGTCAAGAATTCCAGATCTTGCACCGCGCAGTTGTCGTCGAGCTGGGGAAACTCGCACCCCAGGTCAGCCGGCACCTCCCCGAACCACTTCGCGCACGTGCCGCCGAACGGGTCGACCGACGTCGTCGGAATCAACACCCCGCGGTTGCCCGTATCGTCAGCACCGCCGAGCGCCTGGTCGGGGAAGGTGCCGTAAAGATCGCCGCCTTTGACCGCTCCGCCCGTTATGAGAGGGTGGTGGCCCCAGCCGTGGTCGGTGCCCGTCCCGCTCGGCGGCAGACTGTGCCCAAACTCGCTCGCCGTGAACGTGGCAACCTGGTCCGCGAGGCCCAGCGCGGCCGTCGCGTGATAGAAGGCCGCCTTGGCGTCGGAGACATCCCGCCGAAAATCCATCTACACCCAGCTCTGCGCGGCGCGCGTGTCGGCACCGCCCATGGCACAAAAAACCCTGGCGCTTCATGCCGGTCGCCGCGCGCAGGCTGACGAGTTGCGCGACTTGTTGGAACTGCTGGCCGATGTTCGTACCGGGAAACACCGTCGCCCCGGACGAGTGGCCCAATCCGTTGAACATCCCGTTCAACTCGGTCCCGTCCGCGCGGGCGTCCTTGGCCGCCTGCACCAGCGAGAGTCCGCTGTTGCACGAAACGATCACCTGGAGCGCCTGGACTTTCGCCGCCGCCGCACTCGCCGGCCACGCACTCATGCCGTCGCCGGCGAGGTTCAAGCCCGGGAGGAGGCTCGTCGATTGCACGAGGTTGGCCGAACAAAAAAGCGACGGGCCCGCAAAGGAGATCCCCGGCGGAAACGTCGACGCCGCATTCCTCGCGCGCGGCGTATCCGCCGCGCGCCCCGCCCAACCCGAACCGCCGGAGCCGTAGGGATCGCCGGCCTGCATCGCCACGAGCTGGTCTAGGTGCGAAAAGAGAGTCGGCGGCCGGCCGACCGTCGCCCCGCGATCCTGCGCCCGCGGCGGCGGCTTCCCGCACCGCCCCATGTTCGCGACGCAAGCGAGTTTACCCTGGGCCCCGAGCGGATGCAGCGCCGCCAGGCCCGCCGTTGAGAGCGTAGGGCGGGCCGTTTTTCGCCAAGATCGGGAGCACCGGGGTGTTGCCGTCGGGCAGCGACACCGAGCCGCGGGGCGCCAGCTCGTTCGCGCACGCGGCGGCGCTGAGCGGCACCCACTGGTCGTGACCGTCGTTGCCGCCGAGCAAGAAGACGCAGACCAGCGCCTTGTCGTCGGATGGGCTGGACGGCACGGTCTGCCCGCGGGCGTTGAGCAGGCCGATGCGGCCGAGGCCGGTCGCAGCGGGGAGCAGGGCGGTTTTTTGGAAAAAATTGCGAGGGGTGGCGAAGGACGCGTGTTGCCGGGGATCAAAAGGAGAGGGAGCGAGGCAGGCCGGTTCCGTACTGCACGGCGTCGCAGCCGGAGAGCGCGGTCAGATGAACTGCCGGGCGCGCTTTGCTCACCGCATCGCTCGGCGCGTTGATGGCGTCGGCCAGGTCTGCCGCATCTGCACCGGCATACGGCCGAAAAGCAGCGGCTGATCGGCCGCGGCGATCAGCGCGATCGGGTTACCCGCCAGCGCCACGAAGGCCGAGATCCCCGCGGATGCGTGAGCGCTTGCTCTCCGCACTCCGCTTCCCGCTGAAACGCCGGCAGCGCGAGCGCCGCCCGGCGCCCGATGATGACCACCATGATTTCGACGAGGGTGAATCCGCGGCGGGCAGACTGGGCGGGGGCCCTCCTGCTCTTCGTTAACGAAATCGCGTCCGCCGCTCATACGTCGGCGCGACGATTCTTGCCCCCGGGCCCCCGCCTTGCATTTCACCCCGACTCCGCGAAATTCGCCCGATGTCTGCGACCACGCCCGATCTCGACGCTTACTTTGCCCGCATCGCCTACGACGGCCCGCGCGACGCCACGCTCTCCACCCTCACGGCGATCCACCGGCAGCACGCCCGCGCCATCCCCTACGAAAACCTCGATGTCCTCCTCGGCCGCCCCATCAGCCTCGAACCCGCCGCCATCGCCCAAAAACTCGTGCTCGACCGCCGCGGCGGTTACTGCTTCGAGCAAAACGCCCTCTTCCGCGACGTGCTCTGCGCCCTCGGTTTTCGCGTGACCCAGCTCATCGCCCGCGTGCGCTGGCAGATCCCCGCCGAGGTCAGCACCGCGCTCATCCACATGGTGCTCCGGGTCGACATCGGCGACTGCGCCCTGATCGCCGACGTGGGCTTTGGCAGCCGTTCGCTCATCACGCCGCTCGCCCTCGAATTCGACCGCGAACAAGGCGGCTCCATCGAGCCTCGCCGCCTCCTTCAACGCGGCGCCCTGGTCGTCCACCAAACCCTGCACGACGGGGCGTGGGTGGATGTCTATCAATTCTCCCTCGATCCAGTTCCCACGGTCGATTTCGAGCTGGGCAACTGGTTCACCAGCACGCACCCGCAATCGCGTTTCCGCCTGAACCTCGCCGCCGCCCGCGCCGGCACTGACTGCCGCTACGCGCTGCTCAACCGCGAATTCACCATCCGCTACGCCGACGGCCGCGCCGAGAAGCGCCTGCTCACCACGCCCGACGAACTCCTCGCCGTCCTCGCCGACTCCTTCGGCCTGCATTTCCCGCCCGACACGCGCTTCGGCCCGCCGGGTTCGCCGTGGCCGTCGTAGCGTTCCCGCAAATTTCCTCAACCTGACATTGCGTCTCTCCCGCCGACCGTTTCCCTCGCACCCGATCCCATGCGCCCCACCTCCCTCCTCCTCCTCGCCGCGGCACTTGCGCCGCTCTCGCTGGCTGTCGCTCAAAACGTGCGAACCACGGGCAAGATTGCCGAATTCTACGCCCAAAACTGCGTCAACTGCCACGGCGCGAAACTCGAGGGCGGCATGACGCCCTCCAACAACAAGGTGCCGTCGCTGCTCAGCGAGCCCTTTCTCCACGGCTACGACGACGAGAGCATCGCGAAGAGCATCAAGCACGGCTACCCGGAGAAGGAAATGCCCGCGTGGGGCGGCGCACTCAGCGACAAGGACATCCGCTCGATGGTGATCTACCTCCGCGAGCAGCAGTTCCTGTTCAAGCGCGGCCAAATCAAAATCGAGAAACTGCCCGATACCTTCACCGGCAAAAGCGAACTCCACAATTTTCAGGCCAACACCTGGGTCGGCGATCTGATCGAACCGTGGTCGCTCGCATTTCTCGGGGCCGACAAAGCCATCGTGACCGAGAAGCTCGGCTACGCTTACCTGATCGACAAGGGCAAGCGCGCCGCGCGCCCGCTCCTCGGCCTCCCCGCGATCGAAAACGGCGGCCAAGCCGGCCTCTACGACGTCGTCCCGCATCCCGACTACGCGAAGAACGGCTGGATCTATTTCGCCTTCAGCGATCCCCAGACCCGCGAGGGCAAGCCGGTCAGCCTCACGCGGATCATCCGCGGAAAAATCAAGGGCAACACCCTCGTCGAGCAGCAGACGATTTTCCAGGCCCCCGTGGAAATGTATCCCAGCGGCGGCAACCACTTCGGCGGCCGCCTCGTGTTCGACAACAAGGGCCACCTCTTCTTCCCCATCGGTGACCGCGGCAACGGGTCCAATGCCCAGAATCTCGGCGTCGTGATGGGCAAGGTCCACCGCCTCAAGGACGACGGCACCGTGCCCACCGACAATCCCTTCGCGAAAGACCCCAAGGCCTTCCCCTCCATTTGGAGCTACGGCCACCGCAACCCGCAGGGCCTCGCGATGCATCCGGGCAACGGCAATCTCTACGACCTCGAGCACGGCCCGCGCGGCGGTGACGAGGCGAACCTCGTGCTGCCCGGCCGCAACTACGGCTGGCCTGTCATCACCTACGGGATGGATTACCCGGGCTCCCCGATGCCGGGCAGCGAAGGCACCGCCAAAGAAGGTATGGAGCAGCCGGTCACCTACTGGCTGCCGTCGATCGCACCGTGCGGCGCGAGCTTCTACTCGGGCGATCTTTTCCCGAAGTGGAAAAACAGCCTCTTCGTCGCCTCGCTCGCCGCGAAGGAGCTGCGCCGCCTCGAACTCAACGGGAACAAGCTCGTGAGCCAGGAAGTGATCTTCAAGGGCGAGACGGACAGCAACCGCATCCGCCACGTCATCGGCGGGCCGGACGGCGCCTTGTATGTGCTCTTCCGCGAGCGCATCGCGCGCCTCACGCCGGCGCCCTAAACGCCCCGCCAGCGCTCGAGCGGCCAGCCCGCGCCTCGCCCCGAGCGGCGGTTTCCAACCGCCGTTTGGTTTCACCCGAGGCAAGCCGCCCCAGCGTGCGCCCGCCGGCCCGCCCGGCGCGGCGCGAGACTTGAATTCGCGCCGCCCTTCGCCACACTCCCCCGCCATGGAAGCCGCCCGCGTTCTCCCGATGTCCGTCGCCGACTACCTCGCCTTCGAGGAGACCAGCGACGTGCGTCATGAATACATCGGCGGCGAGATCTACGCCATGAGCGGCGCCAGCACGACCCACAACCGGATCGCGCTCAATATCGCCTCCCACCTCCTGACGAAACTCCGCAGCGGCCCCTGCAAGGTTTTCATCGAAAACGTGAAGCTCCGCCTCGAAGCCTCCCGCGAGGATATTTTCTATTACCCCGACGTCGTGGTCTCGTGCCACCCCACCGGTGTCCAACCCCAGTTCGTGATCCTCCCGACTCTGGTCGTCGAGGTCCTCTCCCCCTCAACCGAGACCACCGACCGCCGCGAGAAAAAGATGAACTACCTCCAAGTTCAGACCCTGGAGGAATACGTCCTCGTCGCCCAGGACCGCCGCGAGGTGACCCTTTTCCGTCGCGCCACCGGCTGGCAGGGCGAAATCTTCACCGCCCCCGAGTCGCTCGTCGAATTCCGTTCCGTCAAGCAGGCCATGACCGTCGCCGCGATTTACGAAGACGTGGCGCTCTGAGCGGCCCGTCTCCCGGCATCAGCCCCCGCCGCTTCGACCACCGGCGCCCGTTCGTCCAACTCCAACGCCTGCCGGCACCTCGACCCGGCACACCCGGTTGCCCTCGGACGGCGCCGTCCGCTCCCCGATCGGAAGCTCGGGCGTCCGCCGGATACCTTCGTCCACGACGTGTTGAAACGGGTCGCGGCTCGCGAGGTTGTTAAACGTGAAATTCGCCCTAGTATCCCGTAACAGCTATAGTTTCGGATAAAGTCTGAGGAGCTTGATCCGGGCGTCGTCGGTGGTGAAGCGCCAGTGGATGGGGGCGCCGCGCGTGTTGCGGT
>JBIKOK010000342.1:0-5338 GCA_044358025.1 Opitutaceae bacterium
AGCCGGCACATCGGGCGGTTGAAAAACCGCCGCTCCGTTGCGGGAGTTCGTCGATTTCGCGGCGGGCGCGGGCGGTGGGGACGGGAGCCTGGTCCTGGCGGGATCCTTCCGGGATCCTTCCGGGAAGCTGGCCGGAACCTTGCGGGACGGTTCGGGGACGTTTTGGCGGCGGAAGCGCGGTCAGACCGCGCCGGTGAACCGGGCGAGGGGGGCGAGCCGGCACATCGGCGGTTGAAAACCGCCGCTCCGTTACGGGAGCTCGTCGATTTCGAGGCGGGCGCGCGCGGAGGGGGCCTTGGCCGGCTGACCGGGCAGCGGCGTTCCGCTGGAGGGGGGGGGGCGTCCCTTTTAACGAGTTCAGGGTTACGCTTTTCTGGGGCGTTCACCTGAAGCCGGCGCTGCCGCGACCCGAGCCCTCGCAGGGGCCCAGCGCTCCTTCAGGCCCATGGCCCCAAACATTCAGACTTTAACCACCGATTGCACCGAGACGAACGGGAGTGAAGGCCGCCGGGTCGGCGCGCCGGTGGAGCCGGCCGCGGCGCCGGGGAGAGTGGCTGGTCAGACGATGCGGGGGGCCGGCGTAGGAACCGTCGGGGTGGCCGCGCCGCCGAAAAGGGCTGTAACTTAACGCGAGCGGCCGGGTATTTCAGGCATGAAAACCTTCCTGAAAGTTCTCCTGATGGTGGTCGCGGTAATCATCGCGGTGAAGTTGCTGCCGATCGCGTTTGTCATCGGCTGCGCGGTGGCGGCGTTGCTCGCGGGGCTGGCGGTGCTCGGGGTGTCGCTGGGGGCGCTGTTGATCTGTGCGGCGCTGGCGGTCGGGGCGCTGCTCTCGCCGATCTGGGTGCCGGTGCTCGCCATCGTGGGCCTCGTCGCGCTGTGCCGGCGCCACGGCGGACCGAAGTGGGTCTGACGACCGCGCGCAGGCGACGGAGCGGGGGGGCGAAAGGTCGAGGCCATGAAACCGGAGACGGTTTCGGGGCCTTTTGCTTTTGCCCGCGGGTGGTGACAGGGGGGCGAATATTCGGGTTGGCGGAGTGGCGCGGGGCGGGTTTGCTCGGCGCGAATGACGGGCGCACTTCCTACCAGTATCATCGCGGGCATCAGCTTCATCGGGCGGAGCGGCGGCGTGGTGAAGACGCTGGGCGGTTTCAAGAAGGGGCATCACACGGTGCCCGACGCGGTGAACGCGACGACGAATGCGTTTTTGGGGAAACTGTGCGCGGGCGAGTTGGCGGCGGACGGGGAGACGCTGTTCCAGAGCGTGCGCACGGGGCTCGGTTACAAGCGCAAGGACGTGGCGCTGGCGGTCGCGGGCCAGAGCGCGGTGCTGGCGGCGAAGGATTTTTCGGTGGAGATTTTCTACGCGTTGGAGGACGGCGATGCGTCGCGGTATGCGGTGACGACGACGCTGCGGGAGTTGCGCAATGCGGAGCTGGCGCGGACCGCGGAGTTTGCGGGGATTTTTGCGGGGAAATTTCTGGAGATTTCGTTCGGGCTGAAAAAGGGCGCGCGGGTCGAAGGGGTGATCGATGCGATCGAGGCGCTCGACGCGGAGGAGGCGGGCGGGCTGCGGGTGAGCTATCCGTCGGATTGCAGTGAATGCGAGATCGTGGTCGCGGGCGTGGACGCGCGGGTGCGGTGCACGGGGGCGAGTTTGGAAATGGTGTTTCCGCGGGCGGGCGGGCCGGCGGAATTGATGGACGGTTTTGTGGCGGTGCGCGGGGCGTTCGCGATCAGCAAGGTGCTGGGCGGGATGATCGGGTGAGGACGGAGCGCTGAGAGCTGATTCCCATTCGCGATCAAGGGGAGACTACTCTGCCGGAGGCAGGAGGCTGCTTGCAGGCGATTCAGCTCCTGGCCATCGCCGGCAAGGAGGCTCCGACAAATCGCGGGAATCTCATCTCGAAAGCGAACGGGAAGGAGAGCAGCGGGGCGCGCAGGCACAAAAAAAGCCCGGGACGCAATGCGGCCCGGGCTGCGCAGGGAGGGCTCGGCTTACTGGATCATGTCGGCGACGAAGGCGCGTTCTTCGGCGAGTTCCTTGTTCGTCGCGGCGATCTTGGATTTGGCGAAGTCGTCCATGACGTAGCTCGTGATGACCTCGTAGCTGCCGGGGGTCGTGGTGCGGACGGGCATGCCGGCCCAGACGTTGGCGTCGAAGCCGTAGCGGCCTTCGCTCTTCACGGCGATGGAGTGGATCGCGCCGGGGGTGACGAGGGAGCGGACGTGGTCGACGAGGGCGTTGGCGGCCGAGGCGGCGGAGGAGGAGCCACGGGCGGCGATGATGGCGGCGCCGCGTTTGCCGACGGTCTCGCAGAACGGGCCCTGGAGCCAGGCGCTGTCGGTGATGACGGAGGGGGCGGGCTGGCCGTTGATCGTGGCGTGGGCGAAGGCGGGGAACATCGACGGGCTGTGGTTGCCGTAGATGAAGATGTCTTTGACGGCGGTGAGATCGACGCCGGCTTTTTTCGCGAGCTGGGATTGGGCGCGGTTTTGATCGAGGCGGACCATCGCGGTGAAGCGGTCGGCGGGGAGGCGTTTCGCCTGCGAGGCGGCGATCATGCAGTTCGTGTTGGCGGGATTGCCGACCACGGCGATGCGGGCGTCAGCGGCGGCGACGGCGTCGATCACCTGACCCTGGCCGATGAAGATCTTGCCGTTGTCCTTGAGGAGATCGGCGCGTTCCATGCCGGGGCCGCGGGGCTTGGCGCCGACGAGGAGACACCAGTTGGCGTCCTTGAAACCGACGGCGGGATCGGCGGTTTGGACGATGCCCTGGAGGAGGGGGAAGGCGCAGTCGTCGAGTTCCATCGCGACGCCCTCGAGGGCCTTGAGGGCTTTCTCGATGGGGGCTTCGATCAGTTGGAGGATGACCGGCTGGTCGGGGCCGAACATCGCGCCCGAGGCGATGCGGAAGAGGAGGGAGTAGCCGATTTGGCCGGCGGCTCCGGTGACAGCGACGCGGATGGGAGTTTTCATAGAGGTGAAGAAGGGAAGGTTTAGCCCACGGACGGCCGGGAAGACACGGACGAAATTTGTGAATCGGCGGGTTGAAGGGAAACGCGGGGTGCGGCGGAGGGCGGGCTTATTGGAAGCGCGGGGCGAGGGCGGTATGGAGATCGCGGACGAGTTTTTCGGTGGTCGGCCAGTCGATGCAGCCGTCGGTGATGCTGACGCCGTAACGGAGGTTTTCTTTGGGTTGGGGGAAGGGTTGGCTGCCGGCGCCGAGGTTGCTCTCGACCATGGCGCCCATGATGGACGCGTTGCCGGCGGTGATCTGGTCGAGGAGGGTGCGAAGGACCTCGGGCTGGAGCTCCGGTTTTTTCGCGGAGTTGTCGTGCGAGCAATCGACGAGGATCGACCGGGGGAGGCCGGCCTTGCTGAGGAGCGTCTCGGTCTGGGCGATGTGGACGGGCGAGTAATTGGGGCCGGCGGAGCCGCCGCGGAGGACGACGTGGCAATCGGGGTTGCCGCGGGTGACGATGGCCGAAGCGGCGCCGTCGAGATTGATGCCGAGGAATGTTTGCGGCTGGGAGGCGGCCTTGATGGCGTTGACGGCGGCGGTGAAGGTGCCGTCGGTGCTGTTTTTAAAACCGAGGGGCATCGAGAGGCCGGAGGCCATCTGGCGATGGGTCTGGGACTCCGTGGTGCGGGCACCGATGGCGCCCCAGCAGACGAGGTCGGCGACGTATTGGGGGGTGATGGGGTCGAGGAACTCGGTGGCGGTGGGCAGGCCGAGGTCGAGGACGTCGCGGAGAAAGGTGCGGCCGAGACGGAGGCCGGCGGCGATGTCGTGGGAACCGTCGAGATGCGGGTCCATGATGAGGCCCTTCCAGCCGACGGTGGTGCGGGGTTTTTCGAAGTAGACGCGCATGACGATCATGACGCGGTCGGAAACTTCGTGCGCGAGAGCGGCGAGCCGCCGGGCGTAGTCGCGACCGGCGGCGAGATCATGGATCGAGCACGGGCCGATGATCAGGAGGAAGCGGCGGTCGTCGGTGAAGATGAGCCGGTGGATTTCGCGGCGGGCGCGGGTGACGAAATCGGCCTGGGCCTCGGTCTTGGGGAGCTCGGCCAGCAGGCTGGCGGGCGAGGGGAGAGCGCGCGTCTCGACGACATGGATGTCGGAAGTTTTCTGCATGAGAGAGCAGATTGGGCGGCTTCGCACTCGACGCGCAAGCCCGGCTTCGGTCATCTCGTGGGGGGCGGTGCGCCAAAAATGGGCAAAAAAAGTGGCGCACCGTATACCCCTATACGGTGCGCCTTTGCTTTCTTAGTTACCCCAAAACTCCCCGCTAAGCGGGGAGAAGTGTTAAAGTGACGTGCAGAGGAATAGGTTTTAATCTCCCGTCGTCAACTCCCAGTTTTCAAAATCTCTCACTTTTATTGCAATGATCTCCAAATGAGCATTTTAAAAGCTATGAACTTTTCTACTTTTGCGGCGTTCCACGGGTGGCGACCGGCGGCTTGGCTGCGGGTGACGGGGGAGGATGCGGCGACGTTTCTGCAGGGGCAGTTCACGAACGAGCTGCGGGGCTTGCCGGCGGGCGGAGCGGTGTACGGGCTGTGGCTGACGCTGAAAGGGAAAGTGCTGGCGGACAGTTTTGTGGTGCGGGGCGCGGAGCCGGCGGAATTTTGGGTGGGAAGTTATTTTTCGGCGGCGGCGGTGATCCGGGAGCGGCTGGAGGCGTTCATCATCGCGGATGACGTGGTGGTGGAGGACGTGACGGCGGAGTGGGCGGGCGTCACGTTGCTGGGCGAAGGTGTGGCGGCGGCGATGGCGGCGGCGGCGGCGACGGCAGGCGGGGCGCGGGGAGGCGTGGTGTTTCGCGGGCGGCGGGGGAAAGAGGAGGCGGTGGAGTGGGTTTTTCCTGTGGCGGAGTCCGCCGCGGTGCAGGCGCAGATCGCGGGCGGGCGCGAGCTCGAGGGCGAGGAGATGGCGCGGCGGCGGATCGCGGCGGGCGTGCCGGCGGTGCCGGTGGATATCGGCCCGGGAGATTTGCCCGGCGAGGGCGGGCTGGAGCACGACGCGATTTCCTACACGAAGGGCTGCTATCTCGGGCAAGAGGTGATGGCGCGGCTCAAGTCGATGGGGCAGGTGCGGCGGCGATTGATGCGCGTGGCGGGTCGGGCGGGCGGGGCTGCGCCGGGAAGTCTGCCGGCAGCGTTATTTGCGGGTGGGCGGAAGGTGGGCGAAGTGCGTTCGGCGGTGAGCGACGGCGCCGGCGGTTGGGTGGGACTGGCGATGTTGTCGCTGTTGCAGCTGGAGGCGGAGGTCGGGCTCGCGTTGGCGGTTGATGCGGCGCCGACGGTGCGGTTGGTTGACGGGCTATGA
>JBIKOK010000203.1:0-12114 GCA_044358025.1 Opitutaceae bacterium
CAGCACGCCGCTGAAGGAAACACTAGTGGCGACCGTGTTTATGGGCGTCCGGCTGCGCACAGGTCCCGGAATGCCGGAAGCAAAGCCGACCACGGGCGTTAGCACCGACGTGGAGGCGTAGTCGTTGCGATCATCGCGGCTGGTGCCCATGATGGTCTTGATCCGATTTCCCCAGAAGGAGCTTTGCAGCATTCCGATCATCGTCTGGCTGTCGAAACTGTTGAGGATGCCGTTGACGTTAAACGGCACCAAAGCGGTGGTGTAACTTCTGCCGCTAAGGGTTTCCGTGATCGTGCCCAAGGCCTGCCGGTTGTAAGGCGCCATCACGATATTGCGGCTCGGGCCGGCGAGGTCGACATAGGTGCGGCGAAAGATGCGATTGTTGTTGTTGACCGCACTGGTCAGGGTCGGCGCGTTCGGGGAGATGATTTGTTCGCGGACCACGATTTGAGACAGCTTAGTGAAGTCATATTGGTAAACTCCGGCCAGCGTATGCTTTCCCCAGCGGCCGAAGTCTCTCGCGTAGGAAAGCACCGTCCGCACTGAGTCGCTCCGGGTGTCACTGAATCCGATCTGCGGCAGACCCTCGACGTAGGTTTTGCCGACATTGGGGTTGACGGCGCCGGAAGGCAGCGTCGGGTTGGTGTCGACAACGATGGCACGGGTGTTGGCGGTCTGTGAGTCCGAGTTGAACGTATGACTGTCGGTGCGCATGCCGGCGATTTCCAGATTGAGGTCGGGGGTGAACGAGTGGGTCAGATAGGCCCCGAGACGGGCGTAGTTCGTATCAAGACCAAAACCCGGCCCATAGACCGACGTCTCCTTGGGCAACAATTTGAAATCGGAGACGGGAACATTTTCGCCATCAATCGCCGTCCAGAGGGTACTCCTCGTTTTGTTGACCCAGTTGGTCAAAACTCCCGACGCCGTGTCCAAAACCAGGTAGGGCGTGTTGTTGGCTGCGACCCCCGAGATTTGCTGCGCGGCATTGATGGCGCCGACATTGCGTCCAGCCGCCGCCCAACGAGTGTAGGCATCATACGCCGTGATGGACCGCAGGGTGCGCTTGTTGAGGTCCGCCTTTTCCAGATCGAAATTGAACTCGGTTTTCGGGCTGACGCGCCATTTCCCGGTGAGGTAGGCCCGTTCCGAGTCGCTGAACTCGTAGTTTCGCCAACTGCCGCGCTGCTCTTTCATCGCGGTGACCCGGAGAGAAATCCGGTCACCGATGGCCTGGTTGTAGTCGGCTTCCTCACGCAGGCCTCCTTCCGAGCGGCCCTGCACTGCCACCGAGGCGGCGTTTTTACCCAGCAGCGCCCGCTTGTTGGTCACATTGATGAGGCCTCCCGGCGAGCCAATGCCGAACAGGATCGAATTCGGGCCGCGAGCTTGGTCGATGCGCTCCGTGCTGAACGTGTCGGCCGGGAAATCCGATTTGAAAAAATTCACCGCGACGGTGCCGCCCGGGAGGCCGCGCATCCGCAATGATCGCGTGCTCGAACTCGCAAGGAAGTTCTGCCCCGGGGCGGAATTCTCACCGAAGTCGTATTCGGTGCTGAGCATGTAGCGCGCGAGATCGTCGGTGTTCGTGATGCCGACGTCGTTGAGAAATTCGGCGGTGAAGGCGGTGGTGGGTGCGGCGACGTCCTTGAGATTGGTCCTCAGGCGACTGCCACCCAAGGTCGATTGCGCTTGATACCCCCGATCCAACGTCGACGTGACGGTGAACGGAGTGAGCTCCACCACTTCCGCAGCGGTGGCAGTCTTGGGATCATCCGGCAGCGAGGCCGGAGCGGAGGAATTCGCGACTGCTTGGGCGCAGGCGACGGAGGCTAACCCAGGCAGACAAAGCAGCAGCGCGAACGGGAACCGACGCGGGATGACAGGTATCGGGGAACAAATCAGCATGGTAGCAGGGGGGTTGGCGAAACGGGGGACGGAAGCCAAGAGAAGATACGCACTGACCAACGCCTCGGACATAGATGAATTCCGCATCAATCTGGACTTTTTGAACTATGCCCGGACTGGGCCCTGTCGCTTGATTCTTGGCTAGCCATTAAGACGGACCTCTCGCCACTCCGCTCAAGTCGCGTTGACAAAAAGTCCAGCGAGGCATGCGGAATGTCTATGGGATCGCAGGGCTGGAACAACTACCATCCGCTCCGAAAATACTGGCAACCGCTGCCGTGCAGTTTGAGTTCCTCCATTTCTTTCTCCGTCCACCGCTACCGGTTTTTCCCCTCCGAAGAACCCAGGCCGCTCACCCTACCATGCCCCCCCACCTCCCCTACCTCACCGGGCGGCTCCTGACGCCGATCGCGCCACTGGGCGCGGATTCATCGTCGCCGGCCAGCGCCCGCCCGCCGGCTGCATCCATCCCCAGCGATCCAACCGTGGAACGGTCTCCTTGCGTGGTTAACGTCGCCCGGGACAAAGGCTACCCGGTCACCAACACGCTATCGGGCACCCGGCTTGCGACCGACCTGCGCGACACCGCCGGATCCTTCTCCATCCTGACGCCCGAACTGATGGCTGATCTCCAGGTGAACGCCATCGCCGAAGCGGTTCTGTTTTTTTCCCAGCTGCAACGAGGACTTCGGATCGCCGATCGGCGGTGGCACGCCGGCGGGCCACAACGGTCTCGCCAACCCAGGAAAGCGGAAGGTTCGAGGTATCAGCACGACGGCGTCGGCGCGGAATTTCAGCCCGGTCGCACCATCGCTGTGAAATTTTGATCGCCCCGCTACGCGACGGAGCCAAGTGCGGCCATCCCTCTATCATGAAAAAAATAATGTGTGTGTGGCTGTTCGCCATGGTGGCGACCGCGGGTGCGGCGGAAGCGAAACCGGGCTACGGAATATCCAGCTGGGCGGGGTGGCGGCCGGGGCAGATTTCGCAGGCGGAATGCCCGGAGCTGCGCAGCGTTCCGCTCATCCTGAAATGGGATGCGCTGGAACCAGCCGCGGGGCGCTACGCATTCGCGGAAGAACTCGGCCGACCGTTGCAAGCGGCGCAGGACGGCGGCCTTTATTTAACCCTCATGATCTGGGTTGGCCCCGCGGCACCTGAATGGATCTATCAAAACGGAGTTCCGCGGGTGATCACGAACCGGAACGTCAATGCGCTGGGTCAGAAGACCGATGGGCAGAAACAATATCCCTACTATCTACATCCGGAATATAAAAAGCATTTCCTGGGTCTGATTGATGCCTTCGGCAACTATGTTTCCGCCCTGCCGCCAGCACTGCGCGCCCGGATTGTGTTTGTGCAGTGCGCCGAGGGATCCACCGGCGACGGCCAGCCCTACAAGGGCAAACCGCTCGATCAAAAATATGCCATCTCCGATGAGGTGTGGAACGACTTCCGACTGGAAGCATGGAAGCGCTACCGGGACGCCGTGCCCGGAATCCCGATCCTGGTGAACTCCGACGCCAACGGTGGTGTGGAAACCCAATGGCTGCTGGAGAACATGGACATCATCGCGTTGAAGCAGGGCATGTTCAGTCACGGCTTCCAGGTCAGCGATAACGGCGAGCGGCTGGCCAGGTTCCAGGGGTTGGAAGCCGCGGCGAAACAACGCGGCAAGCCGGTGCTCACCCGCGGCGAGATGGACGGCGAGTTGTTCGAAATGGGCTGGTCGAAACGCAACATTCCCCAGGCCCTCTACTGGTCGGGGATCTTCGCGACCCATTGCCGGTTGGATATCTGGAACGTGCCCTACCAAGCATTGAAGGACAGGGCGAATTGGCCGGCCGGCGCCTTCTTCAACAAATATGCCGGGCACAAGGATCCGGCGACCGCCCCGGCCGCCTTTTGTGCGCTGCGTGACGGGCTCGACGCCTCTGACTTCAACCGCTTCCCGGCCGCAGAATTCGGCGGAAAGCCGGGACAGAAAAAGGAAGTGGATCGTTACCTCCGCATCACCAAAGCCTACGCCAGCTACGGCGCGCGTATGGCCGATCCCGAAAAGGCCATCGGCGGCGGCATGATCAACCGCAAGAGCAGCGGACCCAACGATGTGGGCTGGGATATGTTACCGGGCAACTACTCCCGCTTCCTGACGCAGATCGAACCGGGCGCCGGCGATGTGGGCCGATGGAACATCGACGAGTCCATCTATGGGCGCTTTGGCCGCGCTTTTGATCATCAGTCCGGAAAAAAGCAACTGCGCTTCCAACTCGACCCGAGCTTTGCAGCCAAGCAGGTGAAGGTGCGCGTCACCTATCTCGACCAAGGGACGGGATCCTGGTCGATCAGGCTCCCGGGATTAGAGGGCGTCACGCGTATTCAGAATACCAATCTACGCGAGTGGCGGACCCAGGTGATCTCATTGTCCGACGTTACGGAACTGGTGCTGCAGCATGAATCCGGAGAAGATACTGTGTTCCATCTGATTGAGGTGGAGCGCGCGGCGCCGCCAAAAAAATGAAAACACACTGCTCCTCTTCGCCGTCGTGCTGCTGGCCCCGCCGGCTCGACTCGCCGCCGCCGAGTCAAAGCCCAACGTGCTGCTCATCCTTTCGGACGACCACAGCTACCCGCACGTCGGCTGCGACGGGAACAACGACCTCATGACGCCGAACCTCGAACAGTTCGCCGCGGAGGGCATGCGCTTCGACCGTGCGGACGTGCCCAGCCTGGAATGCGTGCCGGCGCGCGCGAGCATTTTCATCAAGCGCTCGCCGGTGGCGATCGCCCTGTCGCGTTTCTCGGCGGCGGTCCCCCGCGCAATCACGCCGTATCCCGAGGCCTTGCGGTCCGCGGGCGGGTTCACCGGGAGCGCCGGACGGAGGTATTCCATGGCTGCCGCGAATGTGAACGTGGGGGAATCGCAGACCGTGTTTGATCAGCATAAACTCATCACGTTTCCCGACCGCCTCGACTACGTGAAGACGGGCAACGGCAGTGGTCTCTCCCCGTCGCGGCGGCGGCCCTGCCGGCGCCCCGGCCCAACCTCGCTACGCATTCCTTTCACCCTCCTATGAAAAAATTCCTGCCCCTTTTCAGCTCCGCGGTTTTTCTCGCATCGGCGCTGACCCTGTCCGTCGCTGCGGCGGAAACGCCGCCGCCCTCGCAAACCGCTCCCGGCAAGAGCTACAACGTGATCTTTATCGCCGTGGACGATTTGAACGACTGGATTGGCGCTTTCGGTGGCCACCCGCAGGCCATCACGCCCAACATGGACCGGCTGGCCAACGAGCGGGCGATGGTGATGAACAAGGCGTATGCCGCCTCCACCGTCTGCTGCCCGAGCCGCTCGGCGCTGCTCACCGGCAAGCGGCCTTCCTCGACCGGGGTCTACGGCAACACCCACAATCTAAAAAGAGCGCCCAAGGCCAAGGACCTGGTGACCTTGCCGGAATACTTCGGGAAACACGGCTATCACACGCTCTCCACCGGTAAGATTTTCCACAAGCACGCCACCCCAAACGGTCTGGATGAAGGCCAGTGGGCGTTTCATGAATTCGGCACACCTGAAAGCCGCGGAGGCACGGGAGGAATGCTGTGGCAGAAACAACCCGTCGCGACCGAGAGCGGCGAAAAAGGTGACGAGTTCCGGTGGGGGGCGATCAAGGGCCCGGTGGAAAAGACCAAGGATTACGTGGCCAGCAAATGGGCCGCCGAGCAGCTCCAACGTGACTTCGACGGCAAACCCTTCTTCCTCGCCCTGGGCCTCTCCAAACCGCATCTGCCCTGGGAGGTTCCCCAGCAGTTTTTCGACCTGTATCCCCTCGATAAACTGAAGCCCGTCGAGATTGTGCGCAACGACCTCGATGACATCGTCGGCCAAAACGGTAAGCCGATCTTTGGTCCCGATTCACGCTTTCTCGCCGCGGACCGCGCCAACCTGCATCTCGAGGCCCAACAGGCTTACCTGGCAAATGTCAGCTACGTCGACTATTGCCTCGGCGTGCTGTTCGACGCATTGGCGAAAAGCAACTATGCCGACAACACGATCATCATGCTCTGGGGCGACCACGGCTGGCACCTCGGCGAAAAGCTGAAATATGGAAAGACCGACCTTTGGGAAGAGTCGAATCGCGTCCCCCTCATCGTCCGCGTGCCCGGCCTGACGCCCAACGGCTTCAAGTGCGATGGCGTGGTCAATCTTTTGGATATGTATCCCACGCTGATCGAGCTATGCGGCTTGCCGGCCAATCCGGAAAATGAAGGGCGCAGTTTCGCCCCGCTGCTCAAGAATCCGACGATGGCGTGGAATCATCCGACCCTCACCACCTATAATTTCAAAAACCACTCTCTCACCGACGGGCGCTATCGTTACACTTGGTATGGCGGTAAGGCTGACGGAGCCGAGGAACTCTACGATCATGCCACCGATCCCTTTGAGCGAAAGAACCTGGCGGCGAATCCCGCCTCGCAGGAAATCATCGCCCGCTTCAAACCGCATTTGCCCGCCCACAATGAGCCCGCTGCCCCCAGGAACAACACGGGCGATGGCGACAAAAGAGCCCAGCGCAAGGGCGGCAAAACCAAACAGAAATCCTAGATATTCTCTGCATCCCGCCCGGCCGTTTCTTGATCACTTCAATTCGGGACTCCCCTGCCGCCCCTGGCTTGCCCCGGGCCGCCTTCGCGGATCGCTCCGGCGGCCGGCGTCTTCCAGGAAGCCAGCGACCGCGGTGGCACCGTCAGCTTGAAACCTCCCCAATCGCATCGCCCCATGAAAAACTATCACCGTCTCCCTCTCTTGATCCTTTTGGCGCTCGCACCGCTGAGCGCGCTGCCGGGCGCCGTCCCGTCCGAACCACCGCGCAAGCCCAACCTCATCTACATCCTCCTCGATGACGCCGGCTACGGCGATTTCGGCTGTTACGGTCAGAAGACGCTGCGCACACCGAACATCGACCGCCTCGCGAGCGAAGGCATGAAGTTCACGCGGCACTACGCCGGCTCCACGGTCTGCGCTCCGTCGCGTTGCGTGCTGATGACCGGCCTGCACACGGGCCACAGCCGCGTGCGGGCCAATGGCCCCAGTCACTTGCCCGACACAGATCTCAACGTGGCCCGCCTGCTCAAGGATGCGGGTTACCTGACCGCGTGCATCGGCAAATACGGCCTTGGCATGCCTCTGCCACCGGATGATCCGCAGAAAAAAGGCTTCGATTATTCCTTCGGCTACGTGGACACGGCGCACGCCCACAATGGTTACCCCACCTACCTCTTTCGGAATGGGGCCAAGGTGTCGTTCGACAACCGGACTATCCCCGGCTCGGAAAACAAACCCGGTACGGGTGTGGCCACGATCGACGGCCGCAACCAGTGGGCCCCCCTGCTCCTCGCTGAAGAGGTGCAGCGCTATCTCGCGGAGCGCGCGAAGGACCGGACCAAACCGTTCTTCCTTTATTACACGCCCATTCTCCCCCACGCGAACAACGAAGCGGAGGAAAGCTCGCCGCTCGGCCATGGCATGGAAGCGCCCGCCGATCCCGAATTCGCTGCACGGGACTGGCCCGCTGTGGAAAAAGCCTTCGCCAGCGCCATGAAATTCGTGGACCGCGACGTGGGGGCAGTGATGGCGCAACTGAAGGCCCTGAACCTGGACGAAAATACCATTGTCATGTTCTCCAGCGACAACGGTCCCCATCAGGAGGGCGGTCACAAGGCGGCCTTTTTCCAGAGCAGCGGCGGCTTCACGGGGACGAAGCGCGACCTCACCGAAGGCGGCGTGCGCGTGCCGTTCATCGTGCGCTGGCCCGGCAAGATCAAACCCGGCACCGTCAACGAGCACGTCAGTGGCTTTCAGGACTTGATGCCCACGGCAGCTGACCTCGCCGGCGTCAAGGTCACGGCCGAGTGCGACGGCATCTCGCTCCTGCCGACCCTGCTCGGAAATAACGCGCAACAGAAACAGCATCCCTATCTCTATTGGAATTTCAGCGAACAAGGCGGCAAACGCTCGGTGCTCAAGTGGCCGTGGAAACTCATTCACCGCAATACCGCCTCCGCCGATAACTCCGGCCCATCCTCCCCCAAGAAAAAAAAGTCTGCTGAGGGCCAGTCGCTCATCGTTGAGCTCTTCAACTTGGACCGCGACCCCACCGAATCCAGCAACGTGGCGAACGCGAACCCGCGGATCGTCGAGGAACTCACCGCCGACATGCAGCAGGCCTGGCGCGATCCCAAGTGAACCACCCGGAGTCCGCGACAGGAACGCTATCCTTGGATACCCGCCCCATTTTCGGGCCGAGGAAATTCCCGCCACTCTTTCTCGCGCTGACCGCGCTGATCTTCGCGCCTTCCTTCGCTCGACCGGCGGCAGCGGCAACCGCGGTCCGGCCCAATGTTCTGTTTATCATCGCGGACGATGCGTCGCGCCACTTCGGCGAAGCGTAGGGCGGCAGCTGGGTGAAGACGCCGAACCGACCCAGTAGTCAGTCCTAAATTCGACTGCAACCCCCCAACCAACCGGGGCTGGTTCTAATCGGCGAACGTCAGGAAGCGTAGTTTCAAAAGTGGGCGCAAGACTGGCGCGGGCACTCGCTCGACGCCGTCCGCAGCCAGACCGTCTTTGCCGCCGTCGCCACACACCACGGCAGCTCCGATGGCTTCCTCACGGGCGACCTCGACTCGGGCGCGTGGCCACACACGCCTCGCCATCGCGCGATCGACATCCCGTGCCCCGCGAGGGCCCTGCCCATCAACGGCGACCAACACCTCGCGACCCCGGCCCAATACGGCGTCGGCCAACAGCGCGACAGCTTGTGGTCCTTCTGCACGCCCGCCCTCGCCGCCGGTTATCCGCGCTGGTGGCGTCCGCACGACGTGGGCATGCCACACGCCAAACGCCCGAAGCACAGCCTGGCCAATATCGGCGAGTTTCTGGATGGGTTCGGCAGCAAGGTCTAGGTCGATGCGGTCGGCAATCCCGCGGCTGGAAAAAGTCGCGAACCGCTACGACCAGGCCCACGAAAAAGGCAGCGGCTTCGCTCTCTTTCCCTTCGATCCGGTGAAGACGACCTATGCCATCGATTCGTTCCGCTTCCTGATCGATCCCGCCGCCGGAAAGGCGTCCAATCAGTTTCCCGGCTGGCCCGTCACGATCCATCAGGCGGAAAACTGGGGCGAGAACCGGATTGACTGACGATGCGCGGCAACCGTCGGCCCGGATGGTTTCCGGCTATGAATTAGTCCTGTCGCTGGCGGGATTTGTCTATGCCATGGCGCAGCCAACCCGTGCATCATGGGAGGCCCCGGTATGAAACGTTTTTTCAAGTCTGCGCAGATGGATGAACTCGGCGACCTGACCGATCTGGCGGAGCGGCGGATCACGGGGATTGGCTCGAAAATCCGGGCCAATCTGATCCCGCCACTCTGGCGCACCGTGGCGGGCTATCGGCGCGAGACGTTTCGTGCGGACTTGGTGGCGGGACTCACCATCGCTGCACTCACGATTCCGCAGGCCATCGCGTTCGCGCTGCTCATCGGCATTCCTGTGCCCGCAGTCATGGAGTGCGCCATCGTGGGCACGGTGCTCTGCTCGCTCTTTTGCTCGTCGCGGCACCTGGTTTTTGGCCCAACCAACACGATCAGTATCATTCTCGCCGGGGCTCTGCTCACCTTGGCGGCCGAGCCGCTCGACCCGTTGCAAAAGGTCCTCCTGATCGGATTCCTCATGGGCGCGATTCAATTGGTCGCCGGATTGGCCAATTTCGGCAAGATCACGCAGTTCGTCTCGCGGTCGGTCATCGTCGGCTACACCACGGCCGTGGGCATTCTCATCGCGGCCGGCCAGTTGGGAAATCTCGTTGGCATTTCCCGCGGCACGGATGTCAGCCTGCCGGGCACGCTGCAGCACCTCGCGGCCAGCGTCGTCACGTTTAACTTTAACCACGCCACGGCCCTCACCGGGCTGGGCAGCCTGCTGCTCATCGTCTGGCTGCGCCGCTGCCGGCCAAGCTGGCCCGACGGACTGGTGACCCTCGTCCTGGCCGGACTCGCCTCGTGGATTTTCCAGCTCGACCAATCGGGCGTGCGACTGGTGCGTGACCTTGGCGAGATTTCCGGAGGGATCCCTCTTTTCACCGGGTTTCCCTTGAACGCCGAGGGCCTCGCCTTGCTCCCCAAGGTCACGAGCATCGCCATCGCGGCCGCGGTCCTTGGCATGCTCGAGTCCGTCACCATCGCCAAGAGCCTGGCGACCAAGACAGGCCAGCTTATCGATCCCAACCAAGAACTCATCGGCATGGGGCTCGGGAATTTGCTCGGCGCCGGCTTTGGCGCCATGCCCGGCTCGGCGTCCTTTCTCCGCAGCGCCGCGGGCCTACAGGCCGGAGCGCGCACCCAGTGGGCCGTGATCATCGGGAGTGGTGTCGTACTGCTCGTCGTCCTCGCCTTGGCCCCTTTGCTGTCCTACCTGCCCATTGCGGCCATCGCCGCCTACCTGATTGTCATCGCCATCCGTCTGTTTCAACCGGCCCAAATCTTCATCGTGCGCCGGGCCACCCGCGCCGACGCGCTGGTTTTTTGGCTCACGCTTGCCGCCGCACTCTTCCTCCAACTTGACACCGCGATCTACACCGGCATCGGCGCGTCGTTGGTGCTGTTCCTCCAGAAAGCCAGCGCGCCCACCTTGCAGGAACACGCGTTTGACGATCAAGGGCAGCTGACCCAGATCGGAACTCCCTCCGCGCGCAACAGCCCCCAGGTATCCATCATCCACGTCGAGGGCGACTTGTTCTTCGGCGCCGCGGACATTTTTCAAGACGGCATCCGCCGCCTCGCCGAGGACCCCAATATCCGCGTGTTCATTCTTCGGATGAAGAACGCCCGACACCTCGACGCCACCACCGTGATGGCGTTGGGCCAACTGCTCGATTATCTGCAATCGCAAGGGCGGCACCTGCTCGTCTCCGGCGTCCACGGCGATGTCGCCGCCGTCCTGAGGCGCAGCGGTCTGGTCAAACAAATCGGCCTCGAAAACATGTTCCCCGCGGAGGAGAATGCCACTCTTGCCACCAAGAAGGCGCTCCAGCGCGCCCAGGCGCTCATCGGGGTGAAGCCGGAACTGCGCATCTACTATCAGCAGATGGCCAAGGCCGGCTGACCAACGAGCATGAAAATCCACTCCCAACCATGAAGACCTTTTTCGTGCTCATCGCACGGCTACTCCTGCCTGCTCCCGTGTCGGCCCACGGCAATGTGCCGGTCGTGCACAAACTCGCTCCGGCGCTTCAGCCATAGATCCACTTCCTCAGTCCCGCGTATTTGGTCGATGCGCCGGTCGCATCGTCGAGCGCCAAGCTCCCTCTGTTGTTTTTTCTCCACGGTGCCGGCGGGGTTGGTCAGGACATCCAGAAAATAAAGCCCGGCCGACGGATGGAAGGAAAGGAATCAGAAATTTGGGAAAGGGCCCTGCATCGTCGTGGTCCCCCGGAGCGACCGCCTGGAATCGCGCTGGGGCCGACGGCGTCCGTTCATTCTCATCGGTGCGCTTTTGTGTGCGAGCATCGCCGTAGCGATCTGGTTTTTCCCCGCCGGCCAATCCACGCTGGTCTATTTCTGGCGGCTGCTCGGCGGCTGCGCGGCGATGTCCGTCGCCTACAGTATTTTGATCGTCCCCTATGGCGCGCTGGGACTCGAAATGGTGACCCACTACCACGAGCGCACGAAGCTCATGGGCACCAAATCCATTTTGCACAAAGCGTCCGGCATTGTGAACCAGTGGCTGCTCAAGTGGGTGCGCGAGGCCGGCGCCGGCGACCTCGTGGCCGGCGGCCGTTTCTGCGCCCCCCTCGTCGGCGGCACCATCGCCCTCCTCGGCTTCATCACGGCGTGGCGCGTACCGGAGCGTCCGCGGCCGGCCCGCCGCCACGCGCCGCCGAAGATTTCGATCTGGCAAAGCTGGACGATCACGATGAGCCAGCCCGATTTCCGCCGGCTCGTCCTCGCGCAGATCTTCATCTACCTGAGTTTTCTGGTGATCGATACCACCGGGTTTTACTTGAACGTGTTTTACGTCAACGCCGGTGACATGGGTGTCGGAGCCGGCATGAAGGGCTGGTATGGCACCGCCTTCCAGGCCTGCGGCATGTTGGCCGTCCTGCTCATCGTGAAACTGTCCCGGCGCCTCGGCAAGAAGCACCCCTTTCTCCT
>JBIKOK010000335.1:0-5602 GCA_044358025.1 Opitutaceae bacterium
CTGCACGCTGACCATCGCCCTCGGCGGCGTCGCCAAATGATTCTGCTACACGCCCGGCGCGAGTTGGTGGCTGCTACTGCCTTCCGCCCTGATGGGCCCCGGTCTCGTCGCCGTCATGGTCTTGGTGCCTTCGATGACGGCCGATATCTGCGACCTCGATACGGCCGAATGCGGCGCCCGCCGCGAGGGCCTGTTCAACTCCGTCCTCAGTTGGGCCCTGAAACTCGCGCTCACCGGTTCCATTCTTTTGGCGAATGTCGTCCTCCACTTCGTCAGCTGGGAAACGGCCCTCAAGGCCGCTCAAACCCTGGGCACGTTCCTCGCGATGCGCATCGTCTTTGCCGGCGGCACCGTCCTGCTCGCGGCCCTCGCCGCCCTTTTTATTTTCCGTTATTCGGTCACACCCGAGGCCGTCGCCGCGGCCCGGGCCCGCGCCGCCGGCTCTCCTCCTCCGCCTTAGAGGTCTCCGGCCCTCCCTGCGCTCCGTGTTCGCCACACTTGTCTTCGTCGCCGCGCTCGCGGTTTCCGCCTGCGCCGCCACCGCCGAGCCCACCGCCGCGTCTGTCACCGGCGCGCTCATACGTTCCGCCGGCTGAGGTCTCGCCAATCCGCGGGGCATGGCCCCCCTTCTGGGTGATTGCGCCGCTCTACGCCGGCCTGTTCCGCACCGCGACCACCACGGGCGACGCGCAATACCCCGCGGCTCTTCTGCGCTTCGGCCGCCCGTCCGGCTAGTTACCCGTCGACCGCCTCCATCACGCCGACGACCATGCCGTCAGCCACGCGTGGCTCGACCTCTGCGCCATGGATCGCACGCGCGCCGAGCGCTTCACGCCCACGCGCAACCGCCTCGACACCGTCCTCGCCCATCCCGTCACCGAAGCCGTCGCCCACGGGACCAAGCCCACCGGCGTCACCGTGAGTGATCGCTGGAGCTGGTGCGGGGCGCGGTAGATGGTTCCGCCCACCCTCGCGCGCCCCGCCGCGCTCACCGACGACCAGAAATACCGCGACTTCCTCGACCGCGAATAACGCTCCACCTGCGACCACCTATGCGATGCGACCGAGAACCTGTTTTTCCGCGACGCCACGTTCTTCGACAAGAAAACGCCGGCCGGCAAAAAGACCTTTTGGAGCCGGGGCAACGGTTGGGGCGACGGCGGCCTCGCCCTCATGCTCGAACACCGCCCCGCCGATCACCCGACCCGCGGCTTCGACGAAAAACTTTTCTGCGAGATCCCCACCGCCATCCTCGCCGCCCAACAGCCCGACGGCCTCGGGCGTCCGAGCCTGCTCGATCCGACCCAAGTTCCCCTCGGTGAAACCAGCGGCAGCGGCTTCTTCGTCTTCGGTCTCGCCTGGGACGTGAACCACGGCCCCCTCGACCGCGCCAAACATTGGCCCGCCATCACGCGCGGCTGGGCCGGCCTCGTCACGGGCACCAAACCCGACGGCTTCGTCGGCTACGTCCAGACCATCGGCGCCGCCGCGCCGCTCAAGTCCGAGTCGGTCCAGGATAGCGGCTCGATCCCCAGCCCCTCCTCGGCCAGAGCACGACCGACTTCGGTCTCGCACTCCACTCTCGCACCCCGTTGGCTTGTCTCCGCACAGCCGGCGTCCCCTTTCAACCGTACGTGAGCAATCTCCCCGACGAAACCGAACCGCTCGTCCGCCTCGCCAACAAGAGCATCATCGCTCCCGGCACCCAGGCCCCAACCGTCGCGACTTCGATCGCCGTTTTCTATTTCCTGAGTAATCCGCGCCCGGGGAATCTGTCCGCCATGTTCGACTTCTCAATCATGAATCCCGTCCGCCTGCTCCTGTGTCTGCTCACTTTGTTCGCTGCGCCGCTCGGGCGGGCGGCGACCGGGGATGACGGCATCCTGATCGACCGCGTGTGGTCCGGCCACCCCGTGCCCTTCGCGTTGCTCGTCGAACGCGGTTATCAATTCATCGCCTACTACGACGCCGAGCGCCGCATCGTCGTCACCGCCCGCAAACTCCCCGACGGAGCCTGGTCCCGCATTCGCCCCGAGGGTCGTCCAGTGCCGAACCGCGAACATCCGTCGAACGCTGTCGGCTGGGACAGCCACAATTCCCTCCAGCTCGCCCTCGACCGCGATGGCTACCTGCACCTCTCCGGCAACATGCACGCCGACCCCCTGGTGTATTACCGCACGCGCTCGCCGTTCGACGTCACCACCCTCGAACGCCTCGACCGCATGACGGGCGAGCTTGAAGCAAAAGCCACCTATCCCAACTTTTTCAAAGACGCCGCCGGCAACCTCCTCTTCCGCTATCGCGACGGCGGCAGCGGCAACGGCAGCGATTATTGCAATATCTACGACCCTGCGACGCGCACGTGGCGCCGGTTTCTCGATCGCCCTCTCCATGGCGGCGAGGGCGAGCGCAATGCCTACGCGACCGCTCCACTTCTCGGCCCCGATGGCCGCTTCCACCTGCTCTGGGTCTGGCGCGAGACGCCCGACGCGGCCACGAATCACTCCCTCTCCTACGCCCGCAGCCGCGATCTCATCCGCTGGGAATCCAGCGCCGGCCGCCCCGTCGCCCTGCCGATCACGCTCGCGAAAAGCGATGTCGTCGACGCCGCGAAACCCGGTGGCGGCCTGATCAACATGGTCCGCGATCTTGGCTTCGATCCCCAAGGTCGCCCGCTCGCCGCCTACCACCGCTACGACGCGCACGGAAACTCCCAAGCCTATGTCGCCCGCCCCAACGCGGCCGGCGGCTGGGACGTCCACCAAATGAGCGACTGGAATTTCCGCTGGGACTTCTCCGGCGGCGGCAGCATCGCCGCCGATGTCACCCTCGGTCGTCCCCAGGCGCAAGGCGATGGCACGGTCATCATCAATTACAGCACCCACGCCGCCGGCTCGGGCCGCTTCCAGCTGCACGGCGAAACCCTCGCCGTCATCGCCAAGCTCCCGCCGGCGCCCTCGGTGCTTCCCGCCGCACTCCGCCAGGTGCGCTCCACTTTTCCCGGCCTCTCCGTCCAATGGCAGACACACCGCGCCGACGGCCGCACGTGGGCCCTCCGTTGGGAAACCCAGGGCAAGAACCGCGACAAACGCCCGGCCACCACCCCGCCGCCGTCCGAACTCCGCCTCTACGAATTCCCCGACGACGCCCCGGCGGCCCCGTCCAGCTCCACGCCCTGATCCGACTCCGCACTTTCACCGCGGCCGCGCCGACCGCATCTGCTTCGCCCTTTTTCCCGCTGGGGAAAACCCGCCGCTCACCACCAGGAAAGCCCTCCAGCGCGCCCGGCACCGCTCGACCGACCAGACGGCGGATGTCCGGATCTTCTGCTCAGCCCCCTCTTCCCGAAGCGGCCTGTAACCTGCCCGCTCTGGCACCACCTCCGCGGGATGCCCCCACGACGCGCTTTTCGCGACTGGCGCGAGCCCGTCACTTCCCTCGCCAACCGCGTCCGCCCATCCTCGAACTGACCTCCGGCCGCCCCACGCGCGCCTCGGCCTCCGCCGCATAAGACGGCTTCGGCCGCTACGCCGCATCGAACAGCCCCAACGGGGTCGGCGTGTTCTCCGGCAACAGGTGACGGATATTCAGTCCACGTTGGATAAACTTGTCGGAAAAGCCCCACGGCACGATCGCCGCGCCGGCCTTGCTCCCCACGGCGGCTGTGACGACATCGCGATACACCTCCGCCTGTTCCTCCCGGCGCTCTTCCAACGTCCCGGGCGCCCCGGCGAGGGCGACGTCGAGTTCGGTGATCTGCACCCGCAGGCCCAGCGCCCCGCAACGCTCCAGGCTCCGCGGGATCGCCGCTCGGACCGGCGGCTTGCGGACATTGCAATGCATTTGGAGGCCCACGCCGTGGACCAGCACGCCCTCGGCGAGCGGGCGCTTGAGCACGGCAGCGATGCGCGCGAACTTCGCCCCGCGCGCGTCGCCGGGGTCATGATCCTTGTAGCATAAGACCGCATACGCGTCGGCTTCGCGTATGAAACGAAACGACCGCGCGAGGTGTGCAAAAATGAACCCTGTCCCGGACTGCCTCAAAGACACCGCGGGCGTGGTTCCGCCGTGCCACGCCGGCGATAATTCCACCGCCCAGTCCGCCGTTGCGCCGAACGGCCAAACCAGTGGCTCCGGGCCCGAAGCCCCGATCCAACGCTCGACTAAAGGCCCGCACGTGCGCGCCGCCCGCCGTTCCGCCGGCGAGCGAGCCGCAGCGGTCGCCCGACTCTGCCGGCAAATTCTCTACCCGCTGAAAACGTCCGCCTTGTATTCGCGTCCCGGCAAGGCGACGTTTCGAGTGTTTTCCTGAAGCGCTCCCGTCCGACCCTCGCCGGCGCCTCAGCCGTGACGAGCCCCCGCCCCGCCCCGCTTTCCCCTCCTTCTCCGCCCCACCCCAATGAATCCGACCGCGCCCGCCCCTGGCTCGACCCGCCCAATCGCCCTCGCCCTGCTCGTGGCGTCCACGCAACTTTGGGCGCAACGCCCCGCTCCCGCCCCAGCGCCAACCCAGCCCGTCCCTCCCTCCGCGTCCCTCCTCCGCCCCTTTCCATGAAGTCCTTTCATTCCCCACGCCTCGCCACGCTCGTCGCCCTTTCGCTGCTGTGCCGCGCTTCTCTCCTCGCCCAAACCGCGCCCAGGCCCACGCCCGCCTCGGCGATCTCAGCCCCCACCACGACCGAAGAGACCCTGATCCTCACGCCCTTCGAGGTCTCTGCCGGCAGCGAAGAGGGGTACCACGCCACCCAGACGCTCAACGGCACCCGGCTCAAAACCGATCTCCGGGACATCGGTTCGGCCCTCACGATCTTTACCGAGCAGATGATGAACGATCTCGGGGCCAACAGCATTAACGACATCCTCAATTTCGCGCCCAACACCGACTCGTTCACCATCAACATCGGCTCCGTCGACGGCAACGGGAACGACTTCATTAACATCGGCACGCAATACGTCACCCGCGGCGGCGCCACGAGTATCGTCGGCCAGAATTTTTTCAGCAGCGGCGTCGTCACCGATCGCTACAACTCCGAAGCCTTCACCTTCACCCGCGGTCCCAACGCCATTCTGTTCGGTCTCGGCAATCCCGCCGGGGCCTTCGTCTCGTCCACCAAACGCGCCAAGGTCAACCGCAGCGAGTCCATCGTCGAATTTCGCACCGACGACAACGACAGCCGTCGCTTCATGGTCGACCACAACCAGGTCCTCAAAAAGGGCTTCGCGGCCATCCGCTACTCCGGCCTCCATGAGCGCACGCCCGGCTTCCGCATCCCCAGCGAGAGCTACCAGCGCCGCCACTTCGTCACCGCCACCCTCACGCCGTTCAAACGCACGAACCTCCGCGCCAACTACGAGCAGGGCTACACCACGTTTCCCGCCATCCGCCCCTGGCCCGTTTACGACGGCGTCTCCCCCTGGGCCGCCGCCGGCTCTCCGCTCCTCGACACGTTTACCAATACCGCCGCCAAACCCGCCGGCATCGTCAACAACACCAGCACCAACCTCATTTCCACTTTTCTATCGCCCGGTGGCGTGCAGGTGCCCCCGCTTTCCTGGCTAAACACCGGTCTTACGCCCAACGCGGACTACCCCAATTTCCCCG
>JBIKOK010000015.1:0-59639 GCA_044358025.1 Opitutaceae bacterium
GAGCGGGAGAAATAGCGCGATGACGATCGTGCCGACCATCACGGCCATGAACACGATCATGATCGGCTCGATCACGGACGTCAGACCGGCGACGGCGTTGTCGACCTCCTCGTCGTAGGTGTCGGCGATCCGCGTGAGCATGTCGGCCAACGCGCCGGTTTCCTCGCCGACCTCGATCATACTCGTGACCATGCCGGGGAAAATGTGGGTCGATTCGAGGGGCTTGGCCACGTTGTCGCCCTCCTTGACGCGGTCATGCACGACATTGATCGCATTCGCGATATGGACGTTGCCACTCGTGTCACGCGTGATGGTGAGGGCCTGCAAAATCGGGACGCCGCTCGCGAGCAGGGTGCCGAACGTGCGGGTAAACCGGGCGATGGCGGCCTTGAGAAACAGATCGCCCACGACCGGCATGTGGATGAGCAGCCAATCGATGATCCGTCGGCCGAAATTGGTTTTGCCGAAAATCTTGAAGGCGAAATAGGCCACCACAATGCCACCGATCGCAATCGGGTAGTGGTTCTTGAGGAAATTGCTGATGTCGAGCAAGCGCTGGGTGAGCCACGGCAGCGGCTGCCCCTTGAGCAGTCCCGTGAAAATTTCCTGGAATTTCGGCACGACGAAAATCATCAGGATCGAGACGATCACCGTCGCCACCGAGACGATCACCGCCGGGTAGATCATCGCCGACTTCACCTTGGAGAGAATTTTCTGGGCCTTCTCCATGAACACCGAGAGGCGCTCGAGCACCGTCTGGAGGACGCCGCCCGCCTCGCCGGCTTTGACCATGTTGATGTAGAGGCGGTCGAACACATGGTCGTTGGCCGAGAGTCCGTCGGAAAAATTCCCGCCGGAGCGGATCGTGTCGGCGATGCTCTCGAGGACCTGCTTGAAGGCGGGCCGCTTCTCCTGGCGGGCCAGGACCTCAAGGCTGCGCAAAATCGGCATGCCGGCTTTGACGAGCGTCGCGAGCTGGCGCGTGAACACCGCGGCGCCTTTCGCGTTGATCGGCTTGCCGAACCCCCGGCGGCGATTCTTCTTCGACGGCGTCGCACCGCCGGGAAAGGCCGCGGCGGCGCGAGGTGGCGCCTTGGCGGCGAAAGTGGCGGGCGCAGGGGCCGCCGGCGCGGTACGCACGGAGAGTTTGGCCATGGGGGTCAGGTGTATTTGATCACTTCCTCGATGGAGGTGTGCCCGTCGAAAATGGCCCGCAGTCCGTCGTCCCGGAGGGTTCGCATCCCCTGCTCAATCGCCTTTTGCCGGATGACCAAGGTCGCCGCGCGCTGCCCGATGAGATCGCGGAGCGCCTCGCTCATGCGGAGCCACTCGTAGATGCCGAGGCGCCCGCGGTAACCGGATTGGGAACACACCGGGCAGCCCTTGCCGTAGAAAAACTGCCGGTCGCCCACGCTGTCCGCGGCGATGTTGAGCGGTTTCAACAGCTCGCGCGGCGGCGTGTAGGGGGTGCGGCACTGCACGCAGACCCGGCGCACGAGTCGCTGGGCAAGCACGGCCTCGAGGGAGGAGGCGATGAGGAAAGGCTCGACGCCCATGTCCACCAGCCGCGTGACGGCGCCGGCGGAGTCGTTGGTGTGCAGCGTCGAGAGCACCAAGTGGCCGGTCAGCGAGGCCTGGATCGCGATCTGGGCGGTTTCGAGATCGCGGATCTCGCCGACCATGATGACGTCGGGATCTTGCCGGAGGAAGGAGCGCAGGGCCGCGGCGAACGTCAGGCCGACGAGCGGATTGACCGGTACCTGCATGATGCCCTCGATCTCATACTCGACGGGATCTTCGGCCGTGAGGAGCTTGAGATCCGCCGTGTTGATGATGCGCAGCCCGCTGTAGAGCGTGGTGGTCTTACCCGAGCCGGTCGGGCCCGTGACGATGAAGATGCCGTTGGGCCGATGGACGATTTCCTGAATGCCGTTGAACACGTCCGGCGGCATGCCGAGCTGGGTGATGTCGAGCTGCACCGCGGCCTGGTCAAGCACGCGGAGCACCACGCTCTCGCCGAACTGCGTCGGCAGAGTCGAAACGCGCAGATCGACCTGTCGTCCGCCGAGGGTGATCTTGATGCGCCCGTCCTGGGGGATGCGGCGTTCGGCGATATTGAGGGACGCGAGGACCTTGATGCGCGACAGGATCGGCAGCGACAGCGCCTTGGGCGGCGGCGCCATTTCATAGAGCGAACCGTCGATCCGGTAGCGGATTTTAAACTCGTGCTCGAAGGGCTCGAAGTGGATGTCGCTCGCCTTATCGCGGATCGCCTGCCCGATGACGAGATTGACGAAGCGAATGATGGGCGTCTGTTCGGCCATCGACTCGATGTCCCGCTCGGAGAGATCGCGGCCGTCCGTCGGGAGGTTGCCCGAGCTGATCTCCTGCAGCAGGTCGTCGATGCTGGCCTCGTCCTCCCCGTAGTGCTGCTTGATCTGTACATCGATCTTGTCGGGATCGGCGAAAAACAGCCGGACGTTGCGGCCGAGGGCGAACGACAGATCGTCGATGGCCTGGGTATTGAAGGGATCGCTGACGAGGAGGTCGATGTTCTGCCCGTCGGCGCTGAGCGGCATTACGCCGTAGTCGCGCGCGAGCTTGCCGGTCAGCGCCGCGATGGCCTCGCCCGGAAACTGCACGGGCAACTCCGAGAGATAATCGTAGCCGAGGTGTTCCGCGATGCGGTGGAGCAGCACGGATTTCTCGATGATGCCGAGATCGACCACCACGTCGGCCAGCGGTTTGCCGGTGGCTTTGTGCTCCTCGTTGAGCTCGTCGAGCTGCGCGGGATCGACGAGCCGGTGCTCTTTCAGAAACTCGAAGATGGCGGGACTGTGGCTGGGAAACATCAGGCGGGGCGGCGGTTGGGGGGGCGGGCGGGATCAGACCTCGCGGAGCTTCAGGCCCATCTTGAGGAAGTTCTCGCGCATGAGATTCGGGTCCTGCGCTTTTTCAAGCGCTTCGTCGGGGGCGACCAGCTCGCGGTTGACCAGGCTCATGAGGTGAGTGTCCATCGTGATCATGCCGAGTTGCGCGCCCGTCTGGATGTCCGAGGTGATGCGGAACGTCTTATTTTCGCGGATCAGCGATCCGATTGAGGTCGTGTTGACCATGATCTCGTAGCCGGCGATGCGGCCGCCGCCGATCTTTTTGCAGAGCACCTGGGAAATGACGGCGACGAGGGACGACGCGAGCTGTGTGCGGATCATGTCCTTCATGTTCGCGGGAAACGCGTCGACGATGCGGTCGACGGTCTTGGCCGCGCTGTTGGTGTGCAGCGTGCCGAAGACCAAGTGGCCCGTCTCGGCGGCGCTGATGGCGGCCTCGATCGTCTCGAGGTCGCGCATTTCGCCGACGAGAATGACGTCCGGGTCCTGCCGGAGCGCGCGCCGGATCGCCTCGGAAAAGCTCGGCACATCGACGTGGACCTCGCGCTGCATGACGATGCAGCGCTTGTGGCTGTGATAATATTCGATCGGATCCTCGATGGTGATGATGTGGCCGTCGCGCGTCTCGTTGATGTAATTTACCATCGATGCCAGCGTGGTGGATTTGCCGGAACCGGTCGGGCCCGTAACGAGAATCAGGCCGCGCGGCCGGTAAAGCAGTTCGCGGATCTTGTCCGGCAGGCCGATATCGCGCAGCCCGAACATCTTGTAGGGGATCTGGCGCAGTACCATGCCGTAGTTGGACTTCGATTTCATCACCGACACGCGGAAACGGGCCTTCTCGCCGAACGCGAACCCGAAATCCGCGCCACCGTTCAGCTTCACGCTGCTGATGTGCGCATCGGGCGTGATCGACTGCATCAGCTGCTCCGTGTCGCCGGGCGTGAGCGGCGGACCGTCGATCGGCGTCATGCTGCCGCTGAGCCGCAACGTGGGCGGCTGTCCAACTTGGAGGTGAAGGTCGGAAGCACCCTGATCCACCATCAGATCAAGCAGGTCGTTCATTTCATAGCTCATGGGGTGCGGGTGGGTTGACGGGAGGTGGCTAGCTGGCGTCGCCGACGGTGATCGAGACGACCTCCTCGATGGTGGTCAAACCGGCGGTAACCTTGCGGGTCCCGTCCTCGCGCATCGTGCGCATGCCGTTCGTCCGGGCCTTGTCACGCAGCTTCGCGCTGCCCGCGCCCTCGTAGATCATTTTTTGAATTTCTTCATTGATCACAAAAATCTCAAAGATCCCCATGCGGCCCCGGTAGCCGGTGGCGTTGCAGGATGAGCAGCCGTCGCCTTTCGCAAAAGTCGCCGTGGCGGCCTGCGAAGGATTGATGTTGAGCGAGCGCAATTCCTGGGCCGTCGGCGTCATCGGGCGTTTGCACTTCGCGCAGATCTTCCGGACGAGGCGCTGGGCCATCGCGCACCGCAACGAGGTCGAAACCAGAAACGGTTTTACCCCGATGTCGATCAGACGCGTGATCGCCCCGGGCGCGTCGTTCGTATGCAACGTGGAGAACACCATGTGGCCGGTGAGCGACGCGTTGATCGCGATTTCGGCTGTCTCCAGATCGCGAATTTCACCCACCATCACGATGTTCGGCGCCTGCCGCAGCATGGCGCGCAGCGCCGAGGCGAAGGTCATGCCGACATCATGGCGCACGGGGACCTGGTTGATCCCGTTGAGCTGATACTCGACCGGGTCCTCGACTGTGATGATTTTGCGGTCCGGCTTGTTGATGAAATGCAGACAACCGTAGAGCGTGGTCGTCTTGCCGGAGCCCGTCGGCCCCGTGACCAGCAGAATGCCGTCGGGCAACGTGATGAGCCGCTCAAATGTCGCGGCATCGTCGCGGAAAAAGCCCAGCTCCGGCAGTCCGAGCGTCAGCCCCTCCTTGTCGAGAATACGCATCACGATGCTTTCGCCGTGCGCGGTCGGCAGCGAGGAGACCCGCAGGTCGAGCTGCTTGCCCCCGACGGAAATCTGGATGCGTCCGTCCTGCGGGATGCGTTTTTCGGCGATCGAGATGTTCGCCATGATTTTCAGCCGCGAGATGATCGAGAGCTGGAGACGCTTCGGCGGATTTTCGACTTCGAGCAACACGCCGTCGATGCGGTAGCGGACGCGGAAACGTTTCTCCAGCGGCTCCAGGTGAATGTCCGACGCGCGGCGCTGGATCGCCTCGAACATGATCTGGTGCACCAGCTTGATGATCGGTCCGTCGGCCTCCGTGTTGCTCACGTTGCCCGCCGAGCTGGCCTCCGTCGTCACCGCGGAAGCATCGCCGCCGCCGCCGGTCACCGAAAGATCGTTGAGCAGGTCGTCGATGGAATTCGCGTCCTTGCCGTAGAAGCGGTTGATCGCGTCCGTAATTTCCTCGGCCGTCGCGACGACGGGCTCGATCGTCAGTTTCACGATATGCCCGAGCGCGTCGATGCCGTCGGTGTCGAGCGGGTCGGCGATCGCGACCTGCAGCGTGTTGCCCTCGCGATGCAGCGGCACCAACCGATAGCGCGCGGCCACTGCGCGAGGGACGAGTTCGAGGGTGTCGCCCGTCACCCGGATGGCCGACATGTCCGGCGCCATCGGCATCCCGAACTCGGCGGCCAACAGCTCGGCCACTCGTCGGGAATTCAGCGCCCCCTGCCCGACCAAGGTGTCGAGCAACCGCGGCGCGGCGACGGTGAGATCGGTGTGCCGGGCGATCAGCGCGCGCGCGGCGTCCACCTGCACGGAACTGAGCAAACCGCGGTCGAGCGCCAACTGAATGACGAAATCATCGGCCGCGGTCGGGGTCGCGGAAGCAGGGGTAATCGGGGTCATCGCGCGGACGGCAGTTTATTGGCGGGCGAGGCTGAGGAGGAACTCGGCGTTGGACTTCGTCTTTTTGAGCCGGGTGATGAGCATCTCCATCGACTCGATCGGGCCCAAGCCCTGCATCGCCCGGCGCAGGCCGTAGATGCGCTGCAGCTCATCGGGGTGATAAATCAGCTCCTCTTTGCGCGTGCCGGAGCGGTCGATGTTGATCGCCGGGAAAATGCGGCGTTCGACGAGTCCGCGGTCGAGGTGGAGCTCGCTGTTGCCCGTGCCCTTGAATTCCTCGAAAATGATCTCATCCATGCGCGAGCCAGTGTCGATCAGCGCGCTGGCGATGATCGTGAGGCTGCCGCCGCCCTCGATGTTGCGGGCCGAGCCGAAGAAGCGTTTCGGCTTCTGCAGCGCGTTGGACTCGAGGCCGCCGGACATCGTCTTGCCCTGGTTGCCGGTGAGCGCGTTGTAGGCGCGGGCGAGACGCGTGATGGAATCGAGCAGAATGACGACGTGCTCGCCCTGCTCGACGCGGCGCCGGCAGATCTCGATGACCATTTCGGCACAGTGAATGTGGCTCTCGGGCGTCTCGTCGAAGGTCGAAGAGACGACCTCGCCCTTGGTGTGGCGCTTGAAGTCGGTGACTTCTTCGGGCCGCTCGTCGATCAGCAGGAGGATCAGTTTTACCTCGGGGCTGTTGGCCGAAATCGAGTTCGCGATATTTTGCAGCAGCACGGTTTTGCCGGTACGCGGCGGCGCCACGATGAGCCCGCGCTGGCCGAATCCGATGGGCGTGAGAATGTCCACGGCGCGCATCGAGACGTCTTTCGGATGAATTTCCTCGGACTCGAGCAAGATGCGCTTGAGCGGATAATACGGCACGAGTTCTTCGAACGGCATGACATTGGCGATCTTTTCGGGATCGCCGTCCATCACCGCCACGACGCCCACCACCGACGGACAACGCTCGCCGGGTTGCGGAGCCTGCAGAATGACCTCGACCTTGTGTCCGCGTTTCAATCCGTAGCGCTTGATCAGGCTCTCGGGCAGATAGGCGTCGTCCGGATAGAGACGGTAGTTGACGTGCACGTGGACGACGAACGCCCCCCGGTCGGTCACGTCAATGTAGCCGCGGTCGCGGATCACGCGCTTGTTGGCCGCGGCGGTCGTGAAGATCTGCGTCAGCAGTTGCCGGCGATGCGGGGCGCCCTCGAAAGTGACGCCGAAGCTGCGGGCAAAGGCCGTGAGCTCGCCCAACGGCAGCGCGTAGAGTTCATTGACCCAGAGCGTGTCGCCGTTGCCGGAGGAGAGTTCTTTCGCGAGTGCGTCGAGCGCCGCGAGGTCGTTGAAGCGCGAAGGATTCGGCAGATCGCCGAAAACCGGCGTGTTACTCGGAGGCGGCGGCTGAGGAGGAAGGGGCTCGCGTCCATAGGGAGCGCCGCCGCCGCCCGGAGCATTGCCACCGCCGCCACCGCCGCCTGGTTGCCAACCACCACCACCACCGCCGCCGCCGTGGCGACCGCGTTTGCGCTTCCCTTGCTTCCAAAATTCGCGTCCACCACCACCACCGCCGCCGCCACGATCCTGCCATTCGCCACGACCGCCGCCACCACCGCCGCCCTGTTGTTGGGGTTGGCCACCGCCGCCACCGCTGTTGCCGGGGCCGCCGCTTTGCGGCGGAGTCGGAGCTGTCGAGGGCGCAGCCGACGCCGATTGCCCAGACCCACCCAGCTGTGAGGTGGGGACAAACCCCGGGCGCTCGCCGCGATCACTGCGATCTCCGGATGACTCCCCGTCGGAACGACCGACCGGTTCGGGGCTGCGTTCGGGAGTGCGTTCGCGCGACTCGGATGGAGGGGAAGCCGGCGCAGGAGCCGCAGGCTCGGACCGGAACGGCGCGGGAGCCGGCGTGGGAGCAGGCGTGGGAGCAGGGGCCGGAGCTTCAAAACGAAATTCGGGCGTCGACGGCGCCGCCGTGGACGGGGCCCGTTCGGCGCGTTCCGGGCGCCCGGCGCGTTCCGGCTTCTCGGAGCGCTCGGGCGCGTCGGCCTTGACCGCTTTGGGCGCTTTTTCGGGCTTGGCCGCTTTCTCGGCTTTTTCGGCCTTGGGCTTGCGCGCACGGGGGGCGCTCGGTCGGCGCGTTTTCTTGGTTTCGCCAGCAGGGCTGGCAGACGGCGAAGTGTCGTCGGATTTGGGAGGAAGGGCCATGTAGGGTTCGGGAAAGAGACGGCGGGCGCCCGAGCGTCAGACGCGCGGCGCAGGAGGAGGTTTCAAGACTGTCCGGCGAGAGTTTTAATCAAGTGCTCGACTTGAGCCTCCAGAAAATCGGGCGAACCCTCATTCCATAAGACAAAGTCAGACAGCTCGATTTTCCGCTCCAGTGGCAGTTGCGTTGCGATTCGCTGCCCGGCGAGCCCGCGCGGCAGACCGCGTTGCTCCAGTCGGACGAGTTGCTGTTGGCGAGCACACGCGACGCATACGGTGAAATCAAACCAATTCTCCAAGGCTTTCTCGAACAACAGCGGGACCTCGACCACCCACCGCTCCGCCGGTCGGGCGGCAAACGCTTCCCGCCAGAGGGCAAACACCCGCGGATGAGTCATGGCTTCCAGCCACTGCCGCTCATCGGCGCTGGCGAACACCCGGTCCGCCAGCGCCACCCGGTCCACTGTGCCGTCCGGGCGCAGCACTCCGGCGCCGTAACGCCCACGCAGCGCCACGACAACCTCGGGCGCAGTCAGCACCCGGTCGCGCACCAGCGCGTCGGAATCGAGGCGGCGAAAACCCCGTTGTTCGAAGAGTCCACCCACCGTTGATTTGCCGCAACCGATCCCGCCCGTAATTCCCGCGATCATATTATAGAGTTAGACCATTAGCTTTAAACTTGCTCCGCCCCTCCGCAAATTCTTAATCGATCGGCAGTCAGCCACTCCCACATCACCAGACGGTCCGCCTTCCACAAAATATTCGCCACGCCCCGTCTATGTTTCCTCCTGTTGACACCAAGAGCGCCACCGCCGTCACGACGTTTGTTGAAAGGAAGTTCGCGGCAATGTATCCGGGAGCGAGCCTCGTGTGGCTTGATACAATTTTCAAGGATATGGAGATCCTGTTCTCCGGTAAGCACCCCGATTATGCCGCCGTGGATCTCCGCTACCACGACCTCGAGCATACGTTGCAGGCCACCGTCTGCATGGCTCTGCTTCTCGAAGGCCGGCACATCGCCGGGGTCGAACCCCGCCTTAACGCCCGCCAGTTCGAACTCGGGATGTCAGCCGTCCTCCTCCACGACGCCGGCTACCTGAAGCTCCGCTCCGACACCGTGGGCACCGGCGCAAAATACACCTTCTGCCACGTCCTGCGGAGCTGTTCCTTCGCCGCCTCCTATTTGCCTGCGCTGGGAGCCAACGATTACGAGGTGGAGGCCGTGCTGGGCGCCATCAACTGCACCGGTCCGAACAAGGAAATCAGCCAACTCAAATTCCGGGAACCGTTCGAACGCATCGTCGGCTGGGCCCTCGCCACCGCCGACTATCTCGGCCAGATGGCGGCCGCCGACTATCCCGACGAACTCGAAATCTTGTTCCACGAGTTCAAGGAATCCGACGACTTTATTCATCTGCCGCCCTCCCGTCGCGCCTTCAAGTCGGTGTCGGAGATCGCGGAGCGCACCCCGATGTTTTGGGAAAAGTTTGTGCAGCCAAAACTGGAGAACGAATTTCAGGCCAGCTACCGCTTCCTCGCCCGCCCCTTCCCCCACGGACCCAATCTCTATCTTGAGGCGGTCGAAAAAAACATCGGCCTCATCAAACGGCGGAACGCCGCCAAGCTCGCCCGCCAGGCCAAGAAAAAGTAACTCGCACCGCGGGCCGGCTCCGGCAAAGCTCCCGACCATGCTCGCGACGATAACGTCCGCCGCTCTGCAAGGGATCGACGCCGATTTGGTGCATGTCGAGGTCAACGCCGGGGAAGCCGGCGAACCCAAATGGTATCTCGTCGGCCTGGCCGACACCGCGGTGAAGGAATCGAGCGACCGCGTCTTCACCGCGCTCAACAACAGCGGCTTCCAACCGCCCCGCACCCGCACCACGATCAATCTCGCGCCCGGCAATCTGCGCAAGGAGGGGCCGTTCTACGATCTGCCCATCGCGCTCGGCATCCTCGCCGCCACCGGCCAACTCAAATCGGCGCAGCTCGCCGACTGGCTGATCGCCGGCGAACTCAGTCTTTCCGGCGCCACGCGCCCGGTGCGCGGCGCGCTCGCGATGGCTCGGCTCGCCCGGGCTCTCGGCAAACGCGGCCTGCTGCTCCCGTCCGTCTCCGCCGAGGAAGCCGCGCTCGTCGAGGGCGTCGACGTTTACGCGGTCCAATCGCTCGACCAGGCCGCCCGGTTTCTCAGCGGCGAAAAACCGTTGACGCCCCTCGACCCCCAGGCCGCCCGCCAACGCGCCAGCACGCCCGCGACCGACGGGGCGGCGGATTTCGCCGAGATCAAGGGGCAGCACGCCCTGCGCCGCGCCATCGAAGTCGCCGTCGCCGGCTCCCATAATGTGCTGATGATCGGACCGCCGGGCTCGGGAAAGTCGATGGTCGCGAAACGCATCCCGACCGTAATGCCGGCCCCCACCCTCGAAGAGCATCTGGAAATTCTGAGCATCCACTCCGCCGCGGGGCGCACGATCAGCGGCGAGATGATGTGGGGCGCCCGCCCTTTTCGCTCGCCGCACCACACCGTGTCCGACGTGGCTCTCCTCGGCGGTGGCACGATTCCCGGACCCGGCGAAATTTCCCTCGCCCACCACGGCGTGCTTTTCCTCGACGAGTTGCCCGAATTCAAACGCTCGGCGCTCGAGGTTCTCCGCCAGCCGCTCGAGGACGGCGACGTCACCATCTCGCGCAGCGCCGGCAAAGTCACCCTGCCCTGCGCCTTCATGCTCGTGGCGGCCATGAACCCCTGCAAATGCGGATACCTGGGGGATCCTCGCCACGAATGTCGGTGCTCCCCGGGCGAAATCCAGCGCTACCGCGCGCGGATCAGCGGCCCCTTGCTCGACCGCATCGATATCCATGTCGAAGCCCCGGCCCTGTCCCTGGCCGAGCTGCGCAATGAAAAACTGGGCGAACCTTCCGCCCCGCTGCGCGACCGCGTCCAAGCGGCCCGGTTACGGCAGCACCGGCGCTTTGCCGGCACAAAAGTCACGGCCAACGCCCGCATGACCCACGCGCAAATCCGCAAACATTGCGCCATCGACGCCCCCCTCGGCGACTTGCTGCAGCAGGCGATGGAGCAACTCAGCCTTTCGGCCCGCGCCTATGATCGCATCCTGAAGGTCGCCCGCACGATTGCCGATCTCGCCGCCGCCGAAAAAATCGAGGCCCCTCACCTGCTCGAAGCCATCCAATACCGTAGTCTCGACCGCACCGTTTTTTATTGAGCGCGTTCGGTCCCCCGGCATCGGCCCGCTCCCACCAGCGTCACCGGCCGCTTTGGCGTTCGCGCCCGGATATTTCTTGGACCGGTTGCCCCGGGGGAATCCTCGGGCTCCCCGGCGAACCTCGATGGCTTGGGCTATCGGCGCGCAGCCTGCTCGGGTTCGACACGAATCAGCCACGTCCAACTTTTTCCCGGAGCGAGATCGTTCTGCCCGGTCTGCGGGTTAAGCGAATTGTGCAGACCGACGAAGGCCGCGGGGCGGAATTCCGGTCCTTTACGCGGTAGATCACGCCAATCTCATCGCTGGTGAAAACCGCCCCGCCCCCTGCATGGACTCGAGCGCAACGAGGGATGCCCTTGTCGGGCCGGCGGTTCGCGGCGAGAGAAATTTGCACCCAGTCTTCCAACTCGATCACGCGCGAAGATTTTTCTACGGCCGGAATCGGCCGGACCTCGCTGCAGGTCGGCGGCGTGAGATCGACGGCGAAGGGCGTGAGCTTGGATTTCTCCGTTGCACTCTCGAGGTGGGCCACAATTGCGACGAGCTGGTCTTCGGGCAAAAAAACCAAGCGGCGGCAGCACGACCGTGTAGCGGCGAAACCACGCGTTCGCGCGGAGGTTTCCCGACTCGATGACGGCGGCCGGATTGCGGGTGTGCCGCAGGAACTCCGCCTGCGACAGCACGCGCGTGGCTCCGCCGAGCGGCGGGCCGATGCCATCGCGGTCCAGCACGGGGCGTCCGGCGCAAAGCAGAGCAAATAATGTCCGGCCGTGCGCCAGCGTCGCCTCATCGCCCGGGTAGCCGGGTGGAGGCGAAAGGAGTTGCGGCGTTGCGGGTATGGGAAGTCGGGCCGAAAAACCGGTCGCAGCGACCGCACCGAGAGGGACGAGCACGCACACGAGGCGGATGAGCCGCGGGGAGTGCACGAAGTAGGGAGGTCGTCCGCTCGGCGCGTCCCCACACATTTATCGCGCCACGCAGTTCCATTTTCAGAGGTCGAACGACGTGCTCAGGATAAACTGCCGGGGGTCGATGATGCGGTAGGCGTAGGTGGAGCCATCGGGGTTGATCGCGACTTTTTGCAGGCGGCCGTTTTCCAGCACGTCGCGGACGTTCAGTTGCACCTTGGCCCGCACGCGGTCCTTGAAGAGGCGGAAGCCGTAGCTCGTTGAAAGATCCACGGCGAAGCGCGCGCGGTCGTAGACGGGTTTGTTGGCGTCGAGCGAGCGCACGACGCCGTCCGCCTCCGGCGCCGCGCCGAGGAAGCCGATCGCGGCCTTGTCCTGCCAGCGCACCGCGCCGCCCACCCCGAGGCCTCTGAGCTTGCCCTCGGAGAAGGTGTAATTCATCAGCGCGTTCGAACGCCATTCGCGCACCTGGCTGCGGGGTTTGCCCTGGTTCGCGACCGCGAGCTGGTAGGGCGCGAGGAGTTGGGTGAGATAGTAATCCTTCGCGTTGTTGACGCTGCCGGACAGGTTCGTCGTCGCCACGGAGGTCCACCAGAGTTGGCCGTTGTCGTCCTTAAGCGTCGACCAGACAGGCAGACGCGCGGTCCAATAATTCACCTCGTCGGGCGCGATGTTCGAATCGATGGCCTGCTGTTGGGCGACGTTGAACTTGAAGCGCCAGTTCCGCGTGGGGTTGTAGGTGACTTCGATTTCGTAGCCGCGCGACGTGACGTCGGTCAGGCCGTCGGTGCTGAGTCCGGTGATGTTGTCACCGAGGCGGGCGAGCCACGACTCGGGCATGCCCATGATCGCAGCGGTGGCCGTGAGCACTTGGGCGGCGCTGGGCGAAGCAACGCCCTGGCGCGCGAAACGGCTGCGGGCCAGATTCTCCGCCCAGGGCCGGAGGGCGAAACCGAAGTTGGTGCCGTTGTTCACCCGTCCTTCGAGACGCAACGTGCGCTGGCCGATCGTGCCCGCCTCGTTACCGCGGGAGTTGAGGTCGTTCGCCTGGTAGCGGTTGATTTTCACGCTGAGCTTGTTGTCGAGTGCGGTGAAGCTGACGCCGTAATCCTTGCCCGTGCCGCTCGGATTGGGCAGCGGATCGCCGAAGAGAGTTTGGAGCGCCGGCGCCGGGGCGAAGCTGTCGGAGCGGTTGTAGAACACATTCAGCCAGCGCGTGGGCTTGGCGACGACGCCGAAAGTCTTCGTGTCGCCGCTTTGGTCGGTCCAGGGATTCCAGACGCTGAGGCCGGCGTTGGTGATGCGGCCAACCGCGGGGTCAAACGCATTGGCGTCCGACTCACGGGAGCGCTGGCGGTCGCGGCGGAAACCGTAGGTGGTGACGATGCGGTCGTTGAGGAAAAAACTCTGCAGCGTCGCACTGAGGGTGCGAATCTCCACCCGCTTGCTGTTCGTGCCCGTGATGGGCAGGTCGGCCACGGTGACGCCCTCGTTGACCCACTGGCCGGTGAGGGTGTTGAACCACGTCAACGAGTGCTGGCCGGTGATGTCGTTGATGGGCGACGGGCCGGTGTCGAAGTTCGTGCCCTGCGTGTCGCCGACATAGTAGCGCTGGAGGGAGGCGCGCGTCGCACCGACGCCCTGCAGGGTGACGGCGGCCCAGCCGGTCGAATTGGAGACCGTTTCGGCGTCGCGGAAGTTGGTCATGTCACTGCGGCGCGTCTCGCCGTGGAGACCGAGGCGCTGCTGGCCGATCCACGCGAGCCACTTGGGTGCGTTTTTCGGCGTGAACTGATAGGCGAGATCGGCGTTCTGCGTGTCGCCGATTTCGGGCGTGATGCCGCGCAGCGGCGTGACGGCCTGGATATAGGGCCGCTGGAAATACGGGTTGGGCCGGCCGTCGAGGAGCTTCTCGTTCACATCGACGTAGAGGACGGAGTCGGTGTTATCGAGAAACTGAAACTGGGTGCGGGAAAACTCCTGGCGGAACCAGCCGGCGCGGGCGGCGATGAGGTGTTGCGGCGTCTTGAGGACGTCGTGTTCCACCTCGAAGCGATACGTGTTCGCGGTATCGATGCTGTGGTTGGCGGCGGTGGCATTGATCGACGACCAGTCGTAGACCGATTTGTCCTTGATCGCGGGCGCGATGTAGAGCGGGAAGAGGCCACCCTTGTTGCGAATCAGGAAGGAGCCGCTCTCGAGGTAGCGCACCGCGCTGTTCTGGGTGAAGGGCGTGGGCGTGCCGGCGGTGATGCGGTTGCCGATCGCGTTTTGGGTGTAGAACTTCACCTGGCTGTCTTCGATCCACGCGGACAGTTTGCCGGTGAGATTGGTTGCGCCGCTCATGAGTCCGGCGGGCAAGTTGGCGTCCTGCGCGACGGGAAACGGGCCGGAGCGCACACCGTTGCGCGTGACGATCTGCGTGGTCGGGTCCCACGACGGCTTGCCCGACGCGACCCACTCGGAGATGCCGTCGCGCGGCGTGAGGGAGTTGGGCCGGCGCGCGAAGTTGGTGTAGCGCTCGGCGCTGCCGGTGATCGTGGTGTTGGCGAACGGCCGGGCGAGAAACGAGATCTGTCCGCGGCGGATCCGCTCCGAGGACGGCGTGCGGGTGAAGCCCTTGCTCTCGTTCACCGCGGCGACGCGCAGGGCGAGTTTGTTCGCGAGGAGCGGGCGGTTGAGATCGAGGCTCTCGCGATGGCCGCCAAAGCCATCGAGGCGGAAGGTGAACCCGGACACCGTGCGGGTCGGATTCGCCTGTGTGGGCACGAGGTTCACGGAGCCGGCGCTGTTGCCGATGCCGAAGAGGCTCGAGTTGGGGCCGCGGTTGATCTCGACGGAATCGATATTGTAGAGATCGAGGGGAACCTTGGCGTTGCTCGCGAAATTGCCGATGGCGGTATTGGCCCCGAAGGTGGAATTGGTATTGGAGCCCGTGCCGGAAGCGCCGGTGCCGCCGATGCCGCGGATGCGATTGGCGGTCTGCGGATCGGCCGAGACGTTGTCCTGCACGCCGCCGTTGCGGTTGGTATTGAACTGCGTGAAGTTGCCGGTGCCCTCGGTGTTCGCCTCGTAGAGAAACACGTCGTTGATATCGATCGCCGCCGTGTCGATGAGCTGCTGCTTGGTGACGACGGTGATCGAGGAGCCGAGGTCTTCGAGCTTCGAGTTGAGCCGCGTGCCGGAGAGGGTGTTGAACGCCTGATAGCCCCGCTCGTCGGCGACGACTTGGAAGGGAGTGAGCACGACGGTCTCGTCGGGCGCCTTGACGGTGGATCTTCCGGCGGCGGGCGATGGCGTCGCAGGCGCAGTCTGGCCAAACATCGAGCCGGCACCGATCAATACGCCGGCGAAGCGGGCAGAGCGGACAACAAGGCGATGACAGGTGGCGGCGCCGAACGAGGGAAGACGGGCGGCCACGATCGAGTAAATTGGGGATTTCATGGGGTGGGAAAAACGGGCTTGCCGAAAAAAAGTGGGCTAGTTCCCCCCGTCACTCCGCGTGAAACCGCGGTCGCGCGCGGCGGCGAGAAGACGCTTCATTTTCGCGACTTGGTCCGCGTGGGTGGAGGAGAGGTCTCTTGTCTCGGAGGGATCGTCCTTGAGGTTGAAGAGCTCGTCATGCGTCGGGCCGGCATGGGCCTTCTTGGCGGTCTTTGTGCTTGGACGGTGCTCGAACTTCGGCGCCCCGACGCGCTCGATGAGCCGCCAGTCGCCGAGGCGCAGGGCGTAGGTGCCGTCGGCGGCCTGCATGATAAAGTGATCGCGCACGGGCGTGCCGGGGGTGGGCTCGGTGAACGCGCGGAGGACGTTGAAGCTGTCGTCGGCTGCGCCTTTTGGCAGCGGCGCTTTCAGCACGGCGGCAACGGTGGCGAGCACGTCGGGCAACGCGATGACCTGGTCGCTCACGGTGTTGGCGGGAACCTGGCCAGGCCAGCGGACAATGAAGGGCTCGCGGAAACCGCCTTCGTATTCCGTGTGCTTGCCGCCGCGCAGAGGGCCGTTGATGGCGAGCCCGGCCTCCATCGCCTTGCCGGTGTTGCCGTTGCCCGCGTCGACGATGCCGCCGTTGTCACTGGTGAAAATCACGAGGGTGTTTTCGTTGAGCTTGAGGCGGTCGAGCGTGGCGAGAATTTGCCCTACGCTCCCGTCCAGTTCGTGGATGAAGTCGCCGTAGCTGCCGTAGGGGCTGCCGGTGAACTTTGGATTCGGCGCGATGGGGCCGTGCACGGCGTTGGGCGCGAAGTAGAGAAAGAACGGAGTCGCGTGATTGGCCTCGAGCCAGTCGGTCGCCTTCGCGGTGAGCGTTTCCATGATGCGGTCCACCACGCGCGGCTCCCGGATACCGGTCGTCGTGCCCTTTGCGCCGGTGCTGGCAACGACGACCTTCTCGCCGGGGATGCGGCCGACAATGTTTTCGTTTTCGATGAACGTGTGCGGGCCGTTGCCGGGATTGCCGCCGAGGCCGTAGAAATAATCGAAGCCGACCGCGCGCGGGCCGGGCTGCAGCGGTTGATTCCAATCGACCTCAGTCGCGCCGGTTTGGAAACCCAAATGCCACTTGCCGAATGCGCCGGTGAGGTAGCCCTGCGATTGGCAGAGTGAGGCGAGCGTGATGCGGCCGGGCTCAATATGCAGGGGTGCGGTGGGAGCGAGGACTTCGCCGTCTTTGATGGCCGTGCGCCAGTAGTAGCGACCGGTCATCAAGCCGTAGCGGGAAGGCGAGCAGACGGAGCCCGGCGCGTAAGCGTTGGTGAAGCGGCGGCCCTCGCGCGTGAGACGATCGAGGTTGGGCGTCTTCAGGCCTTTCGCACCGTAGGGCGTGGAACTGCCCCAGCCGAAGTCGTCAGCCAAAATGACCACGATGTTAGGCTTGAAGCTCTCCGCGGCGGCGAACGCGGCTCCGGACAGCGTGATGAAAAACAGAACGGCAGCGCGGAGGGACCTGGCGTCAGTCCTCATTTGTGGTCGATCTTCTTTTTCTGCTTGGCGAGACCTTCGGAGCGCGCCGCATTCTTGGGCGTTTTCACGACGGCGAACTCGCGCGGCTTCACGTCGTCGGCGAGCATCTCGGCGACCAAGGGGTCGCGATTTTCGACGCCCCATCGGCGTAAGCGCTCGCGCATGGCGAGGAGCGTCTCGCGCTGCGCGGGATCGCGGGCGAGGTTGTGCATCTCTCCGGGATCTTTTTCGAGATCGACGAGGGACTCGCGGTTTTGGCCGTGGACGTAGACGCAGTATTTGTAGCGGTCCGTCCGGATCATACGGCCCTCGGTGGTCGGCACGTTGCCGGCGACGGGAAAGGTCTGGGACATGTTGTTCTGTACGACGACGTCGTCGCGCCACGCGGGGACGGGCTGCCCCAGGGCGAGCGGGCGAAGGCTGGCGCCGGACAGCTTCGCGGGGCGGGGAACGCCGGCGAAGTCGAGCATCGTCGGCAGCAGGTCGGTGCCGGTGTTGATGAGTTTTTCCGACACGCGGCCCACGCGTTGCCCCGGGACGCTCACCATGAGCGGCACGCGGGCCGACTCCTCATAGAAGACGGTTTTCTGGTTGAACCCGTGGGCCCCGGCGCATTCGCCGTGGTCGGCGGTGAAAACGATCAGCGTATTCTCCTCGAGGCCCGCGGCCTTGAGCGAGGCGAGGACCTTGCCGATCTCGGCGTCGACTTTCTCGATGAGGCGGTAGTAACCCCAGCGGAGCGCCTGCCACATCTTCGGATTGAAGTTGCCGACCGGGAACTGCGGGTTCGCATGATAGCCGGCGCGGATCTGGGTCATGGTGTCGGGCTCGTTGCGGGCCGGCACAAGGTTGGCGGGCGCGGGCGGGAGTTTCTCGGCGGACGGCGGGTTGCCGATGGGGCCGTTGTTCAACTCCTGGCCGCGGGCGAGTTCGCAGACGTTGTGCGGGTTGAGGAAACTGACGACGAGGAGGAAGGGTTTCTCGTGCTTGCGCGCGAGGAACGCCGAGGCCTTCGCCGCGCTGTCCGCGTCAATGTGTCCGGTGTCGAGGGTTTCGAAGCCATGGGTCCGGGTGGCGCCTTCGTCGTAGGCGAGGTGCCACTTGCCGAAGTAGGCCGTCTGGTAGCCGGCGCGCAGGAAGTGCGTGCCCATCGTGACAAACTCCGTCGCGTCGAGCGTCACCTTCGTGTTGTCCGTGATTCCCGTCTCATGCGGATAGCGACCGGTGAAGATCGAATTGCGCGCCGGCATGCAGAGCGGGTTGGGCGTGTAGGCCTTCGTGAACAACGTGCCCCGGGCGGCCAGGCTGTCGAGCGCCGGCGTCTTCAGATAGCGATCGCCCATCCGGCAGCTGAGCGCATCGGCCGAGTGCTGGTCGGTCATGATGAAAACGATGTTGGGCGACGCGGCGGAGACGACGGTGGCGAGCAGCGTGGCTGCCAGCGCCGTCAGGATTTTTTTCAACATGGGAAAGGGAGAAATCGGGGGGGGGGGGGGGATGGAGCGAGCGCGGAAAGGCGGCCAACGCTCAGGGCACGTCAACACTCAGGCCGGCCTTCTTCCTCCGCTTCGCCTCCATCTTGGGTGTGCCCTTGGGCAGCGCCTTGATGAGCTCAAGCCGATCACCCAGATGACTGGCCTCGACGGCAGGGCGAGTCAGCGGACCACGGTCGCCGATGAGATACATGTGATGATAGAGGTGCTCCTGACCGGCCACCTTCCCGGCGACCAACATACGCGCGTCCGGGTGGGCGTTGCGCACAAGCGTCGACACTTCAAACCCGGCGCCGTTCAACGAAAAAACGTTGTCGCCCCTCGCCCAGGTCCGCCCTCCGTCTTTGGTATTCCACCAGTCGATGGAGCCGGTGCCTTCGTGGTTTCGATCGAGGAGCATCCGAACTCTCAGCGGTGAATCGATGATGAAGTCTCCGTCGCGTCCGCCGCCGCTGGCATCGGCGACCTTGGTGGGCGGGAGCCAGGCCTTCCCGTCCCAACGGAAGTAGCGCACCTCGCCCTGGGGAAAGCGGAAGTAGACGTGCGGCCGGCCCTCGGCATCGACCCGGCAGGTGCCATGGTTGCTTCGCTCGGCGCCGGTCGCCTGGATGAGCGTGAGCTGGTCGGCCGACTCCTTGGTTACGGGCAGCGCTAACGTGGCGCCCTGCACGTTCGTCCACGAACCATCGCGGCAATCCATGAGCATGTAATAGGTTTCGTTGCGCTGGTTGGTGTGCCCCGGGTTGGCGCACGGGTGATACACATACGACGCCGTGATGGTATCGCCCCGGCCGTTGTCGAACCAGGCATACCACGAGTCGTGGACCGTCAGCTTGCCCGCGCTGCGCCGGTGCTTCAGCACCGATACCGGCGGGGCGAAAGTGACGCCGTCGTCGGTCGACTTCTGGTAGACCCAGTCGCTGCGGTGCGAGCCGTGCCGATAGAACAGGTACAGGTCGCCGTTGGCCAGCTTCACCCATTGGCTGTAGGTGCCGAAGGGGGAAATGTTGTCCACGATCTTCCACGCGGAGATGTCGCCGGGTTTTTCGGAGACGACGTGGATGAACCGGCCTTTGCCCGGCGTGCCAAATTTGTTTTCACCCAGGGACGAATCGCCGCCGTGCCCGCCGAAAACGAGGTGAATGTAACCCCGCCGGTCCACGACGAGCGAGGGACGGCCGTGGTTGTCGAGTTCGCCGGGGTCGATCTGGTCGGGTGACTTGCCCATCGGGTTGACGCCGGCCTGCACGGGGCCAATCCATTGGCCCGTCGCGTGCACATAGGCGGCAACGTAGGGATCCTCGTGCGGGCCGGAGTAAGCGACGTAGGTCACGCCGTTGAATTGCTCGGCGGCCGGGTGGTGCATCGTGCTGAGCGGATTGCCGTAGCCGTTATCGGCGAAATGGTCGACGTTGGCCGCCGCGCAGAAACGGCAAAGAATCAGCGCGCCGAGCAACGCGGGCAACCGACGGAAGGCGATTTTGAAGAGGAACATCATGGACTGAGTTTCGTTAGAGATCGAAGGTCGTGCTCAAGATGAACTGGCGCGGGTCGTTGATGCGATACGCGAATGGCCGGCCATCGGGGTTGACGCCGACGGCCTGGAGGCTCCCGCTTTCCTGCACGTTGCGGATGTTGAGCTGAAATTTCGCGCGGACGCGGTCGCCGAACAGCCGCAGACGGTAGCTCGCCGAAAGATCGGCCGCGAGGCGCGCCTGGTCGAAGACGGGCTTGTTCGCGTCGAGCTCGCGCACCACGCCATCGGGATCCGGAGCCGCGGCGAGGAAGCCGATGCCGCCCCGGTCCTGCCAGCGCAGCGCGCCGCCGACGGAGAAATGCTTGAGCCGCCCCTCGGTGAAATCGTAGTTCGTGACCACGTTCCACCGCCACTCGCGGACTTGCGAACGGGGCTTTCCATTGTTGGCGGTGGCGAGCTTGATCGGGGCGAGGATGGTGCCCTCGTAGGTCTGCCTGGGCGTGGCCCCGCCGCCGATCGAGCGCGTCCACCACGCGACGCCGTTTTCATCCCTCGCCGTGGTCCAGATCGGCAGCCGGGCCGTGAGGTAGCGCTGCACGCCGTCGCCGATATTGCTGTCGATGGCGACCTGCTGGGCGGCGGTGAACTTGAGCCGCCATTGGCGGGTGGGATTGTAGATCGCCTCAAACTCGTAGCCGCGCGACGTTACGTCGGCGGTGGTCCCCCGGTCCCACGTCTGGATTCCGGCGAGAAATTCCTGGGTCAGGCCCATATATTGCGCGACCGCGGCATTCCGCTGCGCCAAGGTCGGCGTGCCGCCCTGCTTCGCGAAACGCTGGTCGATGGCGACCTGGGAAAACGTAAGGAAATCCGTCGCGGTGTCGGCGATACCGTTGGTGCCGCGACCATCCAGCCCCCAGGCTCGGGCGACGACCGTATCCAAGTCTCCGCCGCGGGCACCCGCGTCGTTGGTCTCGTAACGGTTGATTTTGAAATGCAGGCGGTCGTTCAGGAGCGAAATCCCGATGCCGTAGTCCTTGCCCTCGCCCTTCGGATTCGGCAACAGCTCGCCGAGCGCGTCGTAGACCACGCCCGCCGGAGTGAAGCTGTCCGATTGATTATAGAACAGATTGAGCCAGCGGGTGGGCTTGAGGACGGCGCCCTGGGTCAGGGTTTTTCCTTCGTTGGAAATCCAAGGCAGTTTGGTTTTGAGCGGTTCATTCTGAAACCAACCGGTGGCGGGATCGATCGCGGGCGGCAGCGACTCGCGCACGCGCTGGCGATCGTTGCGCCAGCCGAAAGTCGTCACGAGGCGATCTTTGAAGAAATAATTCTGCACGGTGGCGTTGAGCGTGCGGACTTCCGTGCGGGAATTGGTAAAAGATCCGGCGTTGAAGAAATTCTCCCCGACGTCGACGGTCTCACTGACCCACTGATTCGTCAGGGCATTGAACCAACGAAGCGTATGCTGGCCGTCGGTCGGCCGCGTGGCGGGTGCGTGGTCGATGTTCTGGCCCTGATTGTCGCCAACATAAAATTTGTCGTAAACCCACACGCCAACCGCGCTGCGGTTGGTTTTCACACTCCAAGGATGATCGCTTTGAATCAGATCACGGCGGCGAAAGCTGGCGAAATCGATGCGGCTGGTTTCCCCGTGGAGCCCGAGTTTCTGCTGACCGATCCAACCCAGCCCGCGCGGAAGTTTTGCGGGTGTCCATTGGTAGGCGAGATCGGCGCTCTGGATGTCGCGCTTTTCCGGCTGGTAGTTCGAGACCGGCGCGGACGATCCGAAATAGGGGCGCAGGAAGTAGGGGTTGGGTGAGCCGTCCAGCATCTTTTCGTTCACGTCGACCCGCAGAGTGGATTCGGTGTTGTCGACCTTGTTGCGCCGGGTGCTCTTGAAATCCTGCCCGAACCAGGCGGCGCGCGCTGCGAGCAGGTGCTGGGGCGTTTTCGCCACGATCTGCTCCGCCTCGACCGTAAACGTTTTCGCGCGGTCGGTGTAGGTGTTCGGCGACATGTAATTGACTTTCGACCAATCGTAGAGGGCCTTGTCGGTCGTCGTCGGGAGAATATAGAGCGGAAATAGCGCGCCGAATTCCCGCTCGAGCCGGGAGCTGCCCTCGAGAAAGCGGAGGTCCGTGTTCGAAATCGTCGGCGTGGGAATCCGGTTGGCCGGCAGGGTGCCGGTGCGATTGACCGACATGAGCTGCTCGGGCGACGCATAGTCGATGAAGACGCTGTTGCGGCTATAGAATCCCCCGCCTTGGGAAATCAGTCCGAACGGCAGCGAGCCATCCTGATTGACCCGGAAAGGACCGGACTTCGTGCCGTTGGCGAGGGTCACGGTTTGCGTGGTCGGATCCCACGTCGGTTTGCCGGCGGCGGCCCAGCCGGTGACGGTCTCGCGCGGCGTGAGGGAATTCGTGCGGCGCGCGAAGTTGTCGTAGCGCTCGGCGCTGGCGCGGAGCGTCGTAGTGGCGAAAGGCTTGAACAGCACGAGGCCCTGCAGGCGGCTGATCTTTTCGGACGACGGCTTGCGCACGAAGCCCTTCGCCTCTTCCACGGCGGCGACGCGCAGTGCGAGTTTTTGGTCGAGCAGCGGACGGTTGAAATCGAAGGTGCCGCGAACCCCGCCGTAGCTGTCGGCACGAAAAGTGACCTGCGAAATCGAGCGCGTGGCGTTCGCGCGAATCGGAATGTAGTTCACCGTGCCGGCGCTGCCGCCGAGGCCGAAGATATTGGAGTTGGGACCGCGGGAAATCTCGACGCCGTCGACGTTGTAGGTGTCGAGCGGGATGCGGGGATTCACCGCGAAGCCACCGACCGCGATATTGGCCCGGCCGACGCCGCGGATGCGGTTGGCCTGGGCGGGGCTATTCTGGATGTTGTCGACCACGCCGCCGTTACGGTTGGTGGAAAAGTCGGTGAAATTGCCGGTGCCTTCGGTGTTGGCCTCGTAGAGAAAGACGTCGTTGAGATCGAGCACGGCGGTGTCCTCCATCTGCTGCTTGGTCACCACGGTGATGGACGAACCGAGGTCTTCGAGTTTGGTGTTGAGGCGGGTGCCCGAAAGGGTGTTCAGCGCTTGATAACCGCGGTCGGTCGAGGCGCCCACGACGAACGGCGAGAGTTCGATCACGCCGTCGCTGGTGGACGTGGATTTGGCAACCTCAGCGGGGCCGATCGGGCGAGCCGCCCGGCTCGGATCGGCCTCGACGTTTTTTGCGGCTGGCTCCTTCGCACCCGACCGCAGGCTCAAGGCACCGGTTTGTTCATCCTGCACCGCGATGAGGCCGGTCCCGGCGAGCATCTGCGCGAGGGCCTCGCGCGGGGCCAGGTCGCCCGCAACCGACTTCGTGCGCACACCGGACACGAGCGCCGTCGGAAAAAGCACTTCAAGACGCGCCTGCTCGGAGAAGACTTTGAGCGCCTTCTCGGCGTCGGCCGCCGGCACGTTGAAGGAGCGCTTCACGGGTTCGGCCGCCGTCGCGATGAAGGCCAGTTCGAGGGCTAGAGCGATCACGAGCGCACGGACGGAGCTCCTTTTCCCGGGAGACAAGGGCAAGACGATAGAGGGGTTCATCAGGGGTAGTGACGAGTCAGACGTGGAAATCTGTTACGAAAAGCCTACGATTTTTTCGGGAGAGCCAACGCGGGGGTGGGTAAGGCGGCGCGCGAAGGCGGCACCAGAGAGCGGAAGCCGATCAATTCCGAGAATGCACTTGCGTCACTATAGGACGCCCGCCACGGCTTCGAACCTGTTTTGGCCACCCCGCCTTGAATACCCCGCCGTTGCAACGCCTGCCGACCGCCGAGGAGAACCGCTGGTTCTCCGAGGAAGTGCACGTGCACGAACCGTCGTTGCGCGCATACTTGCACACGCAGTATCCGTTTGCTCCGGATATCGACGATGTCGTGCAGGAGTCGTTTTTGCGGCTTTGGCGGGTGCGCATGAGCCAGCCCGTCCGCTATGCGAAGGCGCTGTTGTTCAAAGTGGCGCGGCATCTCGTGATCGACACCGCCCGACGAAAGCAGATTTCTCCGATCGACCAGGTAACAGATTTGGCCGCCCTGCCCGTCATAGAGGATGGAAGGCCGGGTCCCGCCGAAGCCGCCTGCAAACACGACGAGGTCGTTTTGCTCGCGGCCGCCATCGATGCCCTGCCGGCCCGTTGTCGTGAAATCCTCATTCTGCGCAAACTCCGTGGCGTGCCCCAAAAGGCGATCGCCGCCCAACTCGGCCTCTCGGAACAGACCGTACAGGTCCAGGTGTCCCGCGGCGTGCGCCGTTGCGAGGAATTTTTGAGAGCCCACGGAGTGCAGCCCTGATCCCAACATGCGACGCCCGACTGTATTCAATCCAGACCGCGCTGACCGGAATTCTCCGCCGGTTTCCGCGGCGATCCGCGAAGCGGCGGCAACTTGGGTGGCCCGACGCGACGCCGGACTGTCGGCCCGCGAGGAACTCGACTACGCCGCGTGGCGCGACGCCGATCCCGCACATCGCACGGCCGTGGACGGACTTGATTTCACGTGGAAGACTCTGGATCGACCGCTGGCGAGCGGCGCGGCCGACGCGGTGCTCGGCGAACTCGCGGCGCGTGGCCGGCAAAGGCGGCAGCGGCGCACCGGCGCGCTCGGTGTTGCCTCGCTCGTGCTGCTGGTCGGGGCCGGTCTCGGCTGGCAGGCGCTGCGCCCGCCGTCGGATCCGCCCTCGCCCGCCGTGGTCTCGGCCGCCATCCTGCTACCGTCGATCCAGGCGCTGCCCGATGGATCCGTCGCCGAGTTGCGCGACGGCGCGGAGATCGCGGTCGAGTTTACCGACGCCCAACGGCGTGTCGTCCTGCGACGCGGCGAGGCGTATTTCAAGGTGGCGAAGAATCCGGCGCGCCCCTTCGTCGTCGCGGCGGGCGGCGTGGAAGTGCGCGCGGTCGGCACGGCCTTCTCGGTGGATTTTGGAACAACTGCGGTCGATGTCTTGGTCACCGAGGGCAAAGTCGCGGTCGCGCTGGCCCCGCGTGGGCCGGTGGCGGCGGACACGGCACGGCCGAACCCTGAACCGCTCCTGGTCGGCGCCGGCCACGGTGCCACCGTCCCCACCTCATCCCACCCAGCCGAGCCAGACCGTCGTCCGGTGACCGACGCCGACCTCCGGTCGCGTTTGGCGTGGCGCAGTCCGCGCCTGGAATTTTCCGGCACGCCGCTCATCGAAGCCGTGGCGCTGCTCAACCGGCACAACCGCGTGCAGTTCACGATTGAAGATCCCGCATTGGCCCGCACACGGGTCAGCGGGATTTTCGGCGCGCTCAACACCGACTCGTTTGTCCGCCTGCTCGAATCCAGTTTCGACGTCCAATCCGAGCGGCGCGGGCCCGACGAGATCGTCCTGCGACACAGACGCTAGCAGCGGAGGCAATCCGAGCCGATACGTTCTGTCGTGCAAGGGCGGACCAGGCCCTGTTCGGAACCAGAGACAAACAGCAACGAGGTGTCGGGGCTGCCGTTTCCGGTCGAGACACCGCGCAGCGGGCCGATGCAACAGCTCACCCCTCCGAGTTCGGAGGCGGCCTCCGGACAACGGACAGCCAGAATGAGCCGGCCCCCTGACCGGAAGAGCGCATGGTCAAAATACCCGTGCGGCGCCACGCGCGCGGTGCGTCCGAGCGATGGTTCGTATCGCTGTTTGATCAGCCCGCGACCGCCGCCGCCGTTTCCGTGCCGCGCAAATACCGCACGACCGCTTCCGCACCGTAGTGCTCGGCGCCGGCCGGAACGATCCGGGCGAGCTCCGCAACCTCGTTGCCGGCTGTGACGAGGGCCGGCTCCACTCCGCCGACGCGGCACTGGCCGAACCCGACGGTCGCCGCGAGGGCGTTGCACAGACATTTGCGTCCCACGGTGTCGGCGGCCTCGCCGCCTTTGCGCACGTAATCGGCCGCGGGCTCGGCCGGACAGCGGTAGCCGAGCGTGCCATCGGTTTTCCGATACGGCTGGCGCAAACCGCCGAGGTCGCAGATGCGCTCCCGTCCGGCATAGAGGTCCGCTTCCGAAAGCGTTCCGGGCATGCCGACAACCTTGAACGGAAAACCCGTCGGCGAGGCCACCGGATCGGTGAACACGCGCGCGGTCCCCGCCCGGCTCGCGCGGATCGCCTCCCGTTTGAGCGCCGGCTCGATGCCCGACTCGTCGCAAAAGGCGAAGGCCGTCCCGACCTGGATTCCCGCCGCGCCCAACTGCCGGGCCTCCGCCAGTTTTTCCGGGCGGGCATACGCTCCCGCGAGCCAGAACGGCAGGCCGAGTTCGCGGAATTTCGTCAGATCCGGAATGTCGCGCGCGCCGTAAACCGGCTCGCCGGCCGGGCTCAGCTGCAGCGGCCCGCGCGGCGGCGCATTGTGCCCGCCCGCGACATCGCCCTCGATGATGAAGCCGTCGACCCGGCCGTTGGATTTTTTCGCGAGGGTGAGCGCGAGCGTGGCCGAGGAGACAATCGCGAGAAACTGCGGCCGGCGCAGCCGGGGCGGCGCTCCGGCGAAGAACGACCGCGCGTCGAACCGCGTGATAAATTCCTCCCCGCTGACCGCGCCCGCCACATCCACCTTCAACTCGGCCGTTTCGCCGGCCGCCAGCCGGTCGAGCGCGCCGGGAATCGAGCGTGGGATGCCGGCGCCCATCAGCACATAGTCCACGTCCGCCAGCATCGCGCCATACAGCGATGGCAGGGTGGCGAGCTGGGCTTTTTCGAGGAGATTGATGCCGACCGCCCCCGCATGTCCTTCCTTGGCGAGAAAAACCTCGATGAAGTTCGCCGCCACGGTGAGGTCCGTCAGGGCCTGTCCGGGTTGCAGCGACGGGAGCGGCGTCAGCGAAAACGGCCCCCCGGGCGCGCGTCCGCCCGGCACAAAATGATCGGCCAGCACGCGCTCCGCCACGCTCGGCAGGGGAAAATGGGCCAGCGCCCGCCGCAGGTCGCCCTCGAGATCCCCGGCCTGGAGCCGGCGCGCCAGGATCACCGCGAGCAGCGTGCCGGACACCACCCCGAGTTCGCCGAGGCGGGAAACCGCCCGGGCCAGTCGCCAGTTGGACACCGCGACGCCCATACCGCCCTGAATGATGATCGGATGTTGCATAATTGGAGTGCGCAAAAAATTTACCGCGGGCTCACCGCTGAAACCGCCGCAACCGGATCCAGCCGATGCTCGTCCGTTGGTCGCGCTCTTAATCCTCGGTGCAGTCCCGGCTGGTGCCGATCCGCGGCGAGACCTTGCGCGCCTGATCGGCCGGGAGGAAACCCGATTGCGCGTTCCCGTCAGGTAGTAGGCCCGCGGCCGCGGCCGGGTCCCTCGCGCCCGGCTTATGCCCGCACAGGATATGCGTGATGCGCCGGGACAAAACGCGGCGTTCATCGGGCGCCCGGGCAGGGGCGCGGCGCTCCGGGCTCCCGCACGTTCGCCGGTAAACGTGCCGCCTCAGTAACGTTTCCGAAACGTCACGTTGTCCGCGTTCGTGAACAGCAGCATGTGCTCGACGGCGTCGACTCCGACGAACCGCAGGCCGAGGGCGCGATGAATGATTTCCCCCTGCTTCACGAACCGCCCGTCGATGTAGGCGCGGGGCGTCGCCCCGCCGACCACGCCGTCCACTTTCAGTTGGGCGACGGCGGCGTGAAACCGGCTAAGGTCCGTCGGAGGTGGTGCCGGCACCACTGCCACCGCCACCGGCGCGGGCGCGGGCGCCGGCACGGGCTTGACCTCGACCGGCTTGTTTTCGACCGCCGAGACCACTTCGCCGAGGTACGCGACGTTCGCATCGTTCTTGGCCACGACTTGGCGCGTCACCTGGATGGCTCGCACCGCCGTCGGCGCGCTCTTGTCTGCCACCGGATTCGCGACCTTTTCCCGGCGCATCTCGACCACGATCGGCAGCAGGAACTTCATCGCCGCGAACGCCACCAGCAGCAACATCGCGGCAATCGCGCTCCATTTCACTATGACGGACGAGGCGCGAATGCGGGACGGCGCCGCGGAGGCCGTCATCAAACCCGTCGACACCGGTTCATCCGTCTGGGCGGCGGGCGCACTCGCCGGCCGCGCCGCGATGGCGAGCCCCGGCAACGGTGCGGCCACCGGCGCCGGCCTGTTGGCGGCGCCGGGCGTGGCAGACACCGGCGGCGCGCCCACGCCGGACGCGACGGCGGCCGGCGGCGGCGGCACATCCGCGAGCGGCGGAGCGGCCGACAACGGAGTGACCACGGACAACGCGGGCACGGCACCCGTCGTCGACTCCGGCGGTGCGACGGCTGCAGGCGCGTCCGGATTAACGATCGGGACAATCGCAGGCGCGGACGCCAGTTTGATCGGCGAAAGTCGGATGCGGTGAGGGGCGGCCATGTTTAGCAATGCTCAGCACTCCGAGAACAAAGCGGGATCGGCCCGTAAACAAGCCTTTGCCGGCGGTAAAAACTCGCACGCGCCGCCGGCCCACGCCTACGCATTTCCCCCCCCACCCCGGCGCGCGCCGTGCACCCGGTGGCGGCCAGCGCATCGGTCCGCGCCAGACTGGCCGGGCCCCTTCGCGCGCCTGATGCCCGCCCCACGTCACCGTTTCAACGCCCCTCGTCCCGGCGAGCACGCAGCGAGGGCTTGCGGCCGAATCCGAATCCGCTACGAGCTTTCCATCCACCCCCGCACCCTCATTCGCTGGTTCGCCTTCGTCGCGATTCTCGTCCTTGTCGGCCCGGCCGCGCTCGCGTCGCCGCCGGCCCCCGATGCGCCGGACGTGACCGCCCGGGAACAAACCGCTGCGACCAAAATCCGCGAGGCGATTGCCACCGCCCTCTCCAGCGGTCCCGACGGCCCCGGCGCCGCAAGCGTGAAGCTGTTGGCGGCCTCGCTCTCCGGCCGGCGCGTCACCTTAAACTTCAGCCGCCAAGTGCTGGCACTCGGGCCCGGTAGCCTCGCCTTCGAAGTGTTCTTCGCCCGCGTCCACCGCGCCGCGGGCGACGTGGTGCGGGCCGATCTGAACACATTTGAGATCCAAACCGAGATCGAGGGTCTGCCGCTGGAGCGTTGGCTCCCGCCGGCGCCACGGCTCGGCCCGCCGCCGATCGCGCGACAACTCATCCCCGCCCCGCTGCCGGTCGCGCCCGCTCTCCAACCGCTCGCCGGCCGTCGCATCGCGATCAGTCCGGGTCATGGCTACTACTTGCTGGGCGGCACAAACTACGTCCTCCAACGCTCCTACTTCAGCGGCATCGTGGAGGATTTCGTCAACCACGACATTGTCTCCGCCTTGCACACGCTCCTCGTGGAAGCCGGCGCCGACGTGCGGCCCACGCGCAATCTCGATCGCACGGCCGGCGTCGGGGAAACGGGTTTTCCCAAATGGCAGGAGGCCGCGCGCTACCACGTGAAGGCGCTCGGCGCCGATGCCTCGGTGTGGAACGAGTCCGGATTCACGCACCTCGAACAGGACATCCGCTGCCGCCCGCGCTACGCCAACGCCGTCGGCGCCGAGCTCCTCGTGAGCGTCCACAACAACGGCGGCGGCGGCACCGGCACCGAAACCCTTTACGACACCGCCAACGGCTTCGGCCCCGAGAGCAAACGCCTCGCCGACCTGCTCCACGCCAAGGTCATCACCGCCATCCGCCGGGACTACAACGCCGCCTGGACCGACCGCCGCGTCCAGGGCTTCAACGGCAGCTACGGCGAAAACCGGCTCGCGACGCGGCCCGCCGTCATCCTGGAAATCGCGTTCATGGACAAACCGACACCCGACAACGCCGCGTTGCAGGACGCACGCTTCAAGCTCCTCGTCGCCACTGCCATTCGCGACGGCATCCGTGAATTCCTCGACGGCCCGGCGCCCGCGGCGCCCGCCTCCCTCATCGCCACTGCCGAGTCCAACGCGATCTCGCTCGCCTGGGTCGACCCCGCGACGAATGAGACCGGCTTTCTGCTCGAGCGCAAAACCGATGCCGCCCCCACGTGGACGACCCTCGCCACCCTCGCCGCCAACACTGTCGGCTACCGCGACGCGACCGCGACCGCCGCCAGCCTCACCTACGTGTATCGGGTCAGCGCGTTCAACGCCGGCGGCAGCAGCGCCGGCGCTTCCAACGAAGCCACCGCCGCGCTGCTCGCGCCGCCCGACACACTCCTCCTCGCCGCCGTCACCCCCGCGACAATACCGGCCCGCAATTGGAACCAGTCGGCCGACTTCACCTTCACCGTGACCGACGCTTCCGGTGCGCCCGTAACCGGCGCCGCCCTTGTCGTGCGCGACCTCCTCCGCAACACCGACGAGACCCTCTTCTCCTCCGCTGCCGACGCCACGGGCCGCCTCACCTACCGCACCACCGTCCCCGCCGGCCAAACCGACGGCACCTACGCGATCACTTTTCAAGCGACGAAGTCCGGCGCGACGTCCAGCGCGGTCGTCACGCGCGAGATCGTCGTCGCGCATTCACCCGCGGTCGCGGATGGCGCGCCCACCATCGTTTCCCAACCTCGCTCGCAAACGGTCACCGCCGGCGCGCCGGTCGGTTTCGTCGTCAATCCCGCATTCTCCGGTCCGACGTCGCCCTCCTATCAGTGGTATTTCAACGGCACACCGCTCCCGGGGACCACGCGCCCCGCCTTCACGCTCCCGGCCGTCACCGCCGCGCAAGCCGGTGCCTACTCCGTCGTCGTCACCACGCCCGCCGGTGCCGTCAGCAGCCTCGCGGCCCAGCTCAAAGTCAACCCGGCCGCCTGGCTCTCCAACGTCTCGCTCCGCACCACGCTCGCCCCGGGCCAAAACGTGATCGTCGGCTTCGTGGTGGGCGGCGACGGTAGTCCGAAGGAGCTCCTCCTGCGTGCCGCCGGCCCCGCCCTCGCCGGCTTCGGTCTCACCGGCGCGATGACCGATCCGCGGCTCGAACTCTACCGCACCTCCACCAAACTCACCGACAACAATGACTGGCCTGCCGCCCTCGCCCCGGCGTTCGCGGCGGTGGGCGCGTTTCCGTTTGCCGCAGCGAGCCGCGATGCCGCACTCCAGCGATCGTTCGTCGGCGCGCACACCGTGCAAGTGACCGGGACCTCCGCTGGCGTCGTGCTCGTCGAGGGCTACGATGCCGGCACGGGCAGCGCCGCCCGCCTCGTCAACCTCTCGGCGCGCAACCGCGTCGGCACCGGCGCCGATATCTTGATCGCCGGATTCTACGTCGCCGGCACCGGCCACCAACGCGTCCTCATTCGGGCCGTCGGCGCTACGCTCGCCGACCTCGGCGTGAGCGGTGTGCTCGCGGATCCCCAGCTCGAAGTCACCGACGCCGCCGGCCGCCTCGCGTCCAATGATAACTGGGACGCCGCGCTCGCCCCGGTGTTCGCCCAAGTCGGCGCGTTTCCCCTGCCGGTCGGCAGCAAGGACTCCGCCGTCGTCGTGACCCTCGCCGCCGGCCGCAGCTATACCGTGCAGGTGTCCGGAGTCGGGGCGACGGTCGGCGAAGCGCTCGTCGAAGTCTACGAAGTGCCGTAAATCCGCGCGGCGCCTACGTCAGGCGCACGGCGGCGTTCTGCGCCCGGATGCAAAGCTCCGCCGCCTTGAACGCGTGCGCCTGCGTCATCGCCGTCTCGGTTCGGTTCAGACAATCGATGATGAACTCGCCGAAAAACCGGGCGCCGACTTTGCCCGCGACCGGGATGTAATGCTCACCCTGGCCGTCGACGAGGAACACGTGGTCGCCCCCTTTGGCCTGGCCCACATTCACGTATTTGCGCAGCTCGATGTAGCCCTTCGTGCCGAGAATAAACGTCCGCCCGTCGCCCCAGGTGCTCAAACCGTCGGGCGTAAGCCAGTCGACGCGAATCTGGTTCGTCGCGCCGTTGTTGCCGACAAACGTGGCCTCGCCGAAGTCCTCGAACTCCGGCGTCGCGGGATTCGCGAAATTGCCGACCGCGGCGTGCACCACCTTCGCCTCCGTCGCCCCGCTGTAGGTCAGGAACTGCTCGCACTGGTGGCTCCCGATATCGCAGAGGATGCCGCCGAATTTGGCGCGCTCGAAAAACCACGCCGGGCGCGTCGCCTGGTTGAGCCGATGCGGACCGAAGCCCGCCACTTGCACGACGCGACCGAGCACGCCGCTCTTGACCAGGTCGGTCGCAAACATCCCCGCTTCCGAGGTCAGCCGCTCGCTGTAGTAGACGCCATATTTCCGCCCGGTGCGTGCGACGACCGCCCGCGCCTGCGCGAGTTGCTCCAGCGTCGTCAACGGCGCCTTGTCCACAAAGTAGTCCTTGCCCGCCTCCATCACGCGGCAACCGAGCGGCCCGCGCTCCGACGTCACCGCGGCGGCGGCGACGAGTTTCACGTCCCGATCGGCGAAAATCTCGTCGAGCGAACGCGCCGCTTTGGCCCGGGGAAATTTCTTCAGGAAATCGCCCCGCTTTTTTTCATCCGGCTCGAAGACCCATTTGAGCGTGGCACCGGCGGCGATGAGCGCACTGCACATGCCCGTGATATGCCCGTGGTCGAGGTGCGCCGCGGCGAAGACAAATTCGCCCGGCTGCACCACCGGCGTCGGCTTCGGGCCGGGCACGTAAACCGTGCTGGCTTTCGGCGGAGTGGCCGGTTCGGCCGCGCGCGCGAGACCGGAAAAAACCGCCCCGGCGGCGACGCCCCCGGCGGACTGGGTGAGAAAATGGCGACGATTCATAGGCAGGCGCCGAGCAAGACGCAGCGGGACGCGCAGCGAAACTAAATTTTCGGCGGCCCGACATCCGCGGGCGCGGGAAACGCGAAGAGCCGGCATGCGGGCTTGGTCGCGTCCAGTCGCACCATCCGTTCGAAGCGAAAGCCCACTTTCTCGAGGAGGCGGCCCGAACGCTCATTGTCCGGGGTCGTGAGGGCGACAACCCGCGGCAACTTCAGCGTGGTCCGCCCGTAAGCCAACACCGCCGCCGCCATTTCCCGAGCGTAGCCCTGCCGCCAGCATCGCTCCAACAGCGCGAAGCCGAGATCCACGTCCGGCAGCGTTTCGCGTTTGATCAGTCCGCAGATGCCGATCGGCGTCCCACCCTCCTTCAATTCCACCGCGCCCAACCCAAAGCCGTAGCGCGCCACCCTCGCCGCCGGTCCCGTCGCAATGTAGGCGCGCGCCTCCTCGGGCGTCCGGATTCCGCGGTCCCCGATGAAGTGCGTCCACGCCGGCTCGTTGACCAACTCGACGATAAACGCGGCGTCATCCGGGGTCAGGTGGCGCAGGCGGAGGCGGTCGGTTTCGAGGACGTTCACGGCGGGTAGCGGTCTCGAGCAAGGCACACGACGGCCCCCGCGTCGCGCCCCTTTCGTTTCGTCGCTGGGTAAAATCCCCCGGCGCGCGGGCCAGCGCTGGGGGATTTTCCGGCGAATTTTTCAGGGGGCGATGGCGAATCTGGCCTTCGAAACGGTCGTTCCCCTCGGGCCAGGGAAAGAATCACGCGGAAAATTGCCTTGGCACACCGCTTGCAAACCGGCCGCCAATGTCCCGCCCCCCAGTCACCCCCGTATTTCCGCCCCGTCCGACGCCCGCCCGGCCCGAAGCCACGCTCGTCTCGCTCGTCGCCGGGAAGGCGGGACGGGACATTATCTGGGTGCTGATCGCCGGCACTTTTCTGCTCGTGGAGGCCGTTGTGTTTCTCACAGACCTGCCCACCGCCCGGTTCTTTCACCGTCGCGAGGCCGCCAAGACCGCCGGCTCCAGCCAGCCCTGACCCGGGACCGCCCGCCTCGGCCCGGTCCCGCACCCGTCACTCCTCGCCTGCCCTGGCACAGATGAGGAACGCGCTCTCGCCTCAACCGGCCGCCAGCTTTCGCTGGGCCGCGAACACGTCGCGCAGCGCCACGCTGAGCTTGTCCTGCAGGGCCTGCAGTTCCCGATAGCGCGCGACGTTGGCCGGGTTCGGCACACAGCGGGTCGCCTCATTAACCGCCACCGTCCCGGTCGTAAAATCGGTGAGCTTGGCTTTCTTGTTGCCACCGCGGATCGCCACGCACCACGCGGCTTGCAGGGCGCCGCCGAGCGCCGCGCCTTCGTCTTCCACCATCGCCACGACCGGCACGCCAAAAACATCGGCCATGAGCTGCCGCCACACCGGCGACTTCGCTCCGCCGCCGGTCACGCGAATCTCCTTCGCCTTCACCCCGAGAGTGGCGAGTCGGCGCAAGCCGTAGTTCATGCCGAGGGTCACGCCTTCCATGGCGGCGCGCGCGATGTGCCCCGGGGTGAAATTTTGGTTATTCAACCCAAGCAGCACCCCCGAGCCGTCCGGCACGTTGGGCGTCCGTTCCCCGGCGAGGTAAGGGAGCAACACAAGCCCACCGGCACCGGCGGGTGCGGCGGCCACCGCCGCGTTGAGCGCCGCGTGGTCGTGCTGGAACAAGGCCCGCACCTGTTCCGTCACCGTCGTGACGTTCATGGTGCACAGCAGCGGCAACCATCCGCCGGTTGACGAACAGAACGCCGCGATTTCGCCCGCCGGATCGATCACCGGTTTGCCGGCGAACGCGTAGATGGTTCCGCTCGTCCCGAAACTCGCCGTGACGACGCCGGGCGCGACGTTGCCGGTGCCGATGGCGCCCATCATGTTGTCGCCGCCCCCGGCACTCACGACGACGTCGGACGCAAAGCCGTAGCGCGAAGCCAGCTCCGGCCGCAAGGTGCCGGCGGCTTCATGCGAGCCGGACAGCGGAGGGAGCCAGTCGGCGAGCTTCCGGTCGATGGCGTTGATCGCATCGCGGGACCACACCCGCCGGCGCACGTCGAGGAGCGCCGTGCCCGACGCATCGCCAAACTCCATGAAGTAGTTGCCGGTGAGGAAAAAATTAAGGTAGTCGTGCGGCAGGAGCACATGCCGGAGCCTAGCATAGTTCGCCGGCTCGTGGCGTTTCAGCCAGAGAATCTTCGGCGCGGTGAAGCCGGGAAGAATGAGGTTGCCGGTCTTGCGGATCGCCCCCTTCGGTCCGCCCAGTTTCTTGGTGATGATCGCGCACTCCGCCGTCGTGCTGGTGTCGCACCAGAGTTTCGCGGGGCGGATCACATCGCCGTTGCGATCGAGCGGCACGAAGCCGTGCTGCTGGCCCGACACGCCGATGCCGCGCACGCGCTTGCCGTCGATCTTGGCGGCCACTTCGCCGAGCACGAAGTCCAATGCCGCCGTCCATTCATGCGGGTGCTGCTCCATGTGCCCGACCGGCAGACCCTCGATCAGTTTGTGCGGGGCCCGCGCCTCCGCGACGACTTGGCGGGTCGCGAGGTCGAGGACGACCGCTTTGACGCTCTGGGTGCCGGAATCAATGCCGATATAGAGGGACATGAGGGGAGAAAAACGGGTGGTGGAGCAGTTGGAAACGGGAATCCCCGTCATGGGGCGGCGAGCGCGGACCGCACCAGCCGGCTCGGGCCAACCTCAGCGCGGCGCGGTGTTGTTGGTCTTCATCGCGTCGAGAAACTCGACCGGTGAGAAATCATCCGTGAGTTGCCGGCCGAGCCGCATCTCGCGCTCGGGCATCGGCAACTGCTCCGCCTTGAGCGCAACCAAGTCCAGTCGCCCGGCGAGCACCTTGGCCACCGACTCACTGACCTGGGCCCAGTTTTCCGGCTTGGTCATGTCCGGCGACCGGTATTTCACGGCACAGGCGATCACGTTGCCGCGCCCGGCCGTCTCAAAAATCGCCACCTGCGGAAACACGCTCCGGATCGTCTTGAGGTCGGAATAAAACAGCTCGGTGCCCGAATGCAGATTGCTGATGAACACCCCGCGGTCGTCGAGGCGCGCCGCGCATTCGCGGTAAAACTCTTCGGTCTTCAAATGCGACGGCACGTAGCCCCCACGAAAAGCATCGAGGATGATCCAGTCCCACTTCGTCTTGTCCCGCTTCACAAACATGCGGCCGTCCATCAGGGCCACGGGCGTCTGGGCGGTCGGCTTGAAAGCGAGGCGCGTCTCGCACAGTTCCAGCACCTTCGGATCGAGTTCCACCGACTGGAGCAAGGTATCCGGATACGCCGCGTTGAACAGGCGGTGAAACCCGGCGCCGCCGAGCCCGATCATCATCACGCGCGATGGCTTCGGCTGGAAGAAAAGCCCGGCGTAGAGCGTGCGCGTGTAGCCGACGACGAGTTTGAGCGGATCCGCCAGGTCGACGGCCGACTCCAACGCCTCGCCGCGCCGCGAACGCGCGCGCATCTCCACCATCGTGCCGTTTTTTTCGATCGTGAGGCTGTTGTAGATCGTGTCGAAGCTCTCGACGTAGTTGCCGCGTTCCGCGGCGGTGGAGGAACAGAGCGCAAGAGCGAGGCCGAGCAGACAACAGGCGGGTTTCATGGGGAAGTGGGTGTACGCAAAAACCGGAGCAGGGCCACGAGCGTGAGAACCGCCACCGCCAGCCAGACGTCGAGCAGCGTCGAGACGCGGAAATTCGGGATCAGCACAAACGTCGTCAGCATGACCCCCGCGATATTGCCCAGCGTGCTGACGCCGTAGACGAGGCCCGACGCTTTGCCCGGCGCCACCCCGCGCTGCGCCAGAAACTGCACGCATTGGGGCGAAAACGTCGACAGCGCCGTCACCGGCACGAAAAACAAGACCAGGCACGCGACGATCACGCCCAGTAAGGGGGCGGTCAACGCGGTCTCGATTTGCGCGAGCAACGCCCGGCCCCAGAACGCCGTGACCGCCAGCGAGACGACGGTCGCCAGCGCACAGACCAGCTGACTGCGCCGGCGCGCCGGTGCGGCGAGATTGCTGATCGTCCCGCCGACCATCGAACCCAGGCTGAAGGCCGCGAGAAACGTCGAGATCAGACAGGCCCATACATCGATGCTCGAACCGAAATGGGGACTGAGCAGTCGCGAGCCGAGCATCTGAAAGCCCATGCTGAGAATACCGAGGGTCACGACGGCGAGGTAGAATGCGATGATCGACACGGGGAAGTCGCGGAACGTGGGTCATCCTTTTCCCGATGTCACCTCGAAAGTCCTCGGCCGGGCGCGACCTTTCCAGGGTTCCCCCTCGCCTTCCGCGCACCGTTTTTCCCGCCGCACCGTCTTCCCTCCCACTCCCATGAAGGTCGCCCGCTCCCTGCTTTCCTCCGTCCTCCTCGCAGTGTCACCCGGTTCCTTTTCGCTCATGGCCCAATCTGCCGCCCCCGCCTCACCAACCAAGCTCGGCTCCAAGGTTTTCGTGTGGGACGACCTCAAGGTCGTGCCCAACGCCACCGGCCTGCGGCGCGACGTCGTCAATCTGCCGACCGCCACGTTCGCGAAATTCGAATCCCACGTCACCACCCTCAATCCGGGCAAATCGTCGCATCCGCCGCACAAACACGCCCGCGAGGAGTTCATCATCATCAAAGAGGGCACGCTCGATGTGCACATCAACGGCCGCGTCCAGCGGGTCGGCCCTGGCTCCCTGCTTTTCTACGCTTCGAATGATCTGCACAACGTGACGAACGCGGGCCTGTCGCCCGCCACCTATCTCGTGTTTAACTACGAGACGGTCGCCACGCGCACCGCCCCCGCCGAGGGCGCCGCCGCCGCCAACCTGCCCGGCAAGCTCCCGTCCACCGTGTTCGACTGGGAAAAACTCGCCGTCAAAACCACCAGGACTGGCGCGCGGCGCGAGGTCATGAACTCGCCGACCGTCACTTGCGCCAACCTCGAGTGCCACATCACGACGCTCAACGCGGGCGAAGCCCCCCATGCGGCGCACCGCCATCCCGACGAGGAAATCGTCGTCATCAAAGAGGGCGTCATGGAAGTGACGATCAACGGCGTCACGCAGCGCGGCGGCCCCGGCTCGATTTTCTTCTTCGGGTCCAACGACGAGCACGGCATGAAGAATGTCGGCGGCACCACGGCGACCTACCACGTGGTGCGTATCGTCACGGCGGCGACACCGAAGGCCGCGACGAAATCCTGATTTTCCGGCGGCGGCCGGCTAGTTCCCCGCCCACTTCGCCCGCCACGCCGGGTAGTCTTTTGCGAGCAGCCGGCGCGGCGCCGTGACATACCAGCCCGACCCCGTCCGGCGCTCCCGGTCCACCTCGGCCAGCGAATAGACTTTGATCCCGTCCCGACTCGCGAAAATCGGGCGGTCGGAGCCCGGCTCGACCATGCGCGCCCATAGCGGCGGCGCCTGGTCGTCGGACACCACCACGACATCGAAGTCGGTCTTGTGCCGCGCAAATTCCGCCGGGGGCGCCGGCACGCGCTTCGTCGTGATCCCGTTGAGCTGGGTCTTCTTCAGCCACGCCACCGCCGCCTCCACCGCCGCGGCGATCTCCGGCGACGGCCGCTCGTAACGCATCAGAAACCCGAGCACCTCCACTGTGTCGCCCGGTGCGATGCACGGCAGTTCAAACGTCCGCGCGCCGACCGTCGCCAACGTCGTTTCGTCGTGCTGCTGGCCCCAACCGGTCCGGCCGCCGTTCGCGGTGACCTGCATCCGCAACAGGCAGGCCGTCCCGCGCGCCTCGGCTTCGGCACAGCGGGCCCGGCGCGCCTCATCGAGCCAGGCGAAGGCCGGCACCCGATCGGCGGCGTCTTTCAACACGTTCATGATCCCCATCATCACGCCGTCGTTGAGCGTGATCCGTTTCGCGATCGCGCCCGGGTTCGGCCACCACTGGGGGAACCCGCCGTTGGCGTATTGCGACGCCAGCATGAAGTCCAACCCGCGCACACACCCAGCCCGCACCGCCTCATCGCCGGTCGCCACGAAAGCCCGCGCCAAATACGCGACCTGCGTGTGCGTGGTGTGGTTGTCATAACTGGAGTCGGTCTTCGCACGCGTGCCGCGCACGAGCGCCTTCTGGGCCTCGGTCAGCACCGCGCGCATGTCGTAGTCTTTCGGCCAGCCGCCGTTGTCCCGTTGGAACAACAAAACATTCGCCGCGATTTCGCGCACCTGCTCCGGCGCATAGGCGGGCTGATCCGGCCCCGTCGCCTGCATGAAGCGCTCCGGCTGAATGATGTTGCGCCAGTGGTGCCGCGAATCGTCGAAGCCCGCCACGTCGACCCCCTCTTTCCCGGTCGTCCGGGCCGCGGCCATCGCTCCCGTGACCGATAGGCCTAAGGCGAACGCGCCCGCGCAGATGCAGCCAGAAATCGAGCGAAACCGACGGAGGTGGCAGCACATGACCCACGGTCGCGCACGGGCGCCGCCGGTGGCAATTCCGGATTCCGCCGCGCCCGCCCACTCCGTCTCAGCGCCCGCTGCCCGGTTTGAACTCCATGCCTTCGATCGCGCCGAGCAGTTGGTTGTACGGATCGCTTGAAAAACCGTCGGCGCTGATCGCGACCTCGACCACCACGTCGGCCGCGAGGCGGATGATCCCGACGCTGATCGTCTTGTAGTTTCCCGCCTGCGGCGGCTTCCCGACGAGATCCGGGTCGGTGAAATTGCAGTAGTAACCGTAGCCGCTGCCGAGCGAGAATTCCTTGGCCCGCGCCTTCCCTTCGACCGACTGCTCCGCAAATCTCATGGCGTCGATCTCCACGCGCATCTTCAGGCGCGCCTTCGTGTCGAAGCGGTCCGTCTCGGGAAACGTCACCGTGAGCTCGCAGTGCGCGTTCACCTGCGTGCCCTTCGGCGCGATCTTGATGATCCGCCGGTCGCCGAAGTCCGCCGTATCGAACGTCCAGTTGTCCGCCAGATAGACGGTGAGCGTGCCGCGTCCGCCGAGTTTGACCGTTTCCGCCTGGGCGAACAGCCCGACCACACTGAGCAGGAAGAGAGCGAGGGTTTTTTTCATGGGAACGAAGCGCGCCGGCGAAGGTGTGGCGCCGGTTGGCCGGACGGCGATAGCAAACCTGCGGCCGGTCTCGTCATTTGGGCAACGGCTGGCCGCCGAGTTCGACACACGCCTTGGTCAGGTGGGCCGTCAGGTTGCCCGGGACATAGCGGGCGATCCGCGGGTCCTGTTTCAATGCCTCGGAAATTGTCGGCAGCGCCGCCTTGATCTCCGCAGGCGTCTTGCCGGCCGCCAGCTGCGCCTTGGCCTGCGCCAGCAACGCGACCAAATAGTTCTGCTGGTCCGCGATGATCTCGGGACCGCCCATCGGACCGTGCCCCGGGCAGACTTTCTCGGCGCCGAGTTGCTTCACGCGATCGAGCGTCTTGATCCATTCCGTGATCGACCCGTCGTTCACGTTGTTGTGCGGGCCGTTCACACACGCATCGCCGGTAAAAAGAATTTTCTCCCTGGGCAGCCACGCATACGCATCGCCTTTCGTATGCCCCGGGCCGAACCACCGCAGTTCCACCCGGCGTCGGCCGTCGTCCAGAAAAAGATCCTCGGGGAACAGCATCACGGGCGGTTTCAGTTTCGTCTCCGCGACGTCGGGGCGGTTCTTCGCCGCCCCCTCCCAGCGGCCCGGCGCGCCGCCGAAGAATCCGGTCTCCACCTGTTTCATTTCGTCGAGCGTCCGCGTGCTGGCGACCACGGTGGCCCCACCCTCGGCCCAGAGCCGGTTGCCGTAAGCGTGGTCGCCGTGATGGTGCGTATCGAAAACAAACCGCACCGGCTTGGCCGTCGTCGCCGCGATCTGCGGCATCACGACTTTCGCGCCCGAGGGATAGTTCGCGTCGATCACCAGCACGAAGTCGTCGAAGACAATCCAGCCGTTGTTGCTGTGCCCGCGCCGCGGATCGCCCGCGTGAAAATAGACGTCGGGCGCGACCGTCTGGACCGTGTTGATCTGGGCGACCGCCACCGCGGACGACACCAGCAGCCAGGCGAGGCCAAAGGGGCGAGTTTTCATGGGGTGTTCACGGGACGGAAAAACGACGAGAGGCTGAACCGGATTCCGCCCGCTCGGCGAGAAAAGGATTTTCAAATCCCCGGTTTCGGCGCTAGCTCGCTGAAGGGTGCATCTGGAGAAATACTACGTCGATGTGGTCCGCCCGGATGGCAGCGGGTGCATCGGCTATGCTGCGCGGTTGGGCGGACTGGCTGCGACGATCGCCGCCACCCTGGAGTGGGCGGCTGACCCGGGCCAGGCCTGTACACAGCACCGCACGTTGCGCGGCCGCCGGCCCGCCGCCGTCGCCGACGGGCTGACCTGGGACTGCGCGGCTCTAGACATTGCCGGCCGGTGGACCACGGCCGAACCGGCCCACGCGCAACGCGTGTTGTGGTCGGCCGCCCGTGGTGCCGTGCGGTGGCAGGTGGTGGCGCCGCGGGCCCGCGTCGAGGGCCGGCTCCACGGGCGCCCGATCTCCGGCTGGGGTTACGCGGAAAAGCTCACCGTGGACATCGCCCCGTCGCACCTGCCCATCGACGCGCTGCGTTGGGGCCGGTTCGTCGCGCCGACCCACAGCGTGGTGTGGATCGACTGGGCGCATGCGACGCCGCACCGCTGGGTCTGGCACAACGGCCTCGCGTGCGAAGCGCCGGTAATCGCCCCGAGCGGCGTGAGCTGGCGCGCCGGTCGCCTCGACTTTGGCGTCCCTCGCACGCTCCGCACCGGCCGGCTCGCCGCGACGGTGTTTGCCCGCTGGCCGGGTTTGCCGCGCCTGCTCCCGCCCCGCCTGCTGGCGTTCGACGAGTCGAAATGGTCCGTATCCGGAATCCTTACGCTCGGCGGCCAGTCCGCCGCGTCCGGCCACGTGATCCACGAACACGTGCGACTGCGATGAACGCCACGCTCGGAAAACTCCTCTACGCCGCCGCGTTTTGCGTCGCGCTCCCGCTCGGCCTCGCGGCGTGGGCCGTCCGGCTCGACGAAAAATATCCCCATCTGCCCGCACCCCCTGCCTTGGCGACGGTCGGTTGGCCGATCGCCGTCGTCGGCGCCGCGATCACGCTGCGCGCCATGGGTGACCTGTGGCGCCGGGGCGGTGGCCTGCCGATGAACGCCTTTCCCCCGCCCCGCCTGGTCGACACCGGCGTCTACCGCTGGCTCCCCCACCCGATCTACGCGGGCTGCGGTGCGCTCGGGTTCGGTCTTGCCGCGGCCGCACGCAGCGGCGGCGGCCTGTGGATCGTTGCCCCGGTCCTGGGGCTGGCGATGGTCGCGCTCGTCATCGGTTATGAACGCATCGACCTGCAGCGCCGCTTCGGTCGCGCAGGGCCGGCCGCGTGGCTCTCGCTCCCCCCCGCCGGGCCGACTGCGCCGACCCTCGGCCAAAAATTCGCCGCCCTCCTCCTCGCGTTTACGCCGTGGCTGGCGGGCTACGAGGCTTGCACCCGCCTGGCCCCGCTCGGTCTCGCCGTCGACACGATGCGGCCGTTCGAACGCACCTGGCCCGTGTGGGAATGGACCGCGGTGTTTTATCTCGGCGCCTATGCGTGGACCGCTTTGGCGCCCTTCGTCGCCCGTTCGCAGTCGCGGTTGCGCGACTTTACCGTGACCGCACTCTGGGGCACGGCGTTCATCGTCTGGTGTTTTCTGGTTTCCCCGTTCGTCTCCGCCGCGCGGCCGGTCGACGCTTCTTCCGCCTGGGGCGCCCTCCTGCTGCTCGACCGCCTCTACGACACGACCGCGTGTGCGTTCCCGTCGTTTCATGTCTTCTGGGCGTTCGTGGCCGCGGACGTCTGGGGCGACCGTCTCGGCCGGCGGACCAGCCGCATCATCGCTGCGCTCATCGCCGCCAGTTGCGTGACGACCGGGGTGCATTCGCTCCTCGATGTCATCGCGGGCCTGCTCGTGTATCTGGCCGCGGCGCACCGCGCCGCCCTGTGGGCGGCGCTGCGCCGCGCCACCGAGCGCGTCGCGAACTCCTGGCACGACTGGCGTATCGGGCCCGTGCGCATCATCAATCACGGCGCCTACGTGGCGGGTGCCACCGTGCTGGGCCTGTGGCTCGCCGGCTCGCTGCTCGGGCCGCATTTTGCGCCGGCCATCATCGCCGTGGCCCTCTGCAGCCTCCTCGGCGCCGGTCTCTGGGGCCAATGGCTCGAAGCCTCCTCGCAACTCGCCCGGCCGTTCGGCTACTTCGGCGGGCTCTTCGGCGGCTGCGCCGGACTGCTCGTGGTGCAACTCTGGCGCGATGAAGGCTGGTATCTCGCCGGCGCCTTCGCGGTCGCCGCTCCGGTGATCCAAGCCGTCGGCCGCCTGCGCTGCCTCGTCCAGGGCTGTTGCCACGGCCGTCCGGCCGACGCCTGGCTCGGTATCCGCTATCACCATCCGCTCTCACGCGTCTGCAAACTCGCGAAACTCGACGGGGTGCCCGTCCACCCCACTCCGCTCTACTCCATTGTCGGCAACCTCGTCATTCTCGGTCTGCTCGCCCGGCTCTGGATCGAACACACCGACCTGGCGTTCATCATGGGCGCTTACCTGATCCTCAGCACCTGCGCCCGGTTCGTGGAGGAAGGCTACCGCGGCGAACCACAAACCGCCCGCTGGGCCGGTCTGCCGATTTACCAATGGCTCGCGATCGGCTGCCTTTTCGCGGGCCTCGCCCTCACCACCCTCCCCGCACCACCGCCCCCCGCGCCGGGCGGAGGAAGTTTCGCGCCCCTCCTCTATGCGCTCCCCCTCGGTCTGCTCGTCTGGTTGGCCATGGGCGTGGATTTCCCCGAGTCACCGCGCCGGATGTCACGCCTGACCTGACACGCGCCCGCCGTCGGCCCACCTCCGCGCCGATACCTTGGCCGCCGCGACCACAAGAAACGCCCTGCAAAAGCCTTTGACCGTCCACCGTCCGCACCTTTGCCTCTCAGGTTCGCAATCCTCCGATTCGCCCGTCTCCCCCTCTCTCTGCCTCTCTTTTTTCTACTAACATGTCCGCCGTGAAACCCACCATCATCTACACCAAAACCGACGAGGCCCCCGCGCTCGCCACCTATTCGTTCCTGCCGATCGTGCAGGCCTTCACGAAGCACGCGGACATCAATGTGGAATTGCGCGACATCTCCGTCGCCGCCCGCATCCTCTCCAATTTCTCCGACCTCCTCCCGCCCGCGCAGCGCGTGCCCGACGCCCTCGCCGAACTCGGCGCCCTTACACTCAAGCCCGAGGCCAACATCATTAAGCTCCCCAACGTCAGCGCCTCCGTCCCGCAGCTGAAGGCCGCCATCGCCGAACTTCAGGCCAAGGGTTACGCCCTCCCCGACTTCCCCGAGATCGCCACGACCGACACCGAGAAGGACGCCAAGGCCCGCTACGCGAAAGTCCTCGGCTCCGCCGTCAATCCCGTCCTCCGCGAGGGCAATTCCGACCGCCGCGCCCCCAACGCCGTCAAGGCCTACGCCCGCGCCCACCCGCACTCGATGGGTGCCTGGTCGCCCACGTCCAAAACCTCCGTCGGCACGATGGGCCACGATGATTTCTTCTCCAACGAGAAGTCTTTCACCGTCCCCGCCGCCACCACCGTCCGCATCGAGTTCGTCCCCGCCCCCGCTCCCGCCGGCGCTTCGCCCGAGGCCGTCACCAAGGCCGCACAAATCGTCGTCCTCAAGGAAAAGACGCCCCTCAAGGCCGGCGAAATCTTCGACGCCACGTTCATGAACCGGAAGGCGCTCGGCGCCTTCTACGCCCAGCAGATCATGAAGGCCAAGAAGGACGGCACACTCTTCTCGCTCCACCTCAAGGCCACGATGATGAAGGTCTCCGACCCCATCATGTTCGGCCTCTGCGTCCGCGTCTTCTTTAAAGACCTCTTCACGAAACACGCCGCCACCCTCGCCACGCTCGGCGTCGATCTCAACAACGGCCTCGGCGATCTCCTGGGCAAAATCGAAAAACTCCCCGCCGACCAAAAAGCCGCCCTCGAAGCCGACATCGCCGCGGTCTTCGCCTCCCGCCCCGCCGTCGCGATGGTCAACTCGGAAAAAGGCATCACCAATCTCCACGTCCCCAGCGACGTCATCGTCGACGCCTCCATGCCCGCGATGATCCGCACCTCCGGCCAGATGTGGAACGCGCAGGGCCAGGGCCAGGACACCCTCTGCGTCATCCCCGACAGCTGCTACGCCGGCGTCTACGCGACCGTGATCGACTTCTGCAAAAAGCACGGCGCCTTCGATCCGAAGACCATGGGCACCGTGCCGAACGTCGGCCTCATGGCGCAGGCCGCCGAGGAATACGGCTCGCACAACAAGACCTTCCAGGCCCCCGGCAACGGCACCCTCCGCGTCGTCGACGACACCGGCAAAGTCCTCCTGGAGCACGCGGTCGAGACCGGCGACATCTGGCGCGCCTGTCAGACCAAGGACGCCCCCGTGCAGGACTGGGTGAAACTCGCCGTCAACCGCGCCCGCCTCTCCGGCATGCCCGCCATCTTCTGGCTCGACGAGAAACGCGCGCACGACGCGCAGATCCTCGCGAAAGTAAAAACCTATCTCGCCCAGCACGACACCGCCGGCCTGGACATCAAGATCCTCGCGCCCGCCGCCGCCTGCGAAGCGACCCTCGTCCGCCTCAAAGCCGGTCAAGACACCATCAGCGTCACCGGCAACGTCCTGCGCGACTACCTCACCGACCTCTTCCCGATCCTCGAGGTCGGCACCAGCGCGAAGATGCTCTCGATCGTCCCGTTGATGAACGGCGGCGGCCTCTTCGAAACCGGCGCCGGCGGCTCCGCGCCAAAGCACGTGCAGCAATTCACCGAGGAAAACTTCCTCCGCTGGGACTCGCTCGGCGAATTCTTCGCCCTCGCCGCGAGCTTCGAGCACCTCGGCATCACGCAAAACCACGCGAAGGCGAGAGTCCTCGCCGAGACCCTGGACGAAGCCAACGGCAAGTTCCTCGAACACGACAAGAGCCCCGCCCGAAAAGTCGGCGCCGGCATCGACAACCGCGGTAGCCATTTCTACCTCTGCCTCTACTGGGCCCAAGCCCTCGCCGCGCAAAGCAAAGACGCCGGACTGAAAGCGATCTTCACGCCCATCGCCGAAAAGCTCACCGCCGCCGAAAAACAAATCGTCGCCGAAATGATCGCCGTGCAGGGCAAACCCGCCGACATCGGCGGCTATTACCAGCCGGATGACGCCAAAGCTTCCGCCGCCCTCCGTCCCAGCAAGACCCTGAACGAGATTCTCGCGACGGTCTGAACCGCTGCTGACTCGACGCCGGCTTCACCACAAACAGATCGAGCTTGAACCAAGGGTTGATGCGACCAACCCTTGGTCATGCCCACGCTCCAAAGAAAACTGCCCGCATCCCGGCGAATCTCCGCGCAGACCACCATTTCGCCGGCCTTCCAGACCACCCTCGCAGCCGAGGCGGTTCGGGCGCTCAGCCTCCGCCCCGGCATGATTCTCAGCCAGACCGTAGAGGGCAACCGCCTTATCCTCGAGCCGCTGCACGATGTCGATTCCCTCGCGGGTTCCCTCGGCACCGGCCGCACAGCGGTCAGCGTCGAAAAAATGAAGCAAGGGGCCAAAGCTGCAATCGCACGGGCCGGTCGCTGACCCTGCGCACAGACCGATTCGATGAAATCCGTCGCCATCGACGCCAATGTTATCGTCCGCTACCTGACCGGCGACGACCCGGTGCAGTCGCCCGCCGCGACGGAGCTGTTTCGCGCCGCCAGCGCCGGTCGCGTGAGCCTGATCATTCCAACGCCCATCCTGCAAGAGACCGTTTATGTGCTGGAGACATACTACGCCGGCACGCCAGAGACCATCGGTCCCAAGCTGATGTCGCTGCTGAGCCTCACCGGCGTCGCCTGCCCGGACGCCCGCTGGGTGCTGGATGCCATCCAGTGGTATCGCGCCAAGCACGCCGACTTCGGCGACGCGCTGCTTTGCGCCTACGCGCACCATCATCACTGCGAGGTTAAGACGTTCGACAAAGAACTCATCAAGAAATTCCGCGAGATCGCAGCCAGTGAACCCACGCAAAGAATCAAGCACTGACTTCGTCCGGTTTCCCCTCCACCTCATAGCCATGAAGCCGCCCATGACACCCGGCGAAATCCTGCTCGGGGAATACCTCACCCCGAGGGGGATTCCCCAAAACGTCAGGGCTCCCGCCATCGGCGTGGCGCTCCGCGCGATCAACGAGATCGTCCTCGGCCACCGCGCCATCACACCCGTCATGTCCATCCGCTTCGGCGCCTTCTTCGGCCAGACGCCCGCATTGTGGCACGGGCTGCAGAGCGAGTGTGTTTTCCCGCCCTGGGCAAAAGGCGGAAAAAGCTCACCGCCAAAATCCACTCCGCCCTAACGCTCGGGCACGCCGCCCCACCCATCTCGCGGTCAAGAGTTCACGAGTGACCGCGTCCGGCTCTTCGCATGACCCCGTCCGGCTCTTCACCTGACCGCATCCGGCCCTTTCGGGCGACCCAGGAGGCGGCAGGGCAAGTCGCGTTGGCCGGCCGGCTGGCCAGCGCGGGTCGCACCGCGGACGAACGGGCACACGGAGGCAAATCCGGCCGAGTGGTGACGGGCCTCGGCAGGGATATTGAAGGCACGAACGACGGTGATCAACCGCTGGCTCGGCGAGGCACTGCATCTGGGAAATCTGCACGAGGTCAGCCGGACGGTGGCGGCTTGGACGCGGCGGAGCGGAGGCCGCCCGGGGGAAGCGATCGTTCAAGTCCAGCTGAGCTCAGCTCATGAACTTGAACGCAAAACCCCAAAGCCCTAACCCCGTTCGGCTGTCCCTGTTCGGCGTTCCGAGGATCTCGGCGTGAGCCGAAAGGCCGGATACCACTGGCTGCGCCGTAACGCGACGGCTGGGGGCGGTGAATCTTCCGGCCAGAAGTTAGCGTTGTGCTGCGGGCGAAGTTACGTCCTATCTCGCCCTCCCGACGGCGCCCCAGCCACCGCCTTTTCCCCGAAGATGCCCCCCCCCACGCCCCCATCGACCCAACCCGCCCCGACTTCGCTCGGAGGCATCCTCCGCCAACTCGGTCCCGGACTGATCATCACCGCTTCCATCGTCGGCTCCGGCGAACTCATTGTGACGCCCAAGCTGGGCGCGAGCTATGGGTTCACTCTGCTGTGGTTCATCATCCTCGGGTGTGTCCTGAAGGTTTTTATCCAGATCGAACTGGGCCGATTCACCCTCGCGCACGGGCTGACCACGCTGGAAACGATGAACCTCGTACCCGGCCCTCGCGTGGTCGTCTCGTGGTTGTTGTGGCTGTGGGCGCTTATGTTTGCCGCGACGATTTTTCAGATCGCGGGCATGGTCGGCGGCGTGGCGAGCATTATGGCCATCGCCGGCGTCAATCTTTCAACCAACGTCATTGCGGTCATCATCGGAGGGGTGACGGCCGGGCTCCTCGTGGTGGGGCGCTACAAACTCGTCGAAACCGCGGCCACGTGGATGGTCGTGGCCTTCACGCTATGCACCATGGTGGCGGTGATCGCGCTGCAGTTTACGCCCTATGCCGTGACGATGAAAAACCTGGCCGAAGGCTTCAGTTTCAATCTGCCGGGCTCTTTCACCGTCGCCTTTGCGGCCTTCGGGATCATCGGCGTGGGCGCTTCGGAACTGATCTACTATCCCTACTGGGTCTTGGAAAAAGGCTACGCGCGTCACGTCGGCCCGCCCGACGGCACGATCGCCTGGGCCGAGCGAGCCCGCGGCTGGATGCGCGTGCTCAAGGCCGATTCGTGGGTGTCCTGCGCGGTCTACACGAGTGCGACGATCGCGTTTTATCTGCTCGGCGCCGCGGTGCTGCACGCCAAAGGCCTCGATGTGACCAATGCCGACATGATCAAAACCCTTTCGGCCATGTATGTGGAAACCTTCGGGGCGTGGAGCCTGTGGCTGTTTCTCGTCGGCGCGGTGGCGGTGCTTTACTCGACGATCTTTGTCGCGACAGCCTCCAACGCGCGTCTCATGGCCGACGCGCTGGTGGTCTTCAAAGTGCGGACGTTCCCGGCGGAGGCGGACCGCCAGCGCATAATCCAGTGGCTCTGCGTGCTCGTGCCGGCCGCGTGGACCCTGCTCTACGTCGTCTGGGGCTCGCCGGTGACGCTGGTCTTTGTCGGCGCCGTGGCACAGGGCTTGATGATTCCGTTTCTCGCGCTCGCGGCGCTCTGGCTGAACTACCGCCGGGCTGACCCCGCGTTGCGGACGGGAAATTTCTGGCGCGCGTGTCTGTGGGTGGCGGCGATCGCGATGACCGCAGTCGGACTCTACCAGGTGGTCACGACCGTCGCCCCGTTCCTGAAGTAAGGCAGGGAGCACAGCAACAAAACCATTGCGCGTCGGTCCGCGCCAATAGATCTGCGACGCCAATTGGGTTCATGGCGGGTCAATTGACCGGGGACGCGAGACGCCCGGCCAAAAGGCGTGCTGAAACGGGAACTCGACTGATCGACCGACGCGCCGGCCCTTGAATTCCGTTGCAGGCACGCGGCGCTAAAATCTCCTCGCCGCCGTCCGAGCACGGCGCCTCGTTTCATCGAAAAGCGCTCCCGACGCCTCCTTCAACCCACTCGTCCCCCCGGCACGCGTCTCCACTTGGTTTCAGTTTGCCGGCAACGCTGAGGAAGCCGTCCTCTTCGCGAGGTCGGTTTTTCAAAACCGAATTTCCGGTCCCCTCACGCGCTACGGCGATCTGCCGACTACCCCCGTCCAGCCGCCCTGGCCGCCCGAGCCAGCCCAGCGGGTCATGCGCGTTGCGCTGACGATCCTCGGCGGTCCGGTGCTCCTCGGCAACGTCGCACCCGCAGCGATGGGCTAACGCGTTTCGGGCCACAACGTCACCCTAAACCTCGAACCCGACACCCGCGCCAAGACCGACCGCCGGTTTGCCATGCTGAACGCGGGCGGCGAGGTCGCGGATGGGCCGACCGAAATGCCCTGGGGCGGATATTCGGGCAACGGATTGATCGCTCCGGCAACGAGTGAATGTTCAGCTGCGACGCGAGGTAAGCGGCGCCCCTTTCGGCCGCAGTACGCTCACGCTCGGCGACCACCTTGATACGCGATCCGCCGATGAAAACGCGGACCACGCGGGTCGACTGTCGCGACGCCGGTCTGATCCGTCGTCCAGCTCCGCCGAATCTTCTTTCCCGACGAAACGCTCAGGGATCTGCCTTGGCCAGCACCGGTCGTTCCAGCAGGCGACCAGTCAACCCCCGGCTCTCCTGTCGCCGCACCTCCGAAATTGCTCGCCGGGCAACGACCGCCAGTCCCGCAGCATGGCCCCCCCCCCCCCCCCCTCCGTCCCCAAATTCCTGGCGGCCCTCCCATCGATCCCGCGACACGATGACGCCCCCGCGCAAGGCCAGCTGCAAGGCCGGACCGAAACTCGCGCCGTTCCCGAGGTCCAGGATGGGACCGTCTCCGATCATCGGTTACGGCATCCCTACCGTTCGGCGCGCAGTCGCGACGGAGACTGATTCACCATCGGACTCGTCGCGGGAAATAGCGGTTACGCCCTGCACCTTTGTGTCGGCGGCGCGGGCAGTTGGCTCCGCAACCCAAATCCCGCGAAGTTCGACAAACCGAAAACCGGCCGCAAATGCATCAACTTCAAAACACTCGAAGACCTGAATCTCGTCGCCACGATGACGCTCGTAAAATACGCGGCGAAATCCGGCGGCATCAACGCAGTGGGTAACGAACGGCGGACGGAATCGTGTCCCGCCCCGACTACACGTCGACGATGGAGGCGTCCCACGAGCGATGCGGCCGGGCGTCGCCGCAGTCCACGCAAGTGGTGAGAGCGAGCGCGGTCTGGCAATGCGGGCAGACCGCGGCGGTGGCGAACGGATCGAAGGCGCCCTTGCAGGCCGGGCACACCCAATAGGCGCCGATCGGCGGTGAGGCACGGCACACCCGACACGTGAAGTGCGGCCGACGCGGCAATTGTTCGAGCTGCCGCAGCGCTCCGGCCTGCCGGTAACTGCCCCAACATTGGAACAACAGGAAGCCCGCCATCAACCCCGTCCACAACGACTGCCACCACACCGCCAGCGCCACGAGCCCCGCCCCGCCGACCAACCCGATGAGCGCCGCCGCCTTCAGGCTCCGCGCCCGTCCGAGCCGATACCAGAGGAGCGAGCGCAGAATTTGTCCCCCATCGAGCGGATACACCGGGAGAAGGTTGAACACGAGCAGGCTGACATCCATCACGATGGCCGCCCAGAGAAAGCGAGCCAAGTCGGGGTTCGACTCGAGCATACCCGCCGCCCGACACGCGTAGAACAAGCCGACGAAGATGGGCAGCAGCACGACGTTGACGAGCGGTCCGGCCGCGATGCTCCACAGCGTCGCGCCGGCGCGCTGCGGCGGCGCCACGTAGGCCACGCCGCCGAGCGGCCACAACACGATTTGGTTCGAGATGCCGCCGACCTGTCGGCAGGCCAGCACGTGGCCGAATTCGTGGAGCAGGACCGCCAGAAACAGTGTCAGGTATTCGAGCACAGCCCAAATCGGCGACGTATAGTTCGGCACGCGTCCGGAGACCGAATAAACGGCCACGAGGAACCACGACCAATGCACGTGGACATCGATCCCCTTGACGCGAAACAAACGAAACGATCCTTGCTGGGTCGGCAACATGCCCGACGGCAACAGCCCTCCCGGCCGAGCGCAATCCGGCAATCTCACCGCGGGAACAAACGGGGATCAAAGCGCCGGCCCGCGACCAGGGAACGGCAAAGTCTAATCTCACCCCGTCGCCCCTAGCCCGCATCAATCCCACTTTCCTGAGTAAATTGATTTCCCCTGAGCGCACCGAGATGGGAACCGAGGTCACAGCGCCAAACACGAATGGCGCCCTGTGAGCTCTGTGGCCTGGGCTCCGCGTCCTCTGTGAAGTCGGTTTGGTCAAGTTACGTGTGAAATATCCGGGCCAAGGTGATCGCCCACGCCGTTGGTAAACGCGCCGCAGTCAGGGGTGCTTGATCGATCGCTCAGCCACACGCGCGGGAAGGAGTTCGACGCCGTCAGCCTCCCGGCTGCATCCCGGAGCCGCCGACGTCATCTTGGCTCATGATAACGCGTCCGGTGCCAGCACGATACTGGCGCACGATACGTTCGTCGGCGGCTTCGCGGCGCGGGAGTGTCCCGCCGGCATTCGCGAGCACGAACGCCTCGATCGCTTCGGCCGGCAGCAGGTCCAGCGGTGTAACATCAAAAGGTGGCCGCTCGCGCCGGAGCTTTGCGACCACGTCTGGGGCGAGGTCCGCGCGCACGCCGGCCCATGCGCCGAGTCCCGCGCGCGGGCGCAGCGGCCCGAGGTTCCCCGCCACGAAGATCGCGGTCGTGTCCGTGGTGCTCGCGGGGTCGGGACGCTGACCGGCGGTGCCCTTGAGTTCCTCCAAAATGACGTGGATGTCCGGGGCCGTCGGTTTGAGCGGGTGCCGGTAGGCGTTGTGCAACACCACGAACCCGGCGGGATTGCCCGAGGCTTTCCCCCGCGTGCCAGAGCCTTCGTAGAAGGCGAGGAGGTTCTTGTCGGCGGCGGAGCGCACCCGGGTGCCCGCGGGCGGTGCGGTGAGTTGCGGGCCGCGGATTTTGAACCACGCAAGGTTGTCCTTCAGATACGCGATCTCGTCCCCTGCACCCGCGCGCCCTACGCGTGGGAGATTGGCACGCCGTTCTCGAGGTGCAGGGCCGGATTGGCCAGTGGCTCCGCGATGCTGCAGTGCGGCACCGTCACCCGCCGGCTGTGGGTCACGGAGACGGTCTCGTCGGTGCTCCCCGATGCCGACACGGGGTCGATCATCACAGCGGCGGACTCCTTCACGCTCACCGCATCGCTCGATTTCGGTCCGCGCGGCGCCGTTTTCCAGCGGCCCTTGCCGAGGGCGGGCTCATCACCGGTCCGGACCCGCAGGTGTCGCACGATGATGTCGTGGGTGCCACTGATGATGGAGAGCCCCGTCCTTCAACATCACGGGCTCCGGCGCGGTCGAGCTCTCGAGCGTGAGAAACGGCTCCGACACCGGCAGGGACAAGTCCAGTTCGAAGCATCCGCCCACTTGAAAATCGACGATGCGGCGACCGGTTTGGGCCAGCGCCCAGCGCAGACGGCCCTCGCGCCGAGGATCCGCGCGGCTCGTCACCCCGATCCGCCGTCCTCCCGTGCCGCGCCGCGCATAGGCCGCGAACCCTTCGGCGCCGGGAAATGCGCGGGCCGTCTCGTCGGCGGCGCGCGCCGCGGCGCCCGGCGGCGCAACCGCCCGCGCCACGATCAGTCCAAACGAAATCGGGCGACGCGACCGACCCATGACGCGAAGGGCGTTTTCATGGCGCGAGCGAAGCGCGGCGCCCTTCATCCATCACGCGGCAAATCGAACGTGCCCGACCGCCAGAGCAGGTCGGAGGCAGGGCCCGAGGTGCCGAGGGCGATTCGGGTCACGAGGCCAGGACCGCCGGAAAGATCCGTCGGCGTTTCGGCGCAGCATCCGCCGCCACAGCCGGCCCTTCCAGCGCAACGCGGGGGCCGTGACGGCGATCGCGGCCACGCGGGTTGCCGGCCGCGCACCGCAGCTGGAATTCCTGCATGCGTTGAAACAGCCCGAGCAGTTGCTCCGGTTGCGCGTACTGATCGAGCCCCGAGCGATCCAGCGCGACGAGCAACTCGTGCGTGGCTTCCAGGGTCGACAGGCAGCCCGCCTCCGGCTGCCGCTTGATGACGTAACGGCTCGGCGGCGCATTCGAGAACATGATCCGGGGCAACCGCTGCAGACTGAGGCTCGTGCGGAACATCGGCCGGACAAGGCGCCAGGTGGCGTCCAGCAGGAAAACCACGAGCCGCCGGCCCGCGAGCTCCGTGGCGTGAAGTTCTCCCTGCGAGAGATCGCGCGCGCCGCGACCCGGATAAAGCAGCACGGGAAAATTATGCGGATCGTTGATCAGCGCCTGCACGGCTTCGTGGTCATCGAAGCCGATGCCGAGGTGCAGCTCGCTGTCGCGCAAGCAGAGATGCGTGAGCCGACCGGTGTTCGCCTTCACGCGCTTGTGCTCATAGGGGTGCATCAGAAACACGAACTTCGTGCGTGTCGGCATCGGCGTGATGGAGCCACACCAGCAATGGCGCAACGGCCAGAAACAACGGTAACACATTTCGCGACTCATGAACGCTCGACGATTGCGGGCCCTCCGGCCCATGACCAGAGCGAAGATTCTTCCGGACGATTCTGCGCCCCCCCCCGCGGGAGGCGCCCGTCAACGCGGCGTGGCCGCACCGGGTTTTCCACTTTGCGTCTTCGCCCGTCCGGCGCTCCCGTTTCGGCGTGAGGTTACCCGGCCTCCGTTTCTTCGGCGCGTGCGTGGGCGCCGCCGGACACACGCGGGCTGACTCGTTCGACGCGCGCATGGAGGCGCTGTTCCGACCGCCGTCCGGCGAGAGGATGGCGCTGTCGCCCGATGGCCGACGGCCCTCTTTGCCGCCCTTCCCGGTCGAGCGCGCCACGCCCAATCAGATTGCCCGCGTCCGCGACGAGGGGGGAGCAACTGGCCACCGGGCACGTCCAGCGTCGCCTGCCGCAAGCCCGCAAACCCGGCCTCGTGCCGGCATGCCGTACCCTGCGCCGCGCCTTGGACTCCGGCAAACGCCACCCACGATTGCGCGCGGCCATGGGTCTCTGTGAAAGCGACGACGGCCACGAAGCCGAGGGATGGAAATTTCTCGAACTGGCCAGCGCCGCCGGCGACGTGCGTCTGCGCGCCTAGGACGAACTGGCCCGCTGGCCCTTCGCCGCGTTGCGCCGCGCCGCGCCATAGGCGGAAAAAAGGCGAAGCGGCCGCGGCGCTCGACGCCCGGCTCGACCCTGCGACGGATGAAAACACCGATGCCGCCGTCAAATGATTGCACGCGGAACTCGCGGCTGAGTTGGCGCGAGCTCAGTCCGGGCCATGATGCCGGTCCCTTGTTCTGCCGGCCGCTCGGCCGGCATGATCCTTCATTCCGCGTAACGACGCGCCGGCCCGCCCGCTACAGGTTTCGCGCGCTCGTAAATTTTCGCGCCTCACCCGTGATCGGATCGGCGAACGCGATCGACTTGGCCAGGAGCTGCAGGGGCTTTCTGTAGTCGTCGCTGTTTTCCGCGCAATGGACCGGATAGATTTGATCATGGCAGATCGGCATGCCCAACGCCGCACAGTGGGCGCGCAACTGATGCTTCCGGCCGGTGACCGGCGAAAGACCGTAGCGCGCAAACGCCCCGCGCATCTCCAGCAACTCGATCCGCGTCTCGGCGTTCGGCTCGCCGGCCACCTCCCGCATCTGCATGAAACGCGCGGGATTCTCCTCCAGGCGGCTCCGATAGACCAGCGGCAGCCGGAGTTCGGGCCGCCACGGCGCGATGGCTTCGTAATGTTTCTGCACCGCCTGCTCGGCAAACATCGTTTGATACGCGCCGCGCGTCGCCGGTTGAATCGTGAAGACCACGAGCCCGGCGGTTTCCCGGTCGATGCGGTGAATCGGGGAAAGATCGTCGAGGCCGAGCTTCCGTTTCAGCCGCACGAGGAGGGTTTCCTGCACGTAGCGCCCCGACGGGATGACCGGGAGGAAATGGGGCTTGTCCGCCACCACGATGTAGTCGTCTTGGAACACCACCACTTCCTCGAACGGGATGCGCGGTTCGTTTGCGAGCGAGCGGTAGTAGCAGACCCGCAGATGCGGTTCGTAGGCGCGCTCGGAAGTCACCGCCTTGCCCTGCGCATCCCGCACCTCGCCGGCTTGGAGGCGGGCCGTCCACGCCGCGGGCGAGATCCCCGGAAAACGCTCGATCAGAAAACGGCCGATCGTCGGCCACGCGCCCGGCGGCAGGACGACGGAACTCGGGCTCACCCCGTCGCGCGTGGGCAGCGGCATCGGGTTGTCCGGGCCGGGGCAGGCGGAGGAATGGCTCAATGGCGCGGGAGCCGGGGCTCAGTGGCCTTCGCCGTATTTGACGCCGCAACCATAGGGCGGCGTGGCGGCGACTCCGACCGGCCGGCCCGCCTTCAGCGCGGCCAGCACCGCCTTCACGTAGTTGTGCGCCGAGGACGTGTTCGCCTGACTGGCCTGGGGCTGATCGTCGATCGCCCCTTGGTAAACGAGCGTCCCGTCGCGGCCGATTACAAAGCAATGCGGCGTGGTCTGGGCGCCGAACAGCCGGCCCAGTTTGCCGCTCTGATCGCGGATGTAAGCCGTCGCAACCACCCCCTGCTTCTGCTGCCACTCCGCAGATTTCGCCGGATCGAGATCGCCCATCGCGGTCGAATTCACCTGCAGCCACACGGCACCGTCGGCGGCCGCCGCCGCCTGCGTGCTGGGCATATTGCCGCTGCGATAGTGCCTCACGACGTAGGGACAGGCCGGATTAAGCCATTCCAGCACCACCACCTTGCCGCGAAAGTCGGAGAGCTTCTGCGTCCTGCCCGCAAGGTCGGTGAACGTGAAGTCCGGCGCAGGCTGGCCGGATTCGACGCCCGCGAGAACCACGGTGGCGGCCCCGCCGGCCAGCAGCATGACGAGACAGAACAGGCGTTTGAGCGATGACATCATCTTGAAACGGAAAGCACGTCGGCCACGGCCGTGCAGGCGAGCATAATCTGGAACCACCCAGCCGACCGGCGCAGGATCCCCCGCGGTGGACCTCGGCCCCACCCGCGGCCTAGCTTCTCGCGCACCACCCGACGACCGTCTCGACCATTCGGGGGATGAAGCCCGGTTCCCAGACGTGGTCGCAGCCGGCGAATTCGACAAGTTGCTTGGGCCCGCCCGCCCGGGCGAAGGCCTCGCGCGAATCCTGCACCGGCACGACCGTGTCGGCCGTCCCGTGGACGAACAACCAAGGCACAGCGATATCCTCCGCGCGATCGACCACCGATCCGATCCGGCGCCAATCGTCCCGGTAGGCCGGCGAAAGCACGCAGCCCGGCTTGGCCCACATAAGATCACGTCCCGGCATGAGTGATCCAAAATGATGCTCCGCGAAGGCAGCCACGTGCACCATTCCGGCGAGCGAGATCAGGCGACCGATGCGCCGGTCGGCGCGGGCGCGCAGCACTCCGACCGCGCTGCCCATGCTGTGACCGGCGTAGGTGACGGCGTAGCCATCGACCGCATCGAGCACCGCACCGAGGTCCGCGACCTCTTTGGAAATCGTGCAGTCCGCGAAGCGGCCCTCCGAGGTGCCGTTGCCGGACCACGAGACGCGCAGCGCCGGAATCCCGGCGTGCGCAAACCCCTCGGCGAGGGCGACGAGAAACGGCCGATCCTCATGCCCGGTGACTCCGTGGCCGATGACGACCAGCTCCTTCGCGCCCGGCGCTCCCGCGTGAAACGCAAAATCAAGGCGCTCGCCGTGGGCATTGCGAATCGCGTCAATCATGCCGGCATCCGCGCCACAGCCGCGCCCCGGAGATCAATTCCCTTTGGCCTCACCAGCCCATCAAATCGGCGCTCGACAACACCAGATCGTAACGCGCCTTCGCCAGTGTCACCAGCGCTGCGGCAAAATGCGGACTATCGCGCATGATGCGGTTGAAATCGGATTTCTTCAGGACAAACAAATCGCACTGCGCCGTCGCCTTCACACTCGCGTTGCGCGGAGCCGACAACAGGAGCCCGATCTCGCCGAAACAGTCTCCGTCGCCCAGTTGGCGCAGCGGCTGGTCCGCGGGGTCGAGCACCACGGCGGACCCGCGGCAGATCAGGTACATTTCACCGGCCGGGTCTCCCGCTCGGATGATGGTCTCGCCGGCGGCGAATGAGCACGACTTCAACGCCATGATGACAGCGCTCAGCAGCATCGGCTCGCCGCCCTTGAACAGCGGCAGCTGCTCCAACATTTCCGGCGTGACGACCTCAAACCAGCGCCGGCCGTCCCGCTCCACCAAGGCGCTCGCGGCCGGCGGGCCCCACGAGTTGCGGGCATAGTTGGGGAACTCATCTCCGGGTGGCGTCGCCTTCCAGTAGTCCAGCAGCGGCTGGGCAATCTCCCAGGCGGCTTTGACGAGATCGCCGCGGGAAAACAACGTGGCATCGCCGCGCATGCACGAATAAAACATCACCTCGTAACCGGTGTAGCGCGAGGCTTTGAACGCGTTGCCGTAGCTGAAGCGCATGTCCACCTTCTGCAGTTGCATGGTCGGGCCGGGAACCTTGGCCTGAAACAGGAGTTCGATGCCCTGCTGCGGTTGGATATGGAAGACGAGCCGGTTCGGTTCGAGCTGGTCCACCGCCGTGCCGCGAAACACCGCGGCGGGCGCGGTCTTGAAGGTGACCACGATCTCCGTGCCGCGTTTCCAGAGCGCTTTGCCCGAGCGCAAATAGATGGGCACGCCGCTCCAGCGCCAGTTGTCGATCTGCAGCTTGATCGCCGCAAAGGTCTCCGTGCCGGAAGCGGGGTCCACGTCTTTCTCCTGCCGATACCCGGGTTGGTTGATTTCACCGTTGGCCAGAAAGGACGGCCCGTATTGCCCGCGGACGACGTACTGCGGCACCTCCGCCGGCGTGTAGATGCGCACCGACTGGAGCAGTTTGGCCTTTTCGTTCCGGATCGCGTCCGCCTCGAACGATCCGGGCGGCTCCATGCACAGATACGACAGCATCTGAAACATGTGATTCTGGATCATGTCGCGCAGCACGCCCGAACTGTCGTAGTAGCCGCCGCGCCCCTGCACATCCACGGACTCACAGACATTGAACTGAATGTTGTCGATGTGGTGGCTGTTCCACAAGGGCTCGAAGATCCCGTTCGAAAAACGGAACGCGAGGAGGTTTTGCACCGTCTCCTTGCCGAGGTAGTGATCGACGCGAAAAATCTGCTCCTCGTTCCAGTGGTTGAGGATTTCCTTGTTCAACTGCAGGGCGGACGCCAAATCCGTGCCAAAGGGTTTTTCCACGATGATCCGTTTCCAACCGGGGCCGTCCTGAAAACCGGCCGCATGCAAAGTATCGCAGAGCGGACCAAAAAACCGCGGCGCCATGGCGAAATAGAACAGCACGTTACCCTGCGCCTGACAGGCACGATCCAGCTCGCCCACGCGCTGCTTGAGCTTCTTGAAGTCCTCGACCGCGATATTCGCCGGGGAGAAATGAAAGCGGTTGATCAACCGGTCGCTCTGCTCCCGATCGAACGATTTCCGCGTGTGAAACTTTGGCAGTCCGTCGTTTTCGCCGGACATCGCCGCGCGGAACTGCGCATCGGTGATCTCGCTGCGGCCCACCCCCAGCACGGCAAAGTGGTCCGACAACAGGCCGTCGCAGGCGAGGTTGTACAGGGCGGGCACCAACAGGCGTTTTGTCAGATCGCCGGACGCACCAAAGATGACCATGACGCAGGGTTCGCTCAGGGGATTGGAAGGGGGCATCAGGGGGGTCCGAGACAGTTGGGTTGCGGGAGAAAAGAGACCGACCGCACCGCAAGGGGCGCGACCAGAACACGAACTCGCCGGCGTTTCGATCGGAGGGGGATAGCAGGCGACTGAGGGGGGAACGAAAGCGGCTCACTGTCAAACGACGAGTGGGCGCCCGCCCCTATGGCTACGCCGACGCAACGCGTGTCTCATTGCACGCGGTTGAGCGTGAAAATCAGAAAATTATCGAGCTCGGCCAAGCTGTTGAACTGACGCTTCGCCTGAATCATTTTTTTCATGAGCCCATCCACGGTTGAGACGAGTTTCTGGTAATACGCGACGTGCCGCGGATTCGTGAGCGGGCCCACATCGCTCACCTCCGGCCACTCCGCCTTGGCCGCCTTGTAGCCGGCGGGATCGTTGCGGTAGTCG
>JBIKOK010000343.1:0-5285 GCA_044358025.1 Opitutaceae bacterium
CTCCATCTTCAGCCGCCCGATCTGCTCGAACAGCTCCTGCCCGCGCACTTTCGCCGCCGCCGCGAACAGTCGCACAGCGCCGCCGTTGGTCATGACTTCAGCCACAGCGCCGTGGATGACCGGCGCCGGCACCTCAACCGAGTCCGGACTCGGCCTCACCGCCGTCACGGCCTGCACAGTTGCGCCCAGCGCACGTTTCCATCGACCAAGGCTAGACCGCGACACCTCGGCTTGGCGCGCGACCTCCTCCGCGCCCAATCCCCCGCTTCGTCCATCGCGCCAACACGCGCGCTCGCGCCTCCGCTCCCAAGTGCGGCCGGTGCGGCCGCGTTATCACCAATGCCTGGTCATCATTCATCACCGCCATTCTAAACCCGCGGCGCTCGCCCAACTGCGCTGTGGAGAAATTACCTCTTACACTTGACCTGCGTTGTGCCGAAGGCCGTGGGGGGGCATTGGCGGCAAGTCCGCGCAAGGGGTCCAGCCCCCCGGTCAGGAGTTTACCCCAACTCTAAAAACGTTTGCACCTTGACTCCGAGCGATCCGGAGATCAAAGCCCCGCCACCCCACCCCGCGCTGCTTGCCCCCAAACGGCAGGCACAGCCTCGATTCGCGCCTGAAAGCCCCCTTTCCGCCGCCGAACTCTCCCCCCGCCCCAAGTCCCCAGCATTATCCGTCCCCGCCGCCCTCTCGAAATCGAATTATTTACGGCTAACTCATCCAGCTCCCACCATGCCCCTCCCTGATCCTCTCCTCCTGAAAATCTAGTTTCCTATCAGCCCCCTCCCCAAAATCGGATTCTGGCCGTGACGGAAAGAAACAGGATCAACGTTGCGCCCAAGCGATTAAAAAATGTAGAATCATTGGATTAACAAGTGGTTAGTTTCTTTTTACTGAAGGAAAATTTGCGCGCATCACCGCGAGCCAAAACGCTACGGTCCGACGGAAAGAATTCGCGCCCGGCGCGGGCGGAACTCCCCGCATCGCGCGCTACCCGACTGCATCGACCGCCCTTTTTTGCCACCGCCCCAACCCACCGCCATGAAACGTCCACCCCCGTACTCCGTCTCCGGTACCTGGCTCACGCTGCTCTTCACCGTCATCACCGCGGCGTCGTCGGCCGTGGAATCCGGCGCGACGGCGACGCTGACCGGACGCGTCAGCAACGAGGGAACCGGAGCCTTCCTCCCGGGCGCCCTCGTCCGCATCGACGGTCTCGACGCCTCGACAACCACCGAGCGTGACGGCTCCTATCTGCTACAGGTGCCGCCCGGCACGCACACCGTTGTAGCCAGTTTCAGCGGCCTAGACGCGCAGAGTGTCCTCGTGAAGGCCGGGACGGGCGCGGCGTCCGTCCTGAATTTTCCCCTCACTTCCGCGATCTACAAAATGGCCAAGTTCGTCGTGAGCTCGGAGCGCGAAGGCCACGCTCTCGCTCTCACGCTGCAACGGCAGGCGGACAACGTGAAGAACGTCGTCTCCTCCGATGCCTTCGGCTCGCTCGCGGGCAACCCTGGCGAACTCCTCCAGCGCGTGCCCGGCGTCATCGCCGAGCACGTTGGCGGCGACATCCGGTATCTCTCGATCCGCGGCATCAACCCCGACCTCAGCGCCATCCAGGTCGACGGCAACCGCAGCGCCTCGATCTCGCCGGACCGGCGCGGCTGGTTCGAAAATCTCAACGCCGATCCCATCGAGTCGATGGAGGTCATCAAGGCGCCCACCCCCGACTTGGATGCCGACTCCATCGGGGGCACGATCAACCTCAGGTCCCGAAGCGGCTTCGACGTCAAAGGGCGCCGCATCACCTATTCGCTCGGCGGCACGATCGCCGTGCGCCGAGACCGCCCGCATCCCGCGGTGACGTTTTCCTATGCGGACGTGGTTGGCAAAGAGGAGCGGCTTGGCGTCTCGTTCACTGCTGGTTTCCGCGAGTATCTCGCCGTCATGGACGACACGATCCACGACTTCCAGAACACCGATGCCGATCCCGCCTACCAATGGCGCCTCGAAACCGTCGAGCGAAAGAATCTGCGTGGCCGCTGGGGCGGCGGCCTGAAACTCGATTACAAGCTGAGCAGCGAAGCCTCGCTCTTCACCAATTTCACCTATGCGCCGAATTCGGAGGACAATTTCGTCATCACGCACCGCACCGCCACGGCACAGACGGTCGCCACGCTCAATGCGCAGGGAGCGCCGACCGGCACGGGCGCGATTTTACCGAACTTCACCGCCACGCGCACGGAAGCGCGGCCCGTCGCCGCCAGCATCGCGGAAATCATCAACCTGCACCGCGAGCGCACGGCCACCGTCTACACCGCGCAGGCGGGCGGGCGGATCCGTTCGCCCCGCTCCGAGGTCGACTACGATGGGTCGTATTCATACGGCGAACACTTTGATCACTTCAACCGGGTCACCGTCACCGCGCGCGGCGTGGGCTGGGTGCTGGACCGAACCGACCGGTCGCGCTGGACGCCCACCGTCACGCAGATCAGCGGTCCCGACACCACGAACCTGGACAACTATACAAGCAATGTCTTCGACTCGGTGCGCCCGAACGTCGAGAACACAATCTACGGCGCGCAGTTCAACTACCGACGTAAGCTCGATTTCACGTGGCCGAGCTACGTCAAAACCGGGTTGAAATTCCGCCACGAGGAAAACCAGCGATCCAACCGCGACCGGCGCTGGAACCACGTGGGGCCCGACGGCACGATGGGCACGGCGGACGACCGGCTGAGCCAGTTTCGCGATGCGAACTACAACCATGGCCACTTCCGCGGTTTCTACGCGGCGCGGCCGATTCCATCGGTCGACGCCATGCGCGACGACATCAGCGCCTCGCCGACACGCTGGAGCGAGGACGTGCTCCACAGTTACACGCAGAGCATCGCCAATAATCTCTACGCCGAGGAAGACGTGCGCGCCGCCTATGTCCTCGGCCACACGAAAGCCGGCCGCCTGTCGATCCTTGCGGGCGCGCGCATGGAAGACACCACGGTCAGCGGCGAAGGTCCGGTGCAGCATCTCACCGCCGAAGAGCGGGCCCGCCGCGCGGCGTGGGTCGGGCCCGTGACCCAGACCGAAGGCATCCGGCGCATGCTCGCGGAACGCGGCGGCCGGGAATCGCAGTCGAACGACTACCGCCACGTTTTCCCGAGCCTGCATTTCAAATACGAGCCCCGCTCCGGCCTCCTCGGCCGCCTCAGCTATACGAGCGGCATCGGCCGGCCCAACTTCAACACCGTCACCCCCAATCTGCAGGTGAACGAAGACACGCTCATCGTCGTCGCCAACAATCCGGGCATCAAGCCGCAGTATTCCGACAATTTTGACGCGAGCATCGAATATTACTTCGAGCCCGTCGGCGTCGTGTCCGCCGGCGTTTTCCTGAAAGAAATTTCCGACTTCATGTTCACCGCCGGCGGAACGGTCATCGGCGCCGGGCCGGACAACGGCTTCGGCGGCGAATACCAGGGCTACGAACTCCGCACCCAGCGCAACGGCGGCTCGGCGCGCGTGCGCGGCCTCGAGCTGAATTACCAGCAGCAATTCACGTTTCTGCCGGGCTGGCTGAAAGGCTTCGGCCTGCTGGCCAACTACACGAAGCTCGAAACCAAGGGCGACTACGGCAGCATCGGCAACGTGCAATCGACCGCCGACGTGACGGGCTTCACGCCCTCGACGGGCAACGTCGGCGTTTCCTATATTCTCGGGAAATACAACTTCCGCATAGCCTACAACTACAAGGATCAGAAATTGATGGCATTCAATGCGCTCGTAAACCGCCGGCGCTACGAGGTCGCGTCCAACCGCGTCGACCTCAAGTTACGCTACCTCGTCACGCGTAACTTAGACCTCTATCTCGATCTGTACAACGTCTTCAACGACAAGCAGCGCGAGGTCTGGGGCTTCGATCGTCCCCGCTATGTCCGCGACCGCAACGACCCGCAGATCCATGCCGGGGTAAACGGGCGCTTCTGAGCGCGCGCTCCGACCTTGTCTCTGCTTTCTATCCGCTAACATGAAACGCTCCGCCCTGTCCGAACGCCGTCTCTATCTCCTGCTCGCCACCCTTGCCCTTGCAGTGCTTGTCAGCGGGCTCGCGCTGCGTTCGGGACTGTTCTCCCGCCCCTACGGCCTCGAACGACGACCCGAGGCCCGACCCTATCTGGCGTTCCCGGCCAAGCCGGTGTTCACTTCGGCGACGCGGTGGACCACGGAACCTGCGTTCCCCAATGTCACGTTCAAGAATCCGGTCGTGATGGAACCCGAGCCGGGCACGAATCGCCTGTTCATCGGCGAGCTGGAGGGCGCGGTCATGGCGATCGACTCGGGCAAGCCGGACACGGCCGAGAAGACCACGGTGCTCGACCTCACGAAGCAGACGCAGGGCGGTTTCGACAGCGGGCTGCTCGGTCTCGCTTTCCACCCGGAGTATGGCCGCCCCGCCTCGTCGAACCGTGACTTTGTATACATTTTCTACTCGTGGAATCCCCAGCCGGTCATGGTCGGGCGACCGGATCCCGAAACCGTGACGTGGAGCCGCATCTCGCGTTTCAAGATGGATCGCGCGACGGGAAAACTGCGCCCGGAATCAGAACAGATCCTCATCAATCAGCGGAAGCGGATCATCTTCCACGTGGGCGGCGGCATGTTTTTCCACCCGCAGGACGGTTTTCTCTATATCGCCGTCGGCGACGAAGGCGGCCAGCAGGACTCGTTAGACAACTCGCAGCGCATCGACCGCAATCTCTTCGCAGGCGTGCTGCGGATCGATGTCGATCGCCGCGGCGGCACCGTCAGCCATCCGATCCGCCGGCAACCAGCCGAGGGCGAGACCGCAAATTACTACATCCCGAGCGACAATCCCTTCGTCGGCCAATCAAACGCCCTTGAAGAATTCTACGCGATCGGGCTGCGCAGTCCGCACCGGATGACGTACGATCCGCAGGACAATCTCGCGTGGATCGGCGAGATTGGTCAGGCCGCACGTGAGGAGATTGAAGTGCTCCAGATCGGCAAAGCTCCGCAAAATTTCCAATGGGCGGTAAAGGAAGGCAGCCAGAAGGGATTCAAGACCATGCCGGAAAAACCGCTCGGTATCTGGACAGACTCGGCGTGGGAATACGACCGCAAGATGGGTCGTTCCGTGATCGGCGGCTACGTCTACCGGGGCACGCGCCACCCTTCCCTGCGCGGCAAATATATCTGCGGCGACTTTGCCAACGGGCGTATCTGGGCACTCACCTATACCCGGGAGAACGGCGCGGTGCGCGTCACCG
>JBIKOK010000344.1:0-5277 GCA_044358025.1 Opitutaceae bacterium
TCGCGCGTCTGCACGCGCCCCCGCCGGCGCGCCAGCAGTTCGAGCAGCTTGAACTCCGTCGCCGTCAGCACGACGGCCTCACCCGAGATCGTGACCTGGTGACGCGGCCCGTCGATTTCCAGTTCGCCAAAACGCAACCGCACCACGGGATCGTCGGCCGCCTTGACCCGCGCCAGCAGTTTCTTGATCCGCAACACCAGTTCACGCGGACTAAACGGCTTCGTCACGTAATCATCCGCTCCGAGTTCGAGTCCCAACACCCGGTCCATCTCGGAGGCCTTGGCCGTGAGCATCAAAATCGGAATCATCGCGGTCCCCGGATCGCGCCGCAAAATCTTGCAGACCTCAAGCCCGTCCACTTCGGGCAACATCAGGTCCAGCACGATCAGCGCCGGCCGTTCGTCCCGCGCGGCCGCGATCGCCCGCGCCCCGTCCTTGGCGAAGATCGGCACATAACCGGCCTCCTTCAGCTTGAATCCGAGCACCTCGAGCGCGTCGGGCTCATCGTCAACGACCAGGATTTTCGGTTTCATGAGTTTTGTGGCCGGAGTGCCGGATGTCTTTCGCCTCGTAAAGATAGACGACTTCCTCGGCGATGTTCGTCGCATGGTCGGCAATCCGCTCGATCGCCTTCGAAATCACCATCAGGTGCAGGCAACGCGAGATCGTCGTCGGCCGCTCGACCATGTAGCTGGAAAGTTCCCGGTGCAGCTGGCGGTTGAGATCATCCACGTCGCTGTCGCGCGGAATCACCGCCCGGGCCTTCTCCGGCTCCCGGTTGACGAACGCCGTGATCGCATCGCGCAACATCTCCAGGGACATCGTCGCCATGCGCGGCAGATCGATGTAGGGCTTGAGCTGCGGCTCGGCGCCCAAGTCGATCACCCGGCGGGAAATCGTCACGGCCTCGTCGCCCACCCGCTCCAGATTTTGCGATATCTTCATCGCCACCGTAATGAGGCGGAGCTCGGTGGCGAGCGGAGCCTTGGCGAGCAAATGGAGCGCCGTGTCGTCGATCTCAATTTCGTATTGGTCGAGGATGTTGTCGTCCGCCTGCACCTGCAGGGCGAGCGCGTCGTCCCGCTCCACCAGCGCCCGCATGGCGCGGGCGACCGCGGATTCGGCGTGGCTCGCCATCGCAAGGAGGCTCTCCTTGAGATGGGTCATTTCTTCGTTGTAGTGCGTCATGGCGGAAAGGGGATCAACCGAAGCGACCGGAGACATAGGCTTCGGTCTGGGCGTTGGCCGGATTGGTGAAAATATCGCGCGTCGCGGCAAACTCGATGAGCTTGCCGAGGTAGAAAAACGCCGTCGTGTCCGAGCAGCGCGCCGCCTGCTGCATGTTGTGCGTCACGATCACGATCGTGAAACGCTCCCGCAGCTCCTGAATGAGCTCCTCGACCTTCGCCGTCGCCACCGGATCGAGCGCCGAACACGGCTCGTCCATCAAAATCACCTCGGGCTCCACCGCGATCGCCCGCGCGATGCACAGGCGCTGCTGTTGTCCGCCGGACAGACCCAGTCCGCTCGAATCGAGCCGGTCCTTCACTTCGTCCCAGAGCGCGGCCCCGCGGAGCGATTTCTCCACCACGGCGTCGAGCTTCGCCTTGTCGTTCAACCCCTGCAGGCGCAGCCCATAGGTGATGTTTTCGTAGATCGATTTGGGAAACGGATTCGACTTCTGGAACACCATCCCCACCCGCTTGCGCAGCTCGATCACATCGACGTCCGGCTGATAGATGTCCACCCCGTGAATCTTGATCGTGCCGCGGGCCACCCGCGTGCCGTCGATCAGGTCGTTCATCCGGTTCAGACAGCGCAGGAGCGTCGACTTCCCGCAGCCCGACGGCCCGATGAACGCCGTCACCTTCTTCGCCTCAATCTTCAGGTTGATGTCGTGCAGCGCTTGCGACGTCTGGTAAAAAAAATCCAAGTGGGAAATATCCACGAGGGCCTCGCCGGCAGGCGCGGCCACTCCACCGGGCGCGGAGGCCGAGGGCACCGACGCGGTTGGCAAACTGAAAGCGGACTTGCCCGCCGAGGACTTGGCGGAAGCGGAAGGAGGAGTGTCCATGAGGATGGGGGCGGCGGTCACCATTTGTAGCGGCTGCGAAGGTGGTTGCGGAGCAGAATCGAGCTCGCGGCGATCAGCGCCACAACCAAAAGAAAGACAAAAGCCGTGCCGTACTGCACGCGCTCCGTGTAGTCGTTCTGCGGAATCTTCGAACTCACCACGTAGATGTGATACGGCAGGGCCATCACCCCTTGGAACAAGAAGTCGCCCGCCTTCGCCACGTCCCACGGGAGCTTGTCGCGCACCACGTAGGCGGCGGTAAACATGATCGGGGCCGTCTCCCCGGCCACCCGGGCAATGCCGAGAATCGAGGACGTCAGAATTCCCGGCAGGGCGTAAGGCACCACATTCTTGCGGATCGTCTGCCACTTCGTCGCCCCGAGCGCGAGCGAGCCTTCGCGAAACCCCTTGGGCACCGCCTTCAGCGACTCCTCGCTCGCCGTGATGACCACCGGCAGCACCATGAAAGCGAGCGTGAACCAGCCGGCGAGCAGCGAAACGTTCCACCCAAAATAGATCACGAACATGCCAAACCCAAACAGCCCGAAGACGATCGACGGCACCCCCGCCAAATTCAAAATCGCCAGCCGCACAAAACGGATGAACAGGCCGTCCCGGGCATACTCGTTCAAATAGATCGCCGCACAGACCCCGAGCACCAGTGCGATGGTCATCGACCCGACCACCAGCAGGACGGTCCCAACGATACAGGGAAAAATCCCGCCCGCCGAGTAGACATAGCTCTCCGACTTCACCTTGGCGGCGGCCGGATGCTTCTCCTTGAAGGCGCGAAACGCGCGATCGCCCATCTCATATTTCTTCCCCTCGAACTCGAAAATATACAGCGACTCCGGCGCGTCCGTGAAAAACGTCGTGTTGATGAACGGGGCTTCCGCCTTGAACACCGTGCCCGCACCCTTGAAAAAAATCGTCCCGAAAACGCCCAGCCCGCAGGCCAGCACGAGGTAGGTCGCCGCCCGAAACAGCCAGAAAGCCGCCCGTTCCGAACGGCGCGCGGCATTGGGCTGGCTCTGAAAACGGTGGGCGGCCGGGGCGCTCATGGTTCAGCCGATGGAAATCCGATACTTGCGCACGATGCCCTGCGCCACGTAGTTGATGAGCAACGAGAGCGCAAAGAGCACCAGCCCGACGACGAAGAGCGCCCGGTAGTGGATGCTGCCCCGCACCACCTCGCCCATCTCTTGCGCGATGATGCCCGTCATCGTGTGCACCGGCTGCGTCACCACCGACAGACCGGCCGTAAAATCCGGAATCGCGATTCGGTTCCCCGCACACAGCAACACCACCATCGTCTCACCGACGACGCGGCCCAACCCCAACAACACCGCAGAAATGATCCCCGACAGCGAGGCCGGCACGATGATCTTCACGATCGTCTGCAGTCGCGAGGCCCCGAGCGCAAACGACGCCTCTTTGAACGCCCGCGGGACGTTGTTGAGCGCATCCTCGGCCAGCGTGAAAATCGTCGGCACCGCAATCAGCGCGAGCAGACAGCCCGCCGTCAGAATGTTGAGCCGCTCGCTGTACGGAAATCCCGGCATCCACGACAGCCACGACACCTGCGAGAGCGCCCGCAACGCCTGGCCGAGCACCGCGATCCCGAAAAAACCGAGCACCACCGAGGGGATCGCCGAAATAAACTCGATGCACGGTTTGATGATTCGCTGCTCCCGGAGGGAAGCGATTTGGTTGATGTAGATCGCGGCCCCCACCCCGAGCGGCACGGCGAGCACCAAGGCCACAATCGAAACCATCAGCGAACCGATGAACAACGGAATGACCCCATACCAGTCCTGCCAGAAACTCGCCGTGAGCCACTGACGTCCAAAAACAAACGACGACACCGCTTTCCACGCCGGAATCGGCCGCGTGTAATCCCAGGTCTCTAGGGCGTGCTCGACCGCCGGCAGGCCCGCAACGTAGTCACGCGTCAGCTGCTTCAATTTTTCCATCCTGAGCGCCAACTCGGGCGCCGGCATGACCGGCGCACCGTCGAGCGTCGCGAGCAAGGCTCGCCCAAACTCCCGATTGCCTTCCTTGAAGGCCGGCAGGGTCGCCAGCAAAGGCTTCAGCTCCGCGGCAAAATCCGTCTCCTCGATGTGCACGGCCGCCGCCTCGGCCGTCTTGCCTTCCGCGAGCAATTGCCGGCGCTCCTCTTTCTTGTCCCCCGTCACGATGAACTTGGTCTTGATCGCGGTCGCCTGCTCCGTGAGGTCCGATAACAGGCTGCGCAACGGATCGACCGTACTGCCAAACCGGTCGGCAAACGCGTCAAACGTCGCGAGCGCCGCATTGGCGTCTTCGAGCGGGATCCGCTTCGCTTCGGTCAGCGCGGTGAACTGCCGCAGGCGCAGGTCGGACAGGTAGCGGGTCAGCGCCGTGTGGTCGTCGACCTCGGCCCGGATGAAATCCACATACTCGAGCCCGGCTTGGCGATAAACCTGCAGGCTCTGGCTGTTTTGGGTGAAGAAACCGAGGCCCTCCCGGAGGAGGAAAATCGTGATCAGCGTCAGCACCACGATGGCCACAACCGCATTGCCGCCGAAAAAAGCCTTGATCGTATCGTCCAGGGTCAGTCCGAGCAGGCGCAGGCGCCGTTTTTGAATGGCGAATGCGGCGGGTGCAGCGGTGGAGTTGGGCTCGCTCATGCGGATGCCGAGCAGGACGCCGTGCGGTATACGGAGCGTCAAGCAAGGCGCTGTTACAATCCCGTGACACGCCGCGCGCGTCGAGGCTCTTCCCTCTCGAAATTCGCTGTTTTTACGTTGAAACCACCGTCCGCTTCGCTCGCATGGCCGGTACCCGACGCGAAGGTGCGCCTTTTGGGGTCCACCGCTTCGGCCGCCCACCCCCTATGACCGTCAATCGCGTCCTGCCCGGCCTCCCTCTGCCTTCGCGGTCGCTCGTTTTCCTGTGCTGCGGCCTGGCCAGCGGCCTGGTATCCCGCGCTCAACTGGACAGCCCGCGCAACTTCCCCACGGAGCGGGAGCCCAGCGCCCCCCTCACCACCCCGGTCCCAATTTTTTTCCCCATCAATCCCCCGCCCCTCGACCGACCGGTTTCGCGCCTCACGCCCTCGACGGGCCAAACCCTTGCGCCCCCCGCGGAACTCGGCGCCTATCTGACCGAGCCGTTTTACGCCGTCCTGAGCACCCGCCTCACCCGCAACACCCTCGACGGAA
>JBIKOK010000129.1:0-17574 GCA_044358025.1 Opitutaceae bacterium
GAGGGGCGTTTTTTTCGAGCGGAAGGAAGGTCCCGCGGCCCACGCCCCGGGCTGCCACGAGCGGCGCTCTCAGAACGCGACGGTCGCCGTGGTGACGTATTGGCGGGGTTCCGTGTAGCGCGTCCAGGTGTAGCCATTGCCGACGTCGACTTTCTCGTCAAAGACGTTGTTGACGTTGAGCTGGAGCGTCCAGTTGAAGCGGCCAAACTTGCGGCGGTAGCTGACGAAGGGATTGGTGAGGATGTAATTTTCACTCCTGACCGGGGGCAGGATCTGCACGCCGGAGATGGTGACCCCGGTGCGCTCGCGGCCGCGGGTATAACGGGCGGCGATACCGGCGGTGAAGCCCTTGAGCCGACCCTCGTTGAAGCTGTAGCGGGTGGTGACGCTGGCGGTGGCGCGCTGGGCGATCGAGATTACGCCCTCCTGGTCCTCGAGATATTCGCGGGTGAGGATGGTGGCGTTGTCGGGATCGAGCCCTTGGCTGCTGGCGACGGCCCGGGCCTGGGTGAGGACCGCGCCGAGCAGCGGGAAGAACCGGGTGAACTCGGTCTGGTTGCGCGAGTAGGAGCCGAGGAGCGTCCAGTTGCGGTTGAGGTTGACGAGCACCTGGTATTCCCAGCCGGTCGAGGTGCGGTCGCGGTAGTCGACCGTATTGGCGAGGTCAGTCGCGAGAAGCAGATTCAGCTCGTCGCGGACTTGGTTGCTGATCGCGGCTTGGAGGTTTTCCTGCTTGGTGTCGAAGCGCGTGACGGTGGCCTCGATTTTGCCGGCGAAGAGTTTGAAGCGCGCGCTGAAGTCGGCGCCTTCGCCGGTGAGCGGGACGACGGCGCCGCCGGTGAGGTCGGTGCCGATGTTGTCGGAGAACTGCGACGACTCGAAGTAGCCGCCGGTGAGCGAGAGCCAGGGGCGGACGTGCCAGACGGCGCCGTAGGTCTGGTTGCTGCTCCAGTCATCCGAATGCGGATAGAGCGCCATGCCCCCGGCCTTGCGGATGCCGTCGTTGGGAAGGCGGGAGCCGTCCGCGGCCAAGAAGGTGGCCTGGTTGAAGTTGGCTCGGTCGCCGGTGGTGGCGGCGCTGACGCTTTGCAGCCAGTGCTCGCGGCTGACGCCGATGCTCGTGCGGACCTGGCCCTTGAAGTAGGCGCCGAGGATGTTGAGGGAGCCGGAGGTGAGGCTCTGGTCCTGGTGGCGGTTGAGGCCCGCATTCGAGCGGAAAAGCTGGGTGACGCCGGGGCGGACGTTCCAGCCGAGCTGCTCGTCGCTGTTGCCGTCGCGCAGGTAGTGGATATTGGAGACCAGGTTGTTCGTGAACCAGGCGGCGTCACCGGTGTAGCCGCGGCGGGCGATCTCCTCACGGGTCAGCGAGTAGCCGAAGAATTCGGAGTAGACTTTCTCGTGGCGGTAGTTGGCGCCAAGGACGACGCGCTGAGTGATGCCCCAGGGGAGGACGGCGTCGTAGACGAGCTGGGCGCGCCAGTTGAGGATGTCGTGGCCGCCGGGATTATAGATCGGCACGTGCAGGACATACATCTGCTCGTAGTTGGGGTTGGGGACGGTGCCGGGGCCGTTGGGGTTGGGGAGCACGGGGTTGACGTCGATGTGGAGGTAGCGGCTGGCGGGGGCGATGACGGTGACGGTGGAGAAGGCCTGCTTGCGGATGGTGTCGTCGACTTGGGCGTTGTGGGCGACGAGGGCGTGGAGCTTCTCGGAAAACGCGTGCTTGAGCTCGACGGTGTAAGCGAAATATTTGGAGTTCTGCTTGGTGTCAGGGCCGCCCCAGTCCTGGCTCAGCGGGATGATGCTCTCGGGGACGCGGCGAACCGCGAGGCGGTTGGGATTCTGCGGGTCGGTGGCGGACGTGGCGGCGGCGCCGGTTTGCGTGAACGAAATGCGGAAGGTGTTCGCGGCGGTGGACTGCCAGTTGTTGATGACGCCGCCGACGTCGACGAGGGCGTGAGTGAGCGAGGTGGCGGCGCGGATCGGCTGCATGCCGACGCCGTTGGTCTGTAGGCCCGGGCGGAGCGGGTCGGCATCGAGGGCGCTGGTGCCGGTGCCGTAGACGTAGGCGGCGCGGTAGTCGCCGGGTCCGAGATGGCCGATGTGGTAGGTGCTATTACCGGTCTCATAGGCGGCGTCGATCTGCGTGCGACGGTGCTGGAAGGGTTGCCAGCGGAGCGAGCCGGCGTAGCCCTCGAGGTCGCGGCCCATGCGCTGCTTGAAATTCTCGACCTCGGACTGGATGGCGTTGACGCGGACGGCGAGGCGGCCGGGGAGGATGGGCTGGTTGAAATCGAGGGAGTAGCGCTGTGTGCCGAAATTGTCGTAGCGAACCTGGACGGAGCCGCGGCGCTGGAAGGATGCCCGCTTGCTGGCGATATTGATGGTGCCGCCGGCATCGACGTCGCCGAAGGCGAGGCCGCTGGGGCCGCGGCTGAATTCGATGCGCTCGGTGTTAAAGACGTCGGCGGCGAGATACCACGGGAAGCCGTCGCGGAGCTGGCGGATGGAGGCGAGGCCGCGGATGTTAACCTGATTGCCGCTGCGGTTACCGACGACGGCGCCGATGGTGCCTTGGTCGTTGAATTGGTTCTCGGTGCTCATCCCGAAGTCGACGGCGTCGAAGTAATTGTTGAGGGCGAGGTCCTGGAGGAGCTCCTGCGTCATGACCGAGATCGAGTTGGGGAGGTTCTCGAGCAACTCGTTGGTGCGGGTGCCGGTCATCGCGGTGGAGGCGGCGTAACCGGTGTCCTTCTCGGAGGAGACTTCGAAGACGGAGAGCTTGATCGGGTCACCAGCGGCGGGCGCAGGCGCAGGCGGCGGCGCGACTTGCGCGCGGGCGGGCAGGCTGAGGCAAAGGCAGGACGTGCCGAGCGCGAAGGCGCGCCCCAGCGTCCGCCGGGGGAAGGGTGGGGTGGGGTGCGCCGGGGCGGCGGGCGGGGCAGCCAGCCGGCCGATCATAGCCGCGATTAGGGAAGGAACGGCCGTTGTTTTCATGGCGTTTTATCGTTTTGGGGTAGGGACCGGAGACCGGATTTATTTCCGGGAAATTTCCACCACGGGAGCACCGAGGACTTCCCACTTGGGGTCATGCCGAGGCCAGGTGGCTTGGAAGCGGCCATGCGACCGCGCTCAGACCCGGTGCGCCGCGCGCCCTGGTGCTTTTCTGCAGGGAGGTGGGGCTCGTATGTGGCCCGGCTGTCTGCTCCGTGGCTCATCGGCATCGGAAGGGGTGGCATGGGAACGGCACGAGCCTACCATGTCGGCGTCGCCGCGTCTTGACTGGGAAACGCGCGAAACTGGCGAAGTCGGCACAACCGCCGCCGAGGCGGGCCCGCTCGCGTCCCGGCCGGAGAGGGCGGCGCACGTCAACGCCGCCGCGCGGCCTGGCGGACTGCTCCCGATTTGCCGCGGGCTTGGGCGGTGCGGTGCATCTGGCGAAACTCGGTCGGCGTGACTCCCGTGGCCGCGCGGAACGCCCGCGTGAAGGCGCTGTGATCGGAGAAGCCGCACGCGTGCGCGATTTCGGCGACGGCGCGAGGAGTATCGCGGAGGGCCAGCGAGGCGGCGGCGATGCGCGTCTTGGCGATTAACTGGACGGGAGTGAGGCCGAAGATCCGCTTGACGGCGCGTCCGAACCTCGCCGGCGGCACCCGCGCGAGGCGGGCGAGCCGGGAAGGCGAGAGAGGCTCCGCGTAGTGGGTTTCCAAGTGCAGGAGGGCCGCGGCGATTTCCGGCTGGATTTCCCGCGGCGAAATCGGCGCGCGCACGTCTTTGGAGAGGCCGATCAGGCCGCAGATCTTTCCCGCCGCATCGCGCAGCGGCAGTTTGGTCGTCAGACACCAGACCGGGCGGTGGGGCAGCAGCCAGTGGAGCTCGAGGTGGTCGACGATGGGGCGCCCGGTGCGCAGCACGGCTGCATCCTGTTCGGTCGGGATGCGTCCGAAGCTGCCCACGCACACGTCGGCGGGGCGTCGCCCGATCATCTCCGCCTTGCCTTGCAGACCGTGGCGTTCCACCAAGGAATGGTTCACGGTGGTGTAGCGGCCGGCGGCGTCTTTGATGAAAAACGCTATGTCTGGCGTGTGATCGAACAGCTCCTCCAGCAGCGCGCGGTCGATGCCGGCGGCCGCAAGGACGGAGACTTTGGGTGCCGACAGGGTGGAATCGGGCGTCACGTGTTCGGGGTCTGCGGCGCCAGGCCGATCGGGCTGACCCAACTCTCAAGCATCAGCATTTGAAACGTGTTCATGAGTAACGATCGGTCGTTCTAAAGAAGGAGCCAAACGGGCAGGAGGGGAATGCTCGGAAACAAACGGGAATTCGGGGGCGGGTAGCGAGACGGAAGTGAGCCCATTTGCGGTCGCACGCTCGCTGTTGTTTTCTGTCACGGCCAAAATCCGGCTGGGGGGCGCGGGCGGAAAGGAAGCTGGATTCTCGGGGGGGATGGGATCCGGAGGGTGTTTATGGGGAGGGTGACGGGTGGCAACAAAATCGGCCCCCGGTAGGCCCCCAGCCCGCAAGACCGACTGATTGGCCAGCGGCGCTAGGAGCCGGATAGCGACGATACCCCGACAGAGATTCGACAACGTGTCCGATGTTGGCTCCGCACCGGCGAACGATCGGACGGCAGTCGTGGCAGTCACGAGGCGAAGGAACAGACCTCCGGCCGCTCGATCGCTCCCGGTTTCACGATCACGCCGGCCGACGCGGAGAAGCTGGCGCAGGAACTGGCACCCGCGCCGCCGTGAACGTAGGGGCGCGCCTCGTGCGCGCCCTCAGGCCAAGGCGCGGACGAGCCGCGCCCCTACCCACGCCACTGCTACGCCACGTGGGCCAAATGGTTCCTCTCGACCGACCCCGGCCACTCGCTGTCAATCGGTGAGTTCCTATGCTGCGCAAATTGCCGAACGGCCGAAAGAGGGCGTCGAAATAAGGTCAGGCTTTGTCGTCTGTGGTCAGGCCGAGGTGCTTGGCGAGCGCGGGTTCGGGTTGGGGGTGCCAGACGCTGACTTGCCGGCTGACTGCGTGGAGGCCGCCCATGTTTAGGTCCTCACCCTGCCAGCGGTTGGTCGCGGTCGTGAGCGCTTTCAGTGCGGCCTGGTTGCTCCCGTTGCACTTGGCCCCTTCCAACGAAAAAACACGGTCAGGTCTTGGGGTTTGGGCTACTGCCCTCTGCCTTCGATTGCTCGGCGCCGAGGCGGTCGAGGGCCGACTTGATCGCTCGGAGATAGTTGGGGTGCCAGAGCTCGTGCTCGGCGGCGGGGACGACGGTGTAGGTGTGGTGGCGGTAGAAGTCGCGGACGGCCGTCGCGCGGCGGTGCATCTGCTCGTCTTCGAGGGCGCCCACCAGCACGTCGGCCGGAGTCGCGGCGTTGCCCCCGCGGTAGGAAATCATCCAACGCTCGGTTTCTTCTTCGTCCTCGAGAAAGAAGGGCGAGATCGAGCCAAGAATCAGGTGCCGGGCGTGCAAGGCTCCGAGATGGGCGTAGAGCGCGCCGAGGGAAAACCCCAGCACGACCTTGCCGGTTGTCTGGGCGTCGATCTGGGGAAAGATTTCGGTCGAACCGAAGGGTGGGCGATGGCCGGGCCAGTCGAGACGGACAAATTCCGTGTCCCAGCCGCAGGTGTGCACGAAGTCGACGAACGGCTGGAATCGGCGCTCGGCGCCCGGCATCGGCGGGACAATCGTCAACAAAGGCATGGGGAAAACGGGTGGCGGCGCGTCGGAAAAGGTCAACCGGGGGCGAGAAAAAAGGTATCGCAAAGGCCAACCAAGCCATGACGAGCGACCGCGTGGCCGCTGATGCCCGGCGGTTCGCCCGCGGCGTGCGCTCCGCTCATCGACGATGCGGGCGACGTATTCCACCGCGCTTTCAAGGCGAGACCGGGTTGTTCTGCGGCGCTTTCAAGATGACACCGGGTTGTTCTGCGGGCCAACGGCCCAACCCCATTCCAGCCTGGGCCAACGGCCCAGGGGCATGCGGTATTTTCAAAGGGAGGGCTGTAGGCCCGGTTCATTCCGAGGTGGGGCGGACCTTCCGTCCTCCGCCTTGCGGCCGGCGATTTCCTGAGGCGTTGCCCTAGGCTTGGACTGGCCCGTGCCGTTTGCGCTCCGATCGCCCTGCGTTCGGCTCATCTTGAAAGTGCATGAGACTTACGGCTTTTAATCCGGCCACGCCTCCCCACCGTTTTCCTCCATGAACCCCCGCGTCGCTGTTTCCCCGCTCGAACCCACGTCTCCCGCCGCACTCCGCGCCACCACGCGGCGCACTTTTCTGGGAGGGACGCTCGCCGCCGCCGGCGGACTGTTGCTCGCGCCGCAGATCCGGGCGCAGAGCAAAACGGCCCCGGATTTTCACGGCGCGATCATCGGCCACGGCGCGCACCGCTATCGTGTGGATCTGCGCTGGAGTCGCGCCGATGCGGCCAAGACACCGGTCAACAACTGTCACGAGATGGTGATGAGTGCGGACAACCGCCTTTTTCTCCTGACCGACCAGGCGCGCAATAACGTCCTGATCTACGCCCGCGACGGCGCACTGCTCGGCTCGTGGACGCTCAATCTCGCCGGCGCCCATGGGCTCACCCTCGCGCGCGACGGCGGGCGCGAGGTGCTGTGGATCACCGACACGAAAGGCCGCGTCGTGAAAGCGTCGCTCGACGGCGAGCTGTTGTTGGAGCTGCCGCACGCCGCCGCGTGCGGCGCCTACGCGGCCGGAGCGAAGTATGCGCCGACGGAGGTGGCGGTCGGCCCCGACGGTCAGGTCTACGTGGCGGACGGCTACGGGTCGCAGTTCATTCTGCGCTTCGATGCGGCGGGAAAATACCTCGGCAAATTCGGCGGCGAGAGCTCGCTTACGCCGGGGAAGTTTGTGCAGGCGCACGGCATCGCCGTCGATACGCGCACGCCCGAGCCGCTGCTCGTGTGCACGGAGCGGATGCGCAACGAGTTTCAATGGTTCACGCTCGCCGGCGAATTTGTCCGCTCGGTGTATCTGCCCGGCGCCTTCGTGAGTCGGCCGGTGATCGCGGGCGATCTGCTGATGTCCGGCGTCTGCTTCGGCATGGAGCCCGGCGATTATCGCATGAAGCTGAACCGCGGTTTCGTCACGATCCTCGATCGCGAGAATCGGGTGATCTCGAATCCCGGCGGCCACGCTCCCGCCTACGGCACCGACGGCAAACTCGCGCTCCTGTTGCAGGCCCAGCCGGTGTTCAAGCACTGCCACGACGTGTGCGTCGACGATCGCGGCGATCTCTACGTCTGCCAGTGGCGTGCGGACCGCGTGTATCCGACGAAATTGCACCGCGAGGGGTGATTGCGCTTCCTGTCGGCTCAGCGGGTCGCCACGGCGCCCGATGAGTTCGGGGCGAGCGACGCAGGCGCGGGGCCCGGTAGGGGCGACGTCGCACGTCCCGGTGGCGGGACCGAAGCCGCGGAGCGGGCCGCGCCGGCCGCGGTCGTGGGGGGCGAACGGCTTCATCCGTTCGGCTTGAGTGTGCTCCGGTCGAGCCGCATTTTCCGGAGCGTAAGGCGGTGGGGGGGACGAAACGTGACATGAGCACCTGGGCGCCGGGTGATTCTTCGTCGTCGGGAAATTTTCTTGCCCACCCCATCGTCCTGCCTTGCTCCGGCGATTGGTTCAGCTGGCGCCCGCAGTTGGGTTCGAAGCGGTGCATGAACTTGCGCAGGAATTCATGCGGCCTCGATGCCGTTGCTCACGGGCTGGAAAGCCCGTGCTACGTGGCTCGGGCTTTTCAGCCCATGGGTGGGTATCAGAAAAGTAAGGGCAGCGACTCTCCCCCCCCCCCCCTGAAACTTAGACGTCGAACGGTCGAGGTTGAGCGTTCGGTCTCAGCCTCCGTCATGGCCGAGCGGGCACAGGTCTACGCTGCGACCTGTGCGACCGACCCCTTCAGCCCGGCCAACCGCTTCGAGCGCGGGCGACCGGCTCTCGTCTGCTCCACGAGGTCCCGACCGGCGACGGCCTCGCCTTTCTCACCGCGGCGGCCGGCGTGATCGTGCGCTACCTGCTCCCCCGCGGGCGGGACCATGGGATGATGCGGGCGACCTACGGGTTCTGATTGGACCGCGCCGGCGCACTTTCTTCCGCCCCACGAGTGCATTTCGCTGGAGGGGGGGGAATAAAATTTCGTTTTATCGCTAAGTTTGGAAATGCGGACGATGCTCCAAGTCTCATGACCAACCAAGCGCTGAATGCGCAGCTTTCCTATACTTACGCCGCTGAGCTCCATTTGGCGATAGTCGCAGCCGAAAAGGCTGCCAAGGACGCGGCCGAAGCAGCCGACGAGGTCGTGATTGCAGCCCGAATCACCTCCGAAGCCACCAACAAAGCCGCTGCGGAAGCCGCCAAGCTCGCCAGCAAGGTGGCGGCTGATGTTGTATGTGCGGCACGGGCGGTGGCGGACGCGAGGGAACAAGCGGCCCGTAATGCGGCCCAACTCGCCGCTGAAATCGCGGCTGACGTCGTCGAGGTCGCCCGAGTCGTTGCAGAAGCCGCCGAGCATGCTGCCACCGAAGCCGTGAAACTCACCATCAGAGCCGCCGCCGCCGCCGCCGTCTCCGCGGCCGCGGCATGCTCCGCGGCGGTTGCTGCCAGACATGTTTCAGACGATGCCAGGAAAAATCTCTTAAGTCAGATGACTCGCTGACTACCCTGGCGGCTGAGCGCTGCAAGAATCAGAAATAATCTGACGGCATGGCTGGTGCGGCTCGCTACGGTGGCTGCCGGCCGGCGGCTGAACGCGTCCGCCCCGCTCGTGAGCGCGCTGGACGAATTGGACCGCTTTGAGGACCTGCGCCACGAAATGGCCGCGCTCCCCGACGACGCGCCGTTCGCCACTGCGGGCGAGGGGTTCCTCTCGTCCGCTCCGAACCGCTCCATCGCCCCCGGTTTCCCGCTTATGCGCGCCGGGGCCGAAGCCGTGAGCGTGGCACGGGCTTTCCGGCCCGTGATTTTTTTCGGGAAAACCAAGGTCCCAACCCCGCGGGCTGGAAAGCCCGTGCCACCGCGGCGAAAAATCCCGCGCCGTACCAACCTCGGTCGCACGCCCCGCATTCGGCCCTGACCTCCGCCACGGCTCCCGCGTTGCGCGACCGCTCGTTCTCCGCGAAACGGCGGCTCGTCGAAGCCTTGGGTGACGATCGAGCGAGCCAGCCCAACGCACCCGGCTTCCGGTGTCCGTCAAAACCGAACTCGACCGCCGCTGTGCGGACGATGGGGCGAACCCGGCGGACGGTCGCTCATGGAAGGACACCAACCGCGGCCTCGCTGGAAGGTGACCGCTCACCGATTGATCGTCCGCTCGTGCGCCGAACGGGATAGCGCGATCGCCATCGGCGTATGCGCCACGAGTCCGGCGGGCTTGGGCCGCCTGTTTCTCGCGCGTGTCGATGCGGCGATGGCGCCGATGCCGCGATGGCGGCGATGGCCCGCGCCCCGGATGGCTGCCGTCAATCGCATGGCGAGTTTCGCCCCATCGTCCGGCGAGGGTTTCCCTTCAGGTTTTTTGTCGCTTCGACGGCGAAACGGCCGCGGTCGTCGTCGTGCTGAATCTTCGCCAGGATCCCGCAAGGACTCGGGCAAGGTTGGAGTGACGAAGCAGGAGCAAGGAACTCGGGCGCCGCGGCGGCGGGCGGTTCGATGCGCCGTTGAACAAGGTCTGACGCTTGAGCAACGGGTGCCTCGGTGACGCCCGGCGGCGTGAGGGCCACAGTGCGGGCGATTAAACCCGCGCCGTCGGCGAATGCTCGGCCCGCGTTTTTTCGGAAAAAAGTTCGTCAGATCGGGGGGGATGCCGGAGTCATTCATCGAAGCGCCCCTCTTCCGCATGTTAACCCCGCCGTCGTCCTCACCCCGTGAATCGCATGAGATTTTCATGCAACTGCTCGCGCGTCACGAGCCGGTGATTCGTGGTTACCTGCGGTCGCTGGTGTCGCGGGCGGCCGATGTGGATGAACTGATGCCGGACGTCGCGCTGGTGGCGTGGCGGAAGTTTTCGGAGTTGCGGGAGCAGGAGGGCTTTCCCCGCTGGGCCTGCGTGATCGCGCGCTACGAGGCCCTGCGGTTTCGTCGTGACCGGGCCCGTGACCGACTCGTGCTCGACGAGGCGGTGATCGCCAAGCTCGCGGATGAAGGTGCCGGCGAAACGCCGCTGCGGGCGCGCCAGATGGCGGCGCTGGAGGGGTGTGTGGACCGTCTGCCCGCCGAGCGGCGCGAATTGCTCCTGGCGTGTTATGCGACCGAGACGGCGATCAAGGATGTCGCGGCCCAGACCGGCCGAACGGTCGATGGACTCTATCAATTGCTCCGACGTATCCGCGTCGATGTGCAGCGCTGCATCGAGGGGACCCTGAAACAAGAGTCATCATCATGAACACCGATCATTCCCAACTGGTCCTCGCTTATCTCGACGGGACGATTTCGGACGAGGGGATGGCGCGGCTCAATGCGGTGTTGCTCGAGAGTGCCGAGGCGCGGGCCCAATTACGTTCCTGGGCGGCGACGGATGTGCGCCTGCGGGAGCTCGCGGCCGATGCAGCTCACGCGGCGCCGGTTTTGCCGGGGATGCGGGAGTCGCAGGCGGGCTCAGCGAAGAGCGCCTCGTGGCTCGACCGCGTGGCGCGGCGCGGCGCCCGCCTGCCGCTGGCGGCGGGGCTGGCGGTCGGAGCGGTTTTCACCTCCGCCGTCTGGGCTTATGTTGCGCCGGTGGCGGCGGAGCCGTTCAGGCACCTGGCCACGGTGCTCGTTGACAGTTTCGAGGCGGGCGCGGCGCCCGGCAACCGAGGCGTGCCGCAGGCATTCGGGATTTGGAGCGGCGATCACGCCGAGCTCGCGACCGCGAAGGCGGGCCTTGCCCCCCGCACCGGTACACGGATGTTGCGGCTCTTGCGCTCCGACTGGGAAGGCGAGCAGTCCCCGCTCAGCCACGTGGGCGACCAATTGCAGGTGATCGACCTCGCGGCGCATCGCGCCGAAATCGAATCCGGGCGGGTGCTCGCCCACGCCGAGGCCTGGTTCAACCAGGTGGCACCGGGGACCGAGGCGGAGTTGGCCGGCGGCGTGACGTTGTTTGCCTTTGCCCGCGATCCCCGCCGCTACCGCGGCGAAAACTGGAAGGCGTGGTATGAAGGCCATCTCGGCCTCAGCGGGCAGCAGCAGGAGCGCACCGATCGCGATCCCGCGACCTGGGAGCGCGTCGCGGTGAACATGTCCCTGCCCACGGCCACCCGTTTTCTCGTCGTGCACATCCGCGTCAACCGCACCAAGCCCGAGCCGACCGCGACGCCGGTCACGTTTACCGGTTCCTACGTCGACGACGTGAAAGCGGAGTTGTTGCTGCGTCCGGCCGCCACGGTCGCAGCGGAAAACGCCGCGCAGTGACGCTGCGGCGGCGCGTTCGTTGCTCGCCCCGGTTTTCAATCCCCACCCCTGATCCCCATGAATAACACCCGCTACCTTGCTGTGTCCGTGCCCATGTTGCTCTTGCCCATGGCTGCTCTCGCGCAATCCGTCCCTGCGCCGGCTTTGGCCGCCGCGCCGGCGGAACCGAAAGCCACCGTCACCCTCTCGCCGTTTGAGGTGTCCGAAGACAAGGATCAGGGCTACGCCGCGTCGCACTCGCTCGCCGGCGGGCGCGTGAACACCGAGCTCATCAAGACCCCGGCTGATGTGACCGTGCTGACGAAGGAATTTCTCCGCGATATCGGCGCGCTCGATTACCTCGACGCGGCGCCCTACATGACCTCGATGAGCCAGACCGCGCCTGTCGCGACGACCGACTTCGGTCACAATCAGTCGCTCTTCCGGGGACTGCCGGCGAGCGTGCAAATGCGAAACTACTTCCGCGTTACCCGGCCCGTCGACGGCTACATCATCGAGCGGCTCGAGGGGCTGCGCGGTCCAAACTCCCTGCTGTTTGGCGACGGGGCCATCGGCGGCGGCCTCAACACCATGACCAAGCGCGCGCGGACCGGAAAGAGTTTCGGCGAATTCACCCTGCGCGGCGATTCGGAGGGATCGCGCTACGGTGCGCTCGATGTGAATCGCGCGCTCAATGCCACGACGGCCGTGCGCGCCAATATCTTTGGGCAGCAAGCGCTTTATTGGATCGAACGGAAATTCGACAACCGCAGCGCCGTGGATGTGGCCGCGCTGCATCGGCCTTGGGCGAACGGCGAGCTGCGACTCGAGGGCGAATATGGAAAATCCTCCACCAACTATCCGGCGGCGTTCTTTCGTGAAAGCTACACCAACTACAACGGCGTCTACCGCGTGACCGCACCATTGACCGCAGCGCCCGCCGGCACCGGCATCACCCGGCTCACCACCGACACGCTGATTTGGAGCCCCCACCAGAGCGGGCGCGTGCAAAACCTCCTGAACTTCGGCCGCACCACCGGAACGAATCTCGCGATCGGGCCCGAGGTGCGCGCCGCCGTGCCCGCGATCGTGCCCATCCCCCGCAACCAAAATTTCCAACCGCGCAACAACACCGGCGACATCCGACACTACCTGCTGAACGCGGCCTTCGAGCAACAGTTCAGCCGCGATTTCGTCGCCGAGTTTGCCGTGCAGTTCGTGCAAAACGCCCGTCACGCCCGAAATCAGAGGTGGGACGGTGCCTTCGTCGACGTGAACGCCGTGCTGCCCGACGGGACCCCGAATCCCAAGGTCGGCAAGATCTACGCCGAGACGCCGTGGCGCTGGTATAAGCAGGACACGGAGCACTTCGATCTGCGGACGGCGCTCGCCTACAAGCTGCCCGTGCGCCGCTGGAACCAGCGGGTAAACGCGTTTCTTTTCCGTCGCCGGGAGATCACCGATTTCGAGACCTTTGTGATGGGCCGAAACAACAACCCGGCGAATCCGCTGATCAACGCGACGGTCAACGAGCCGATTTTCCGCATCTATTGGGATGACCCGCAGACGCGTTTTGTCCCGCCGCCGGACGATGCGGTGTACAAGTGGGAGACCCTGCGCACCACTGACCAGCGCGTGATCCAGACCATCGCGAGCGCGCAGGTCGCGACGGTCGCGGAGTTTTGGGACGATCGCATCAGTGTCGTCGCCGGCGTGCGACTGGACGATTACCAACAGCGTCAGCGCGATGGTGCGGCGCGTGACGTCGCGGGCCGTTTCACGGCGCAAACCTGGCAGGAAGCGGCGGCCCGTCCGCTCACGTCCTCGGGTGGATTCGTGTTTTTTCCGATCCGATCGCTCGGCGCTTACGGCAACTACGCCGAGACCTTCAACCCCGCGACCAGCGGCGGCCGCGGCCTGAACGGTGAAGTGTTTGGCCCGACCCAGTCGCATTCCTACTCGGGCGGCGTGCGCTTCCGTCTCGCGGGCGATCGCATCGTGGGCTCGCTCGGCTACTACACGATGCAGGAAAAAGGGCGGCTGCTCCAGTATCAGTCCGCCGCGATCAATCGCATCTGGACCAACCTCAACAAGAGCGAGCTCCAGATTGATCCGGCGTTGACCAACTATCGCGACAGTCTCGATTACGCGGGCAGCGGCGTGGAGTTGGACCTGACCGCCAATCTCGGGAAGAATCTCCGCCTGCGCGGTAACATCGCCAAGCCGCGGACAGACCAAACCAACACCGTTCCCGGCCTGCGCACGTACTACGCGAAATCCATCGCCGAGTGGCGCAGAGGCGCGGCGGACCCCGCCAATCCCAACCGCACCCAGATCGTGACGGATATCGCCTCCATCGAGACCACGATGAGCAACGCGAACGAAGGCCGGACGCTCAACAACACCCCCGACTACACCGGCAGCGTGTTCGCGATGTATTCCGTGCCGGCCGGGCGGCTGAAAGGCCTGCGCTTCGGCGGCGGCGTGGCGTGGCAGGGACGGAGTATCATCGGCAACGAGATCAACCGCTCCTACGACTATATCTACCGCGCAGGCTATCACACGGTAAACCTCTCGCTCGGCTACGCGCTCCGACTCGGCAATCGCCCGATCGATCTGCAATTCAACATGACCAATCTGCTCGACTACGCGGAGCCGATCTACACCGGCACGAACACGTTTCAAAACCGAACGCTCCGGACGAGTCTCTACTACCTCGACGCCCGGAAGGCCGCGCTGGCCGCGACCTATCGCTTTTGACGGCCGTGGGCGAATTTGCCGAACTCTGGCCGCGCCGTATGAAGCCAATCCTCGTTCTGCTGATCGTCGTTGTGTCTTTCCCTTGGGCGGGAAGGTGCGCCGAAACGCCGGCCGGCGGCTGGCCGCTCACTGAAGCCGAGACGACCTACGTTCTGCGCCCGGAGCACGAGCGGCGGCCGGGCGTGGCCGCGAAAAAACACCAACCCGCACTCTGGCCGGTCACGCCGACCGCCGGGCATTGGGGTGGGTCGAAATGGCTGGAGGCCCACGCGAAACTGGTCGAGCACGTCCAGGCCACCCGGGGACCGATTGATGTCCTGCTGGTGGGCGACAGTATCACGCAGCAGTGGGGCAGTGTGCTCGACCGCAAGCCGCTCAATGCCGCGTGGCAAAAACACTTCGGCCGCTACCCGACCGTCAACCTCGGTATGGCCGGCGACAAAACGCAGAACGTCCTCTGGCGACTCGACCACGGAGGGGTGGCCGGGCTCCAGCCGCGCCTCGTCGTCCTGCTCATCGGCAACAACAACATGTTTTACACACGCGAGACCGGCGTTGCCGCCGCCGCGCAGGGCATCAAAGCCTGCGTCGAAAATCTGCGGGCCAAGTTTCCCGAGGCCGAACTTGTCGTCGCGACAATTTTTCCCGCCCACGCTCCGGGGCACGCCTTCTACGAGGACATCAAGCAAACCAACGCCGCGCTCCGCGCCATGAAGCTCGAGCGCGATCCCAAGGTGCACGTTATCGACCCCTGGCCGGAGATGATCGAAGCCGACGGCACCCTCCGGCGCGGGCTCTTCCAAGTGGACAATATTCACCTCACGCAGGGCGATGGTTACGCGTTCTTCGCCACCCAACTGCAGCCGCTTTTCGCGCGTCTCCTTCGATGACCCCGTTCCCATCCGCCGGATGTTACGCCGGGATCAAGCCGCACGGCGCTGGACCGATGGCTCTCGGATTCCCTCGGATTTTCCCAGGCATCGCCCGCGCCCTGCCGGTGCTGGGGGTGCTCCTCGGGGTCGTGGCGACCGCAGCGCCCGCGTCGCTTTCCGTCCGGACCGCGAACTTTTTAGAACAGCACTGCTACAACTGCCACGATGCCGACACGAAGGAGAGCGGGCTCGATCTCACAGCGCTCCCGTTGCAGGTGTCGACGAAGGAGAACTTAGCCCGCTGGGAAAAGATCCACGACCGCATTGCCGCCGGCGAAATGCCGCCGAAGAAAAAGCCGCGCCCACCGGCGGCGGATACGAAGGCGTTGCTCGCCGAACTCGATGGTAGGCTGGCCGCCGGTGATGCAGCGCGCCTCGCGCAGGAAGGCCGCGTGCGGATGCGGCGGATGACGCGCAGCGAATACGAAAACACGCTGATCGACCTGCTGGCCCTGCCGCGCTTGGACATTCAGGGCCTGCTTCCGGCCGACGGCACCGTCGCGGGCTTCGACAAAATCGCGACCGGCCTCGATCTCTCGCCTGCGCACCTCGCGGCGTATGCCGAGGCGGCCGAGCAGGCGCTCACCGCGGCCATCGCCACGCGCCGCACGCCGCCGCCGGTGTTCAAGCGACGCATCTATCCCGCGGGATTGTTTAAATTCGGGGCGAATCTCGTCCATGGGCAATATGTGCTGCTGAAGGACAAGCAGCCGGACCCGGCGCTCCCGGTGCGCGGTGGTTTCGAGGACAAGCGGGGATTTGTCGATTTCAGGGGGCCGGATCTCGAGGAGCGGCGTAAGCAGGTGGATGAACTCAAGAAGACGCAGAGCCGGAGCGCGGTCGGACTGCTGAATCCCAACCTCGCGGGCTACGAGGCGGCGATGAATGTGTCGCCCCTCTACGCGGGGCATTATCGCCTGAGGCTTTCGCTGTGGGGATTCCAATGGAATCAGGGCAAACCCGAGCCGTGCGCCGCGCCGCAGGCGGCCGTATTGCGGGCGCACGCGGAGGGTAAGCAGCAGGAAGGCGGGCGCCTGCTGCGCGCGTTCACCGCGCCGTCGATGCAGTCGAGCGAGCCGGAAATCACGGAGTGGCTCGAGGCGCACGAGAGCATCGTGTTCGATCCGGTGTCGGTGCCGTGGCTCGGGCATCGCATCGGGCAGATCGCGGGGCGCGCGGCGAAACATCGCGGCCCCGGCGTGGCGCTGGATTGGTTTGAGATTGAGGGGCCGCTGAATCCGGCGTGGCCGCCGGAGAGTCATCGGCGGTTGTTCGCTGACCTCCCGATCGCAACGCTGGCCGCGGGCGCAAACGTCATCTCGCCGCGGCGCGCCGCCGTGCGTGGCATCGGGGGCTACCTACCGAATTTTTATACCGATCTCCCGCTCCACGAGCGCGCGCCGCCGCTGGAGACCGTGCAGTCGGCGCAGCCCGCCGAGGATGCGCGTCGGTTGCTCGCGGGATTCTTGCCCAAGGCGTTTCGTCGTCCGGTGAGTGCCGGCGAGGTCGCCCCCTACGTCGCGCTCGTGCTGAGGCGGCTCGCGGCGCAGGACTGCTTTGAGGACGCGATGCGGCGCGCCTACGTCGCGGCGCTCACGTCACCGGAGTTTCTGTTCCACCCCGCCGATGTGTCCCGCGAGCCTGCGCCGTTTTCAAATGCGAAGCTCTTCACGCTGGCGTCGCGCCTTTCCTATTGGCTGTGGAACGGCCCGCCCGACGACGTGCTCCTCGCCGCCGCGGACGATGGCTCGCTGCCCAGCGCTGCGGTGCTGCATCGCGAGGTGGACCGCCTGCTCGGCGACCCGCGCAGCGAGCGGTTCATCCGCGACTTCGCCGACCAGTGGCTCGACCTCCGCCGCGTGAACGAGACCACGCCCGATCCGCAGCTCTACCCCGAGTACCGCTTCCTGTTGCACGAGGGCCTGGTCGCCGAGACGCGCGCCTTCCTGCGCGAACTCATCGCTCGCGACGCGCCCATCGCCGCGCTCGTGCGGCCGGACTTCGCGATGCTCACGCAGCGCCTCGCCGAGCACTACGGCATCGCGGACGTGCACGGCGTGGACGTGCGACGGGTGGCGTTACCCGCGGGGAGCCCGCGCGGTGGCCTGCTCGGCCAGGCGGCGATCTTGAAACTCACCGCTGACGGCACCACGACTACGCCCGTGAAACGCGGCGTGTGGGTGATGGACCGCCTGCTCAACGACCCCGCGCCGCCGCCGCCGCCGAGTGTGGGCGCGATCGACCCCGACACGCGCGGCGCGACGACCGTGCGTGAGCAGCTCGACAAGCATCGCAACGACGCGAGCTGCGCCGCATGCCACGCAAAGATTGATCCCGCGGGCTTCGCACTGGAGAGCTTCGACCCCGTCGGCGGTTTTCGCACCCGCTACCGTTCCACCGGCAACGGCGACGCGCCGCCGGAGAAAGACCGCGTGGCGTGGAAGGTGACCTATAAGCTCGGCCCCGCCGTGGACGCGAGCGGCGCACTTTCCGAC
>JBIKOK010000130.1:0-17566 GCA_044358025.1 Opitutaceae bacterium
CGAACGCCTCGGCATTCCCGAGCAGGAGCGCAAGTTCCTCGCCGGCGTCGAGGCCCAGTTCGACTCCGAGGCCGCCTACTCCAACATCAAGGAAATCGTCGCCAAACAGGGCGTCATCTTCGTCAACTCCACCGAAGGCCTCCGCGAGCACCCCGAGCTCTTCAAGAAATTCTTCGGCAAGGTCATCCCGACCGGCGACAACAAGTTCTCCGCGCTCAACAGCGCCGTGTTCTCCGGCGGCTCGTTCATTTACGTGCCGAAAGGCGTCAAGGTCGCCCAGCCCCTCCAGGCCTACTTCCGCATCAACGCCGAAAATTTCGGCCAGTTCGAGCGCACCCTCATCATCGCCGACGAGGGCTCCGAGGTCGTCTACATGGAGGGTTGCACCGCCCCGAAGTTCTCCACCTCCACCCTCCACAGCGCCGTCGTCGAACTCGTCGCCCTCAAGGGCGCCAAGATCCAGTACATCACCGTCCAAAACTGGGCCAACAACGTCTTCAATCTCGTCACCAAACGCGGCATCGCCCACGAGGACGCCGAGATCAAGTGGATCGACTGCAACATCGGCAGCCGCCTCACCATGAAATACCCCGGCGTCGTCCTGAAGGGCGAACGCGCCCGCGGCGAAGTCATCTCCATCGCCCTCGCCAACGACGGCCAGCACCAGGACACCGGCGCGAAAATGATCCACGCCGCCAACCACACGACGTCCAACATCGTCGCGAAATCCATCTCCGTCGGCCAGGGCCGCAGCACCTACCGCGGCGTCGTCCACATCCCGAAGCATCTCAAGGGCTGCAAAAACAACACCGAGTGCGACGCGCTGCTGATCAACACCAACAGCCGCACCGACACCTATCCCGCCATCACCGTCCGCGGCGACAAAAACTCCACGCAGCACGAGGCCTCCGTCTCGAAGGTGTCGGAAGACATGATCTTCTACATGCAGCAGCGCGGCCTCACCGAGGGCCAGGCGATGAGCCTCGCCGTGAACGGCTTCATCAACGATCTCGCCCGCCAGTTCCCCATGGAATACTCGGTCGAACTCAAACGCCTCATCGACCTCGAAATGGAAGGCAGCGTGGGCTGACGCCCACGGATGACCGATGCCCAATGACTAATGTCCCATTAGTCTCCGGTACTCGGTCACCACGCCACCTCCGCTCATTAGCCATTAGTCATTGGTCATTCTGCCCGCCGCCATGTCCGTCTCTCCCGCCCTCTCCTCCCCCCGCTCCCTCACCGGCAGCTTCACCCCCGAAGCCTTCGCCGCGCACCTCGCCGGCCTCCCGCCGACGCTGCCCGCCTGGTGGATCGCGCGCAAACGCGCCGCCTACGCCCGCTTCGCCGCCCTCCCGATGCCCTCGCGCACCGACGAGATGTGGCGCTTCAGCAACATCGGCACCCTCACCCTTGACGGCTTCAGCCTCCCCGCCGCCGCGCCGGCCGTCCCCCATTCGCCCATCGGCATCCCCAAGGCCGCCAAACTCGTCTTCGCCAACGGCCGCCTCTTCTCCCGCCAACCCCTCTCCGCCGAGCTCTCCGCCCGTGGGGTCATCGTCGATACGCTGCAAAACGCCCTCGTCCACCACGAGGCCCTCGTCCGCGAACATCTCCTCGCCCAACCGCCCAAACTCGGCTCGCCGAAGTTCGCCGCCCTCCACGAGGCCTTCCTCGCCGACGGCGCCTTCATCTCCGTCCCCCGCGACGTGCAGCTCGATCTGCCCATCGGCATTTTCTCGTACGCCCTCGGCGCCACCGCCGCCGTCTTCCCCCACACCCTCGTCGTCGCCGGCGAAAACGCCCGCGTCTCCGTCGTCGAATATTTCGGCTCCGGCGACGACACCGAGGCCCAGTTCGCCGCCGGCGCCAACGACCTCTACGCCGGCCACGGCGCCCAGATCGCCTACATCGGCAAACAGGACTGGAGCCACCGCGCCCTCTCCTTCCAGTCCAACTCCACCGTCGTCCGCCGCGACGCCCGCGTCCAGTCGCTCAACCTCCACCTCGGCGCCCGCCAGGCCCGCCACGAATCGCTTTCCCAGCTCGCGGCCCCCGGCGCCTTCTCCGAGATGCTCGCCCTCACCGTCGCGGAGACCGGCCAGGAATTCGACCAGCGCACCCTTCAGATCCACCAGGCGCCGAACACCAAGAGCGACCTCCTCTACAAAAACGCCCTCCGCGGCTCCGCCAAGACTATCTTCTCCGGCCTCATCGTCGTCGATCCCGACGCCCAAAAAACCGACGCCTACCAAAGCAACCGCAACCTCATGCTCAGCGACGATGCCGAGGCGTGTTCGCTGCCCGGCCTCGAAATCCAGGCCAACGACGTCCGTTGTACGCACGGCGCGACCTCCTCCCGCATCGATCCCGAGCAGGAATTCTACCTTCAATCCCGCGGCATCGCCAAGGAAGCCGCCGACGAGCTCCTCACCTTCGGCTTCTTCGAGGAAGTCCTCAATCGCCTCGTCAACGACGATCTCCACGAAGCCCTCCGCACCCTGATCCAGACGAAGTTTAAGAAGCAGTAGCGAGTAGCGGGTAGAGCGTAGCGAGCATCTCGATCCGCTATTCTCCACCCGGCCACTTCCTACTCGCTACCCGCTACTCACTCCTCGCTACTCTCCCCATGACCAACCGCGACCGCATCCTTTCCCGCGAAGTCATCGCCACCCAGATTCCCTCCGGCGACAAGACCACCCTCCACGCCGAGACCAAGGTGATGATTCATCAGACCCTCGGCGGCGCCTACACGGTGCAGACCGACTTCGGCCTCTTCCGCATCAACGGTGCCGACGCCGACGCCCTCGGCGAACAGCCCACCGCCACTCCCGGCGCGCAGGCCGCCACCTCTCCGGACGGCGCCCCCGACCCCGAGGCCATCTGGGCCCAGCTCCGCCAGGTCTACGATCCCGAGATCCCCGTCAACATCGTCGACCTCGGCCTCGTCTACACGATGGATGTCGAGAAAATCACCGAACCTCAACCCGGCCACCGCGTGAATGTCGCCATGACCCTCACCGCCCCCGGCTGCGGCATGGGCCCGGCGATCGCCGAAGACGCCAAGAACAAAATCCTCCTCGTCCCCGGCGTCACCGACGCCGACGTCCGCATCACGTGGGAGCCGGCGTGGAATCAGTCGATGATCAGCGAAGAGGGCAAAATGAAGCTCGGGCTGATCTAGACCCGGTCTCGGCTCTTTCTCCCAGCGCGGCCCGCCTCGTGAGAGGCGGGATTTTTTTGTCTCCCCACCCCGCCCGCTGCCCCGGTGAAAACCAAACTCCTCTTCCTCCGCTCGCGCAACCGGTGGCTCGCCCCCAGAGCCGAGCCCTGTTCCACGCCCATCCGCGCTACGCGGCCCGCTCTGCCGGCAGGGAACACGGCGCCCACATCAAGCTGACCGCCGGCCACGTCGGCCAGGCCGGCGCCGTCTTCTGCCTGGAGCAAAAACACGCCGCCCGCCTCCCCGCCGAACTCGCCGACCCACCCCTCGTCGTCCCCCGCGTGCCCAACGACGACGCCTCCATGGACCCCGACCTCATTGCCCTCCTCCACGCCGAGCTCGCCGCGCACGTCGACCGGTGGTCCGCCCCCGGGCCGCTCACTCCGTCTTCGTCGCCTTCGCCTTTTTCTCCGCGCCCACGTCCACCGCCGGCGCCGTGTAACTCAAGATCTGCCCGTCCTTCAGCAGCCGCTCCCGCAATTTCGCATAGGGCACATCCTGGACCGCGCTCTTCGCGTCGATCGCCAGCACCGCCGCCGTCGCCGCCGACTGTCCCAGAATCATGAACACGGGCTCCATCCGGATTGATCCAAACGCGATGTGCGAACTCGAGAGACACACCGGCACCAGCAAATTCTCCGCCTGCGCCTTCTTCGGCACCAGCGATCCATACGCGATCTCATACGGCCCGCCTGCCGACACCCCGATGTCGCCTTCGTTCTGCACATAGCCTTCGGGCGTGATGTAACGCTGCACATTGTGCGAATCGATCGTGTAGCTGCCCATGCCCACCGACTCCGGCGTCGGCTTCTTTTTCCGCAGCTCGTTTTCCGTCATCACATACGCGCCCACCATGCGCCGGGCTTCGCGCACATAGATTTGGTGCGACCAGCCGCCGTTGTCCTTAAATTCGTCTTTCGGCAGCCCATAGGTGCTCATTTTCGCCCGCACGTCCGCCGGCACCCGTGGGTCCGTCGTGATGAAATACAGCCAGCCCTTCTGGTACGTCTCATGTTCCTGCAAAATCTGCTTCCGCCGCTCATAGCTCGCCTCCGGGTAATCATAATTCATCCCGATGTTGTCCGTTGAAAACGGTCCGTGATTGTTCGTGTCCGTCTTGTGGTTCGGAATCGGATCGAACTTCCCAAACGTCTCCGTCCACCCCGCCGCGTAGATCCGCGCCAGCAACTCATATTGCTGCGGATCGTAGCCGGCGGGCTTCGCGAACGGAATCCGGTTCTCCGGCACATCCGTCAGGCACATCCGGTAGCAATACGCCTGCACCTTGGCGTCGCCCTCGCCGAACTTCCCCGGATCCGCCGCGCTCACCCGCGGCAGCACCCCGCTCTTCGGATCTCCCGGCACGACATACGGACTGACCTTCTCCTTCAAATACCCGAAGTGATGCCGGTGGTGCAGCACCCCCGTCTGCACCCCGTTGTGTTGCTCGCCATAGACGGCATTCGCCTCGCGTCCGACGTGATACGCCACCCCCGCCGCCGCCATGAGATCGCCCTCGTAGGTCGCGTCGATGAACATTTTCCCCGCATACGTTTTCCCGCTCAGCATCGTGATCGCCACGATCCGCGCCCCGTCCTTCTTCACGCCTTTCGCCCGGTCGAGCCACTCGTCGCGCACCACCGCGATTTTGTTTTCGCGCACAAAATCCTCGAAGATTTTTTCCGCCACGCTCGGCTCAAAAATCCACATCGTGCGCTGCGCGCCATCGATCGCCGGCGTGCCCTGCCCCGTGTTGCCATACGCGGATTTTTTCTGCCAACGCCACGCGTCCGCCCCGTCGTAGTGCCGCCACACCCGGTGATAAAATTCCCGCGCCAGTCCGCCGATCACCGCTTTGTTCCCCGTATCCGTCCAGCCGAGCCCCCCACTCGTCAACCCGCCGAGATGTTTGTCCGGCCCGACGACGATCACGCTCTTCCCCATCGCCTTCGCCTGCACCGCCGCCGTCACCCCCGCCGCCGTGCCGCCATACACCACCACATCATAATCCGCCGCGCGCGCCCTCACCGCCGCCACGATCACCAACATTGCCACACACGCACCGCCACAGCTTCGGGATAGTTTCATGGCAACACGTTTAACGGACCGTTCTCGCCCGTGTCCAGTGTCGGTCTGGTTACGAATGAACTTTCTCCGTTACTGCTCGCCGTCCCTATCGTCTCGCTGAACCTATTCCCATGCCGCCGCTCCTCTTCCCCCTCCCCGACGCACGCCAACTCTCCCGTCGCACCTTTCTCGCCGGCTCCGCTTCCTTCGCCGCCGCCGCCCTCCTCTCCACCCACGCCCGCGGCGCCGTCGCCACCGCCCCGAAATTTCCCGCCTATCCTTTTTCCCTCGGCGTCGCCTCCGGCGACCCGCTCCCCGACGGCGTGGTCCTGTGGACTCGCCTCGCCCCCAAACCCCTCGAACCCGCCGGCGGCATGCCGCCCGAGGCCGTCGAGGTCTCCTGGCAAATCGCCGACGACGAAGCCATGACCCGCATCGTCCAGTCCGGCACCGCCCGCGCCACCCCCGAGTGGTCGCACTCGGTCCACATCGAGGTCAGCGGCCTCCGCCCCGAGCGTTGGTATTGGTACCGGTTCAAAGTCGGCACGGAACTCAGCCCGACCGGCCGCACCCGCACCGCCCCGCCCGCCGACGCCCTCCCCGCGCGCCTGCGCTTCGCCTTCGCCTCCTGCCAACACTACGAGTCCGGCCTCTACACCGCCTACCAACATATGGCGCGCGAGGACCTCGACCTCGTCGTCCACCTCGGCGATTACATTTACGAAGGCGCCGCCGCCCCTAACCGCGTGCGTCGCCACAACAGCCCCGAGATCATCCAGCTCGACGACTACCGCGCCCGCTACGCCCTCTACAAATCCGATCCCGCCCTCCAGGCCGCGCACGCCATGGCCCCGTGGATCGTCACGTGGGACGATCATGAGGTCGCCAACAACTACGCCGACGAACACCTCCCCAAGCGCCCGTCGCGCGCCGAATTCCTCCAGCGCCGCGCCGCCGCCTACCAAGCCTACTTCGAGCACATGCCCCTCCGCCGCAGCGCCCTCCCGCGCGGTCCCGACATGCTCCTCTACCGCGATGTCTCCTTCGGCCGCCTCGCGCAGTTCCACGTCCTCGACACCCGCCAATACCGCACGCCCCAACCCCAAGGCGACGGCCTCAAGCCCCCCAGCCCCGTCCTCCTCGACCCGCAGGGCACCCTGATGGGCGACCGCCAACGCGACTGGCTCTTCACCGGCCTCGAACGCTCCCCCGCCTCCTGGAACATCCTCGCCCAACAGATCATGGTCGCCCGCGTCGACAAAACGGCCGGCCCCGCCATCAACTACTCCATGGATCAGTGGCCCGGCTACGAATTCGAACGCCGCCGTCTCCTCCGCCATTTCGCGGACAAAAAAATCAAAAACCCCGTGGTGCTCACCGGCGACATCCATTCCGATTGGGCCAACGAACTGATCGCCGACTTCGATCAACTCGATTCCAAGAGTGTGGCCACCGAATTCGTCGGCACCTCGATCAGCTCGGGTGGCGACGGCTCCGATGTGCCCAAAGCCCGCACCCATCTCACCGCCGAAAATCCCTTCGTGAAATATTTCAACAGCGAACGCGGCTACGTCCGCTGCGAGCTCACGCCGCAGCAGTGGCGCACCGACTACCGCACCGTCCCGTTCGTCACGAAACCCGGCGCCCCGCTCAACACCCGCGCCAGCTTCATCGTCGAATCCGGCCGCCCGCTTCTGAATCGCGTCTGAAGGAGGGCTGGGTCTGCGCCCCGCCCTCCACGCCTCGTTCCACGCCCATCCGCTTGTCATCGCGCGCGAGGCTTCGCCGACCGCAACAATCCAGCGGAATTCCTGCGTCGCTGCGCTGCTCGGGACAACCACGCGCCCTCCGCACCTCCGCACCGGCCCGCCCGCGCGCCGCACGCGGCCTTCGCGCACGGCGGCCACGCCCAGCTCTTGCGCGATTGTGCGTCGCGGCACCTGCGTGTCGCGCTACGGCATCACGGAGGGGCGCGAAATGACCTTGAGCTCCGCGATCTTGGCCAGATTCGTCAGGATGTCCTTGGGCATGCCGTCGGCAAACAACGCGGTGGCGTCCTTGTCGTCGCTCATGGTGGTGAGCGGCAGCACCGCGATCGATTTGGCACTGATCACCGGTGCGACCGACTTCTCCGGGGTGGGCGGTGCGCTCCGCCGCGCCGCTGATTCGCCGGACAAATCTGGTGTCGGCTTCGCTCGCTGCCACCAAAAGAACCCGGCTGCGACGAGCAGAGCACGCCCCGTCACCCACACCGCCACCGGGACGCGCCGGCCCGCCGTTGGTTGTAGGCCCGGCCGTTGGCCGGGCGCCCGGTCAGCGACCGGGCCTACATCAGACACCGCCCCGCCCAACACACTCCGCACCCGCGCCCCAAACGCGCCCGTCACCTCCCCGCCCGCCGCCCGCAACGCCACCACGATCCGCCACGCCACCACGATCCGCCGCGCCACCACAATCCGCCGCGCCGCCACCGCATCCTGCGACGCATCGCTCACCCCCACGGCCCCGCCCGAGAGAATCGACGATCGAGTTGTCACGGGACACGACCTGCCTGCGCGCCCCGTGACGCCCACCCCACCGCCTGACGAACCCAAATCCCGCGCGCCCGTTCGGCCGCGGGCCGTTCGGTCGCGCGGCCGCTCGTCGACAGGCCGTCGCGATTCTCCCCTCCGCCCCGGAGCGATCCCGACGGCCGTTGCCCCCTGCCCTCCGGCCTGCGATCAGCAGGCCCATCCCGTCCCCGCGTCGGCGATTAGCCACCGCTCATCCCCACAGTTTCGCCCGGTTACGAAACCCGATGAGCGCTCCCCGTCCGTTTCCGGTGTCCGCCCCCTCACGGATTCGTCGCCCATCGTCCCTCCGCCCACCGCAGCGGCTCCGCGAATCCCGCGAGCCGCATCCCGCGCCGCACTTCCGCTGCACGCATGAAATTTTTCCACACCAGCCCGCTCCGCAGATTTTCCGCCATCACCAACGTGATGCCCACATTGATGCCGATCACGTCCGACGCGACCCAGCCGGTCTGCGGGTTGAAGGCATCCGCAAACCCATAGCGCCCCCACAATTTCTCACCGCCGACCTCGCGCATGTTCCGCAGCGCCGTCAGACACTCGGCCGGCGCAAACGGCAGCGACCCGGCCGGCGCGCAGGGCACCAGCGTTCCGTCGCTCCCATCATCCGCCCGCCCCATCGGCGTGCCCCAGGCAACATAGCCCCGCACGCTGTCCGACGCCGTCAGTCCCCACAGATCTTTCGACCAAAACGGATACCGCCCGCTCTGCGCCGCACTCCACTCGCGCTGCGCCAGCGTCGCGTCGACCGAGTTCTGCCAGTAGTCGGCGTGCGCATCGCGGCGCCCCCGAAAATCAAACCACCCGTGCGCATACTGGTGCGTGAAGAGCGGCCCACCTTGGATAAACGCCCGCCCGCTCTCCCCCGGTCGCCCGTCTCCCGTCCCCAGACTCCCGCTCCCCTCCCTGCTCACCCACGGCTCCCGCCGCCACGCCTGCCAGCTCTCCGCCGGCAGCCCTCCCTGCTTCGCGCCGATGCCCAACAAGTAGAGCCCCATCAGCTCCGCGTAGTTGTCCCACCGGTGCACGATAAATCCGCTCTCCGGTTTCCACCCATGCGACAGCGTACTCCCGCCGTTCAGCGCCCACCGCCAATCAATCCGCGCGTAAATCTTCTCCACCAACTCCGTCACCTCCGCGTCGCCCAAATACTCCCGCGCCAGCAGCGCCCCCTGCAAAAACAGCGCCGTATCGATCGTCGACGCCTCGCTCTCCCACACGCGCCGCCCGTTCGTCGCATCGACGAAATGATACAGCCACCCGCGTTCGTGCGCGTGCCCGTCCGCCACAAACCGCAGCGTCTGCACCACGCGCCGCCGCGCCTCGCCGGCCCGCAACCACCCGCGCTGCTCCCCGATGCACCACGCCGTCAGCGCAAACCCCGTCGCCGCCACACTCGACGGCGCCCGGCTCGACGCCCCGTTGTTCGGCGCCCGATCACGCGTCAGCCCCGTGACCGCATCCGTGTGCTCGGTGAAATACAACACCGCGCGCCGCGCCACGTCCTCCAGCAGCCCCGCCTCCTCCCCGCGCAACCCATACCCGGGTTCTAACCGGCCCAACGTCGGCACCGCCGTCGCCCGCGCCGCCGCCGCCACGTCGCCCGCCCATCCGGCCACCGCCCCCAGCGCCAGCAGCGCGGCCCACCCGCCCGCCCACGGCCGGCGGAAACCCCGACTCTCCCGTAGAGAGTCCAACGCGCCGTGGGGTTTGGGGTTGGGGTGTGATCGCTGCATGCGCGCCACCTTTGTTTTTGGTTTGAACCGCACCCCGCGGGAGAGCGAGGAGGAATTTCTTCATGCGGCCTCTTTTTCACGCTCGGGTGACCTCGCCCGCATTCGGAGCTTTCCCACGCCACCCGCGTCCGCTCTATTTCCGACACCGTCGCGCCTCTTTTCGCCCCCGCCGTTACCCTCCCCGTTCCCCTTCGTCTTCCCCGCGCATGTCCCACCACGCCCCGCGCCCCGAGGATCACTTCCTCACCCGCCGTGATTTCCTGCATCGCTGCGGCATCGGCTTCGGGGCCCTCGGTTTCGCCGCCCTCGCCGGCCCCAACCTCTTCGCCGAATCCACCCCCGGCGTCCGCCCCGTCAACCTCGACCATCCCCTCGCTCCGCGCCCGCCCCATTTCCCTGCGAAGGCCAAACGCGTCATCCATATCTTCGCCAACGGCGGCCCGTCCCAAGTCGACACCTTCGACCCCAAACCCGCCCTCACCAAATACCACGGCCAACCCCTCCCCCTCGACCTCAAGACCGAACGCAAAACCGGCGCCGCCTTCCGCTCCCCCTTCGCCTTCCAAAAATACGGCCAGTCCGGCATCGAGGTCAGCGAGCTCTTCCCGCACGTCGCCGCCCACATCGACGACATCGCCGTCATCCGCTCCATGCACGCCGACGTCCCCAACCACGAGCCGTCGCTCATGCTGATGAACTGCGGCGATGCCCGCCTCCCGCGCCCCGCCCTCGGCTCTTGGGTCACCTACGGTCTCGGCTCCGAAAACCAAAATCTCCCCGGCTTCATCGCCATGTGCCCCGGCGGCTACCCGATTCAGGAGTCGCAAAACTGGCAGAGCGGTTTCCTCCCCGGCATTTATCAGGGCAACTACATCAACACCGCGTTCACCGATATCGACCGCCTCATCGAGCACATCCGCAACCCCTCCGCCTCCCCCCGCGAGCAGCGCGCCCAGCTCGACCTCCTCCAAACACTCAACGCCCGCCACGCCGCGAAACGTCAAAACGAAGCCCAGCTCGAGGCCCGCATCCATTCCTACGAACTCGCCTACCGGATGCAGCTCGAGGCCACCGACGCGTTCACCATCGCCCGCGAACCCGCCGCCCTCCGCGAGCTCTACGGCGACACCACCCAGGGCCGCCAACTCCTCACCGCCCGCCGCCTCCTCGAAAAAGGCGTCCGCTTCGTCCAAGTCTGGCACGGCGACGGCCAGCCTTGGGACGCCCACGACGACATCGAGATCAACCACCGTCGTCTCGCCCGCGAAAGCGACCAGGCCATCGGCGCCCTCCTCCAAGATCTCAAACAACGCGGCATGCTCGACGACACCCTCGTGATCTGGGGCGGCGAATTCGGCCGCACGCCCGTCGTCGAACTCCCCACCCCCGGCTCCAACGCCGGCAAGGTCAACGGCCGCGATCACAACCACCACGGCTTCACCATGTGGCTGGCCGGCGGCGGCGTGAAACGCGGCTACGTCCACGGCGCCACCGACGAGTTCGGTTTCAAGGCCGTCGAAAAACCCGTCCACGTCCACGATCTCCACGCGACGATTCTGGCCCTCCTCGGCTTCGACCACGAGAAACTCACCTACCGTCACGCCGGCCGCGATTTCCGCCTCACCGACGTCCACGGCAAAGTCGTCCAAGACCTCATCGCGTGAACCCACCCCTTTGTCCGCGCGAGGCGCGCCGCGCCGGGCCGATCCCTGCCTCCGCCCTCCGCGCGCCAGCGCCCCGCCCCGCTCTCCCCCGCGTCGCCCTCGCCCTCCTTCTCGCCGCCACCGCCTCGCTCGCCGCCACCCCGCCCGCCGCACTCCCACCCGACCACATCGAATTCTTCGAATCCACCATCCGCCCCATTCTCGTCGAGTCCTGCTACCCCTGCCACAACGCCGCCGAAGGCAAAACCAAAGGCAGCCTCGCCCTCGACACCCGCGACGCCCTCCGCAAAGGCGGCGCGACCGGCCCCGCTCTCGTCGCCGGCGATCCCGACCAAAGCCTCCTCATCCAAGCCGTCCGCTTCACCGACGAAGACCTCCAAATGCCGCCGCTCAAAGACGGCCGGGGCGGCAAACTCGCCCCCGAAAAAATCGCCGCACTCGAGCAATGGATCCGCCTCGGCGCCCCCGATCCCCGCACCGGCCCCGTTACCCCCATCGCCCTCGACATGGCCCGCGCCCGCCAACACTGGGCCTTCCTCCCGCTGCCGACGGCTCCGGCTACGTCCGCCGGCAATCCGATCGACGCCCTCGTCCGCCCCAAGCTCGCCGCCGCCCGCCTCTCGCCCGCGCCCGCCGCCGACCCCCGCACGCTCCTGCGCCGTATCACCTATGACCTGACCGGCCTCCCGCCGACGCCCGCCGAAGTCGCCGCCTTTCTCGCCGACCGCTCGGCCGACCCCTACGCCAGCGCCGTCGACCGCCTCCTGGCCTCCCCCCGCTACGGCGAACGCTGGGGCCGCTTCTGGCTCGATATCGCCCGCTACGCCGACACCCAGGGCTACCTCGTCGGCAACGCCGAACGCCGCTTCGCCTACTCGCACACCTACCGCGATTACGTCATCCGCGCCTTCAACGCCGATCTCCCCTTCGACCAATTTCTCGTCGAACAACTCGCCGCCGACCAACTCCCCCTCGGCGCAGACAAATCCGCCCTCGCCGCCATGGGCTTTCTCACCCTCGGCCGCCGCTTCCTCGGCAACCAAAACGACATCATCGACGACCGCATCGACGTCGTCACGCGCGGCCTCCTCGGCCTCACCGTCGCCTGCGCCCGCTGCCACGATCACAAATTCGATCCGATCCCCACCCGCGATTACTACGCGCTCCACGGCATCTTCGCCTCCTCCGAAGAACCCGCCGAAAAACCCCTGCTCGCCCCACTCGACGAAACCACGCCCGCCTACCGCGAATTTCTCCGCAAACGCGCCGAACTCGCCGCGACCATCGAGACCACGAAACACGAGCTCGTTGGGACTTTCCTCGCCGACCAGCGCAAGAAAACCGGCGATTACCTTCTCGCCGCCCACGACGCCGCCAAACTCGGCCCCGACGAAAAATTCGACCTCTTCGCCGGCACCCGCAAACTCAACCCCGAGGTCCTGAAGCGCTGGCAAAAATACCTCGCCGATCACGCGGTCGCGATCGCCACCTCCGAACGGACGGGCGGTTTCCCAACCGCCCCCAACCTCCATCCCATCCTCGCCCCGTGGTTCGCCGCCATCCGCGCCCCCGCCCCGTCCGTCACCGACGCGCACACTGACCTCACCTCCCCCGCTTCCTCTCCCGACGGCCCCACCGCCCCGCGCGCCACCCCCACGGCCCTCCTCGCCCACCTTGAACTGCCGGCCGAGGCTGCGACCGAAATCGCTCCCGCCCTCCTCGCCGCGCTCCACGCAAAACCGCCCGCCTCCCTCGCCGACCTCGCCGCGATCTACAACCGCACCTTCACCGCCGCCGAGCAAACCAACGTCCCCGCACCCCTCGCCTCCCTCCGCGCCTTCTCCACCACCCCCGACGCCCCCGCCAACCTCTCCTTCGACGCCGCCGCAAAAATCATCAAGCGCCAACTCGACGACAAAACCTCCGCCCTCCGCCGCGACCTCGAAGCCCTCAACTGGACCGAACCCGGCGCCCCCCTCCGCGCCATGGCCCTCGTCGACAAAAAATCGCCCCAAAACTCCCCCATTCTTCTCCGCGGCAATCCCGCCAACAAAGGCCCCGACGCTCCCCGCCGCTTCCTCGAAGTGCTTGCGCCATCGTCCGACTCCGCTGCCGCCGCTCCGCTCTCGGCCTTCGGCTCTCCGCACGTCCCCTTCACGGCCACCACGACCAGCGGCCGCCTCGAACTCGCCCGCGCCATCACCGGCCCCGCTGCGCCCCTCACCGCCCGCGTCTTCGTGAATCGCGTCTGGGGCTGGCACTTCGGCCAGGCCCTGGTCCGCACGCCCAGCGATTTCGGCATCCGCACCGAGGCCCCCGTCCAACGCGACCTCCTCGACACCCTCGCCGCGGCCTTCGTTGCCGGCGGCTGGTCCGTCAAAACACTCCACCGCACGATCCTCCTCTCCGCCACCTACCGCCAATCCTCCGACGCTTCGCCCGCCGCGCTCACCGCCGATCCCGACAACCAACTCCTCGCCCATTTTAACCGCCGCCGCCTCGAATTCGAAGCCCTCCGCGACACCCTCCTCGCCGCCTCCGGCCAACTCGACCTCACCCCCGGCGGCCTCCCCGACGATCTCACGCAAGAACCCTTCCCCCGCCGCCGCACCGTGTACGGTTTCATCGACCGCCAAAACCTCCCCGGCCTCTTCCGCACCTTTGATTTCCCCAACCCCGACACCAGCAGCGCCCAACGCTTCGCCACTACCGTCCCCCAACAATCCCTTTTCCTTCTCAACAGCCCCTTCGTCCTCGAGCAGGCCCGCCACCTCGCCGCCCGCCCCGCACTCTCCGCCGCCCGCACCGACCCCGAAAGAATCCGCGCGCTCTACACCGCGCTCTTCCAGCGCGCCCCCGACCCCGACGAACTCGCCCTCGCTCAATCCTACCTCACCACCCGCTCAGCCTCCGCCCCTTCAACTTCAGACTTAACACTTCCCCCCGGCGCGGCGCTAGCAGGCGCCGCGTCACCGGGCTGGCACTACGGCTACGGCGCCTTCGACCCCGAAAAAAAACGCGTCCGCGATTTCACGCCGCTGACCCACCGCACGCCCGGCTCCGGCAAACTAAAAGACCAGGTCGCCCGCCTCAGTCCCTCCGCCGCCTTCCCCGACCCCGCCTTCGCCCGCCTGTCCCTCACGCCCACCGGCGGCCACCCCGGGCCCACCCCCAACCACTCCGCCATCCTCCGCTGGATCGCCCCCACCCACGGCGCAATCTCCCTCGCCGCCACCCTCGCCCACCCCACGGACAAAGGCGACGGCGTCCACGCCCGTATCGTCTCCAGCCGCACGGGCTCCCTCGGCGACTGGTCCGTGCATAATTCCAAAGCGGAAACCAAATTCACCGACCTCCCCGTGACCGCCGGCGAAAGCCTCGACTTCCTCGTCGCACCCGCCGCCAACCCCGCCTCCGACAGCTACACGTGGTCGCCGAAAATTGTCTTCGTGGCGGACCCCAACACGCCCGCCCGCACGTGGGACGCCAAACGCGACTTCGGCACCACCGAAAAAATCCCGATCCCCCTGCCCCCGCTCGCCGCCCTCGCCCAAGTCCTCCTCCTGTCCAACGAGCTGGCGTTCATCGACTGAGCGCCGTCCGAGGACAAAAGCGATTCGCCTGCCGGCGGCGTGACTCAGGGTCTCGGACTGGCTCCGAACGGAGGGGCGCTTTCCCAGTGCCCGGTTTGCCTCCAACGGCGGCCGGAAACCACGGCTCCCCACGCTCGCGCCCGGACTGGCGAAACGCCCCAACGCGAGCGACTCGCCGCAAATTCACGGCGCGGTCCCCGACAAACGACCGGCTCTCGATTCCCCTCCGCCCCGTTGCGGCCGTGCCTCCAGCCTTTGCGACTCGCGCCCCATCCCGAACCCCGGCGCATCGCCTCACCTTCGTTTCCATCCCGCGCCCATGCACCCCCACGCTCCGGGGTGGGCCGCCCTCCGGGGTGGGCCGCGCGCTCCGCCGCGCGGCTCGGCCAAGCCAAGCCTCAACCCTCCATCCCCCTGCCCGCGGACCGCCCGCCCTCCGCCCTCGGGCACCGCGCCCGGCCGCCGGACCCCGTTCGCCACCATCCCCGCACCCGGCATTCTCCTTGCTTCTTCCTGACGGGTAAAATCACCTCCCTTCCGTCCGATGTCCGGAGCTTGCGGGCCCATCCCGCCAGCTCATCAGCCCCACAACACTTACTATGCACACCCTCAATCTGTGGAAACAGGCGACTTGGTTTTGCCTTCTTGCCTCGCTCAGCGCGACCTCCGTCGCGTTGGCGCAAAAAACCGCCGCGCCGACCGCCGAAAAAGCGCCGGAGACCGCGAAGCTCGACAAATTCGTCGTCACCGGCTCCATGATCAAGCGCCTCGATGGCGAGGGCGCGACGCCCCTGCTCACCCTCACGCCGCTCGAAATGGAGCTGCGCGGCATCGGCAGCGCCGAGCAAATGCTCATGGAGCTGAACATTAACGGCAACGGCCTCGACAACCTCGCCTCCAACGCCGACGTCGTCTCCGGCGCCCAGCGCGGCAACAACGGCGCCACCTCCGCCAACCTCCGCATGCAGGGCGCCGGCGCCACCCTCGTCCTCCTCAACGGCCGCCGCGTTTCCTCGCACGGCCTGAACGGCGGCGTGGTCGACCTAAACCAGATTCCCTTCGCCGCCATCGAGCGCGTCGAGGTCCTCAAGGACGGCGCCTCCGCCATCTACGGCACCGATGCCGTCGGCGGCGTCATCAATTTCATCCTCAAAAACAACTATCAGGGCGCGGCCGCCAGCGCCGCCATGGACATGACCGAGCAGGGCGGCGGCAATATCTTCCGCTACAACGCCGTCGCCGGTTTCGGCGACCTGAGCCGCGACAAATACAACCTCATGGCCTCCGTCGCCCTCTCGGACAGCAAGGTCCTCCGCGGCGACCAGCGCGACTTCGTCAACACGTTTCAAGTCGACCGCGGCGTCTCCCCCGATACCCGCGGCACCCCGATCGCGACGCTGTTCACGGTCGCTTCCCTCAAGACCGCGATCACCGGCGCCGGCCAGGCCAACGGCACCGGCCCGCTCGATCCCGTCGGCACCCTCCGCGTCAACGGCATCAACTACGTCGATGTCCCCGGCGGCCCCGGTTACGCGGGCCTCGACGGCATGGGCCCCTACGACGAAGTGCTCTGGGCTTCGCCCGCCTCGAAATACGGCTCCGCCTGGGACACCGGCCGCGCCGCCGTCATCCAACAACCGGTCAAAAACAAAAACCTCGTGCTCCGCGGCACCTTTGAGATCGCGCCGCGTCACCGCCTGACCGGCGAATTCGTCGCCGGTCGCTCGGAGTCGAACAAGAGTTTCTCGCCCAACCAATGGTCGACGTCGGGCGTGCTCAACACCACCGCCCTCGACGGCCGCACCAGCGTCCCGAATCCGCTCTACAACCTCACCTACCCGAGCACCGGCGCGTCCTACAACAAAGTCTTCAACGTTCTGGCCAAGTACTTCCCCGAGCTCGAAGCGAACCGCGGCGAACCCATGGCGTTCCGCTGGCGCTCCCTGCCCCTCGGCAACCGCGCCTTCACCACCACGACCGACACCTACCGCTACCTCGCCGGCCTCGAGGGCCCCCTCGGCTTCTTGTCGCAGTGGGACTATCGCCTCGGCGCCTCCCGCGCCAGCAGCAAGGGCAAGTCCACCCTCAACGGCGGCTATGTTTATACCGTTCCCTTTGTAAACCTCATCAAGACGGGCGTCGTCGATCCCTTCTCCTACACCCAGACACCGGCGGCGATGACGGCCATCGACCAAGCCCGCGCCGACGGCGTCTCGCTCTACGGCGGCACCTATCGCACCGACAATCTCGACGCCGCCGCCTCCGGCCCCCTCTTCAAGCTCCCCGCCGGTCGCGTGCAAGCCGCCGTCGGTCTCGACTGGCGCCAGGAAAACTTCCTCTTCAACGGCGATAGCCGCGCCAACCTCAACTCCTCCGACGCGCTGATCTTCAACGCGCCGTTCGACAACAGCCTCGCCACCACCGGCTCGCTGAAGCGCACCATCAAGGCCGCCTTCGTGGAACTCCAGGTGCCGATCGTGCAGGGCTTCGACGTCAACCTCGCCGGCCGCGTCGACGAGTACACCGGCTTCGGCAGCTCCACCAATCCCAAGGTCACGCTGCGCTACGCCCCCAACGACGTGATCCTGTTCCGCAGCTCCTACAGCACCGGCTTCCGCGTCCCGACCTTCAAGCAACAGTTCGATCCGGTCACCTCGAGCCCCATCGCCGCCACCGGGCTCATCGATCCGGGCACCGGCCGCCAGATCGCCCC
>JBIKOK010000345.1:0-5246 GCA_044358025.1 Opitutaceae bacterium
GAATCATTTTTTTCATGAGCCCGTCCACGGTTGAGACGAGTTTCTGGTAATACGCGACGTGCCGCGGATTCGTGAGCGGGCCCACATCGCTCACCTCCGGCCACTCCGCCTTGGCCGCCTTGTAGCCGGCGGGATCGTTGCGGTAGTCGGCCAGCGACGCCTGGATCAGGTTTTCGGTCACGCCCCGGCCCAACCGGTCGCGGGCGATCAGCAGCACCGCCGTGGTCGCCCCCCGCACGCGGTCGTCATTCCATTTGATTTTCAGTCCCATCGCCCCTTCGTGGCGCATTCCCCGAGCTTGGTCAATGGGGTCCCGCCCATGCCGGCCGCTCCCTGCCCACGCCGTCACGCCGCCCGCGTCGCGTCGGTCGAAACCAAATCCGGATCAACCCAGCCCGCCTTCACGCGGGCCGCGGCCGCGATACATCGCGAGGAAAAAAACCAACACCGCCGCCATGGCGGCGGACAACCCGCTCCAAAATACCGGCCACCGGGTTTGCCCGTCGCTCGTGCAGACCGCGAACCACCCGCCGGTACTGAGATAGCCGATCATGCTCCCGACGCCGCTGTTCATGAGCGACATCAGCGCCTGCCCGCGCGCGCGCCACGCCGGGTCAACGCGCTGGTCGAGGTAGATCTGGGCCGTGATGATCACCAACGTAAACGAGGCCCCGTGCAGCACGACGCCCGCAATCAGGCCCCACTCCGTGCCGATGGCACTCAACGCATAGCGGAGCACCCCGAGGGCCACGCCACACGCCAAAATCCACTTTAGCCGCCACCGCAATAGCAGCGTGCCCAGGGACAACATCGCCACCACCTCCGTGATTTGGCCGAGGCTCATCCACGCCGCCGTGTGCACCAGGCCGAGTTCCTGCAGATTCGGCGGCGTGTAGAGGTAAAACGCCGCTAGCGGAATCGTGAACAACGCCGTCGTCAAAAATACCACGCGATGGTCGCGGTTCCGCAGGAGCGCCAGCGCATCGTAACCCAGCCGTTGCGTCCACGTGAGTCCCTCCACGCTCTTCGGCGTTTCCAGCGCGGGCAGCCAAAAGGTGAACCCGCTCACCAGCAGCCAGACCGCCGCTCCCGCGTATCCGGCCAGCGTCGACCGATCCGCCCCAAGCGCGCTAACCGCCAGGCAGCCGCCCATCCACCCGATCGTCGCCATCGCCCGGATCGGGCCGAACTCTTTCTTGGCATCGCCCAACCGCGCAAAGACGATGGTGGAGGAGATGCTCCACGTCGGTGACGAGCAGAACGCATGCAGCAAAATCAGCCCGAGAACGACCCAGGGGCTCGCCCCCTGTCGGATGGCCGTGCTCGCCGCCGCCATCGCGATCGCCGTCGCGAGAGCCAGCCAGCGCAGCACCTTGACCGGCGAAGCGTGCCGGTCTGCCATTGCCCCGAACAACAGCGGCGACACAAACGCTGCCACCCCCGAGGTGGCGAAGGCATACGGCCGGATGTGCGCCAACCCGTGCGCCTCGAGCACCGAACTCAACGGCACAAACCACATGCCCAGCGCCGCCCCTTGGAGAAAAAAAAGGCCGATGAGTTCGGCATACTCCGCACGACGAAGAGTGGTCAGCACCTGCGGAGCACACACGTCCCCGCGGGAGGTTCAAGCTTCCGTCACGGCATCCCGCCCGCCACCCGTCGCCACTTTCCCCGCGTTTCGGCGCCGTCCGCGCCGCGCCCCGCCGCCGGATCCTCGGTGCGCCCGTCGCGGTCGACCCGCCTCAGCCAACCGCGGGCCCGCCCACCCCATCGAGCTCAGGCGGCATAGTCCGCGTCGCTCACCTGCTCCAGCCACGTCGCCGTCTGTCCGGCCTCGTTCGCGCGCTGCACCGCAAGATGCACCATGGCGTGTTGCGGCGCGGCCCCGTGCCAGTGTCGTTCACCGGGTTCGAACCAAATCACATCGCCCGGCAGCACCTCCGTCACCGGCCCACCGACCTTTTGCACCCGCCCCACCCCCGCCGTGATCTGCAGCAACTGCCCGTACGGGTGGGTGTGCCAAGCCGTGCGTGCCCCGGGCGCGAAGGTGACCCGGACCGCCCGCACGTCGGACGCGAACGGTGCAACGGTGAGCTCATCGAGCCAAACGGTGCCGGTGAAATAGTCGGCCGGTCCACGTTTTGTGGCAGTGGCATTGGCGCGCGTAATCGTCATGGGATGGGGCAAGAAGGGGGACCGTGCAGCGGGGGTGGAAAAGTAACGGCAGAGCGTAGCGTCGTATGCGGCGACGCCAAGCTCACCGTCAAAAAAATCGTGCGCCATTGCGCCCCTGCTTCCCCGCGCTCCGTCGGAAAACCTCCCCGCCCGTTTAAGGCCCGCTCACGAGCGGCGCGGTTCGCCTGTTGCCCGTCGACGCTGGGGAGGATCCTGCTCATCCGGCGATTCCCTTAAAGCACCTTGGATCGTCGGGAGAACCGTCGTCGCGGGCGTCCTCCTCGCCGACTGCGCCACCACGGACGCCGAACGTTCTGAAAAGAAAAAAGACCGGTTCGCCCGGGAGCAGGCCGGCGCGGACCAAAAGCAGGCCGAAGCCCAGCAAAAAAATGAGGCAAAACTCCTCGCTGGGGACGCCACGCACGGGGCCGCGCTAGCGACTGAGCCGCCGCCCCCCACCACCGGACCGATCCGATCCGCTCCGAAGCGGACCCCACGCGTCTTGGTTCCCGGTCTTTGGCTGGACGTCACGTCCGGTCGTCATCCGCGCGGCGTATCCAAAGTTATCTTTTCAACCCGCACCCTTTTTCCCCATCCCCCCGGCCCACCCGCGACGCCGCCGCCCGTTGCCGCCGTCGCCGGCGGGCCTCGGCATCGCGCTGGTCGTGCGAGGCAGCAATTACGTCGCCATGTTTCCCGGTGCGGCGCTCGCCGAGGGCCTGCGCCGCAAACGGCCTGCGCCGGCCGAAAAGACGGTCGTACCGGTGGCCTCCGGCCTCATCGCCGGCGACAACCCCCTCGACATCGTCAGCGCGCTGCTGATCGCAGGAAGCGTGATTGCCGCCTAACCCCGATATTTCACCCTCAAATTGAGTTAAAGTTTGGCCCAGAGGGCACGGAGCCAGGCCCACGGAGCACACAGAGCGCACAAGGTTTTGGCTCCGTCTACTCGTTTCGGGCCTCGGTGCGCTCAGTGAAAATAATTTCTTCAGGAAAGGGTGATTGATGCCGGCTGAGGCCACCCGTCCCTTCGCGCCGACCGCGCTTCGGAGGAACACCCGCCGCGCCCGCCGCGGTCACTCGCCTTCGGGTTCCCAGAGTCCCAACCTCGCGCCGGTCGGGTCGATGATGATACTGAGCCATCCCATCCCCTCGACGGCGGTTACCTCCCTGCTAACCGTGGCGCCGAGTTTTTTCGCCCGCTTTGTCGCCCGGTCGATGTCGTCCACGAGCACGTAGGGCATCCACGCGGATCCTGCGCCCGGTATCATCTGCTTCATCATGCCGCCGCCGCTGCCGTCACCGACCTGGATCGCCGTGTACGTGCCGGCAGGCGTGGGCAGCGGCAGGTCGGTCATCTTCCAGTCAAACAGTTTTGCGTAAAAGGCCTTCGCCTTGGGCACGCTGGTCGTGGCGAGTTCAACGTGAACGAATGGATTGGGCATGGATGGATTCGGGGATGGACGGAGATCGCAGGGATGATTTGGCAACGGTGGGGCCCTCGCCCCTCCGGGTCGCTCAGAGCGTTTGCGCGACCGCCTCGAGCTGAGTGGTGGCGACGCCCCACCCCGCGTAGAATCCCATTTTTTCGTGGGCCTCGCAATCGGCGACGCTCCAATGCCGCACTCGGGCCGTATAGTGGGTCTGTCCATTGCCCGCGTCTTCAAACGTGAGAATCACCGTTATAAACGGTTTTTCGGACGGCTCCCACGCGCGCGTGAACGCATCGGTGAAAACAAGCCGCTCGTTTGGCACAACTTCGAGATAGACGCCCCGATTCGGATACTCCGTCCCATCGGGTCCGCGCATCGTGATTACGCTGACGCCACCTGCGCGAACGTCGGTCTCGGCCGCGATGGTTTGGAACGGCGGCGGCGTGAACCACTGCGTCAGCAACGCCGGCTCGGTCCAGCAACGAAACAGCCTTTCCCGGGGAGCGTGGAGAAGACGGCTCAGAACGAATTCACGGTCTGCAGGAAAATCGGGGAGTTTGGCGGCGGGTGACATGACGCGGAGGGCTGGGCCACAGTGCGCAGGAATTGCGGCCAGGTTTCAAGGCTCCGGCAGCCGAAACCGCGCCGGCTGGAGGTCTCCCCCGTCTTTGTCCGTCACGACCAAGCCCTGAACGCCGGTCTACGGCTTGCGCGCGCCTCGGCGGTCGCGCCCGCGCGGGTGGCGCACCAGATCTCTGACCGCCCCGCTCGCGTTTTCGCTAGGGCGTGTTTTCAAAATCGATGAGTGAGCCAATCCAGGACCGCCGCGAACTGGACGAAGGCGAGAAAAGTAACGGCAAGTTTTTCGAAACGGGTGCTGATGCGACGATGGCGTTTGATGCGGCAGAAGAAGTTTTCGATTTTGTGCCGGCACCGATAGTAGCCCCGATGGAACGCCGCCGGACAACGGCGCGAACTCTTTGGCGGGATGCAGACGCGTGTGTGTTGGCGACGCAGTCGCGCGCGAAAGTTGTCGGCGTCAAAGCCTTTGTCGCCGACGACACACCGCTGCCGCAAGCAACCGAGCAGGGGTTCGACGGCGAGGAGATCGTGGCGTTGGCCCTCAGCCAATCCGAGTGCGACGGCGCGCCCACCACGCTCGACGATGGCCGCCAGCTTGGTGTTGATACCTCCCTTGGTTCGGCCGATGGCCTGTGCCGCCTGTCCGCCGCGGGGGTTCGACCCATCCTGGTGCAGCTTGATGTGCGAACAATCGATATAGCGCAGTTCCCCTTTCGCGCCCTTCGCGACAGCCGCGAGCAGGCGGGCGAACAGGCCCATGGCGCACCAACGTCGGAAGCGCGTGTAGACCGAACCCCACGGACCAAAGCGTTCCGGCAGATCGCGCCACGGAATGCCGGTGCGCAAGACGTAGAACATGGCGGCGAACATGATTTCATCGCCCTTGGGCGGTCGACCCCGGCGAGGCCCCCTGCGGCTTTTGGCGCGCGCACGGTTAATTTTTTTACCCTTCGCCACACGGGCTTAGGGAACTCCCGACGCTTGGTCATCATCATGCGCGCTCTCCGATCAAATCCCTCGCACCATAGTTCCTTGGATTTTGAAAACACGCCCTAA
>JBIKOK010000346.1:0-5235 GCA_044358025.1 Opitutaceae bacterium
TGCGCTGCCACGGGCGGGCCACCGCACTTTTCGCACGGTTCACCTTCAGCTTCAGCACTCCCTCGATGAACCCCGTCAGGTTCTCGAACGCGCGCCGCGCGGCCCGCTCGCTACGCACGTAGACGTTGCAGTCATCGGCGTAGCGCACGAAACGCAATCCGCGGTCGTCGAGTTCCCGGTCGAGTTCGTCGAGGACGAGGTTCGCCAACAAGGGCGAGAGCGGCCCGCCTTGCGGCGTGCCTTCGCGCGTCGGCGTCAGGGCGCCGTGCTCCATCACGCCGGCTTGCAGGAATCGCCGGACGATCCAACGCACGCGTTTGTCCGCGATGCGCTCGCCCAGCCGGCTCATCAACCGGTCGTGATTCACGTGGTCGAAGAACGCCTCCAGGTCGAGGTCCACCACCCAGTCGTAGCCCTCGCGGATATACGCCTGCGCGGCGGCCACGGCTTGGTGCGCACTGCGCTTGGGCCGGAAGCCGTAGCTCTGCGCGTGGAACGTCGGGTCGAGGATGGGCTGCAAGACCTGCAAGAGGGCTTGCTGCACCAGCCGGTCCTGCACCGTCGGGATGCCGAGCTGACGCTCGCCTCCGGTCGGCTTGGGAATCGTCACCCGTCGTAGCGCACTCGGCCGGTAGCTGCCGTCGAGCAGTGCTTGGCGCAGCGTTTCGGCGCAGGCGCGGAGTTGCTCCGGGAACGCTTCGACGGTGATCCCATCGATCCCCGGTGCGCCGCCGTTCTGCCGCACACGTTGCCACGCGGCGTTCAGGTTGGCGGGGTCCGCCACCTGTTCCATCAGTCGTTCGTTGTCGTTCTGACCTGGGCTTTCCTGCCGCCCGTTCGCGCGTTTCGACTGGACGCTCTGCGGCAGCCGCGACGCGGCTTCACCGTTCGCCTCTGGCGCAGATGACCCCGCGTTCGCGGAGTCGGGTTGTCCTCTCGTCGTCACGGCAACGCTCGGTTTACTTGCCCCCTGCTTGCTCGCGCCCACTCGGGCGCACCGTTCGGGCCTTCGCTCCAGCCGGCTTTCCCGGCCTTCCTCGCTACTACGCCCTCTGCTGACTTCTGCGCGCTGGTCAGCGCGCCTCGCGGCGCACTCAGACGCGACTCGCGTCGCGTCCTCGCGCAGACCTCCTGAGATAAGTCATCCCTCCTTCGCTGCACGACCGCCGACTCTACGCTGCCGGGCTTTGACCGATATGGACTTTGCGGCCATTGGCCCGCTCGTCCGCCCTTGGCGCCTCTTAGCCGGTTCTTGTTCATCGGCCCGCAGTTTTGCTCCGCGCTGCTTTCAGACGGGGCCTCGCGGCCACGCCCTGGCGCTTCGCTACCCTTCGCCTCGGTCAGGCTGGGACGAAGACTTTCACTTCGCTGGTTGGATGACATGCTCAGCATACCAAAAAAAGAGCCGCCCGCATCTGGCGGACGGCTCGGAAGATCAGGTGCGACCGGACCGGTTAAGGAGCGTAGGTGATGGTGCGGGCGCCGGCGATACCGCCGACCGTGATCGTTATCGACTGTGTGTAATTGTCCGGATAGCCCTCACCCGCCACGAGGTTCAATGCTTTTACGTAGTTAGTGGCGCCGATGAGATTGTCCTTTGCCACGGTCGACACGCCATTCTCAAGGAAATACTGGTCGGCCGCGGCGGCCAACTGGCGAGCATTGTTAAGAATGGCCTTGTCTTGCGAGGACGTGCGGACCTTTTGAAACGCAGGAATCGCCATGGCGGCCAAGAGGCCGATGATGACGACAACGATCATGATTTCGACGAGGGTGAAGCCTTCGCTACTGCGGAGTGAATTTTTCATGGGTTATATATACCGATGTTAATATTGATAAGCGAACGTCGAAACACTATCCTGAAACGCCAGCAGCCGACGAGGAGAAACTTCGTAAAGAGTTCATCAATTCCCTTTAACGACTACGTACGGGGCTACGTATAACCAACCGCAAAGCGGGGCTAGATGGCACAAAAAAGCCGCCTGCTTGCACAGGCGGCTCGAAAGGAATCAGCCCCCGATTAGGGAGCGTAGGTGATCGTGCGCGCGCCGGCGATACCGCCAACGGTGATCGTCTGGCCCTGAGTATAACCGGTAGGATAGGTCTCGTTGGCGACGAGGTTCAACGCTTTAACGTAGTTCGCGGCGCCGACGAGGTTCGTCTGTGCCACAGTCGACACGCCGTTCTCGAGGAAATACTGGTCGGCCGCGGCGGCCAACTGGCGAGCATTGTTAAGGATGGCCTTGTCTTGCGAGGACGTGCGGACCTTTTGGAACGCAGGAATCGCCATGGCGGCCAAGAGGCCGATGATGACGACAACGATCATGATTTCGACGAGGGTGAAGCCCTGGGATGATTTATTTTTCATGTGACGGATGGACTACCGATGGATGGATGATAAACGCTCAGATGCGAGCAGTGGAAATAAACAACCCGCGGAAGTCGATTTCTTCAAGGTCAAAATCCCGTAAGAACCGCATGGCCTTCGCGTGCTCGCCCCATCCTGTTGGCACTTACGCCAACCTGGAGGCGGCGCCTGCTTCCCGCCCGCCCCCGCTACTTTTTCGCAGCTGGCTTCTTGCGAGTCGCCGGCCGACGTTTCACGGCGGGCTTGGGCTTCGCGACCGCAAGCAGTTTCGCGATCGAAACCTCGGTGGCGTCCTTCCAAAGGTTCTCCAATCCATATTGGGCGCGCCGCTCGGCCGAAAAGAGGTGCACCATCAAATCGAACAAATCAATCACGGTCCAACCGCTCTCCTGGGCCGTCTCCACCCCGACGATACGCGTCCTGGACGCGTCGATTACCTTCTCCAACTCCACGCGCAAGGCGCGCAGGTGGGGTTCAGAGGTCGCCGTCGCGATCACGAGATAGTCGGTGATGGAAGACTGGGCACTGACGTCCAGCACCCGGAGGTCCCCCGCCTTTTTTTCGTCGAGCGCGCGGCAGCACAATTTAACCAGTTCAAGCGTGGCCTGTTTCTTCGATTTCATGCAGTGGTCCGATACAAACCCTTTTCTTTGATTTTAACAATGGCCTTGTGCGGCACAAAATAATCGAGCGACAACCCGCGCCGAGTCCGCTCCCGCAGCTCCGTCGAGTTGATCGCCAGCAAATGCCCGTCGCACCGATGCAGCCGCAGCCCCGGGATCTCGGGGTGGGCGCGCACCGGAAAACCCGGGCGCTCCAGAAAAATGAACTCCACCAGCTTCACGAGCTCCGCAATGTCCTTCCACAGATGCAGCTTGGGGAGTTGATCACCCCCGATGACCCAGTAAAGTTCATCGTGCGGATAAAGCGCGCGGAAATAACGCGCCGAATCGACCGTGTAGCTCACCCCGCCGCGCCGGAGTTCGATGTCGGAAATTTCAAACCGACGATCCCACTCCACGGCCGCCCGCAACATCGCGAGCCGCTCCTCCGCCGAAGACTGCACGTCATTGGGTTTGAGCGGCGCCTGGGCCGCCGGCACCAAAATGAGCCGGTCCAGCTTGTGTTGCTCATAGGCGTCCTGTGCAGCCATCAGGTGACCAAAATGCACGGGATCGAAACTCCCGCCGAGGAATCCAATTTTCACAGCGGCGCACCGTGGTCACGCCCTACCCGGCGGGCAAGGCCCAATTCCAGGCGGACCAATTCCAGCCGGCAGCCCCCAATGCCCCCCAGCGGCTTTGCCGCCTGTTTTGGTTAGGCTCGCCTTTTCCCGGCGCGATTCGCACCGTCGCGCCGGAGCCGCCCGGGTGGTGGAATGGTAGACACTAGAGACTTAAAATCTCTTGTTCGTAAGAGCGTGCGGGTTCGAGTCCCGCCCCGGGCACCAAACCACCGGCACAGGTTCGGGCGCCCCATGCGGTGCGGGCCGCTTGCCTCGCGCGCGCGGGCCCCAGTCCGCCCTCTTTTCGTCGCCTCTCTTGTGTTTCCGCCCGGCAACCCACCCAGGCGACCGGACCGCGCCCGCTCCTCATCTAGTCACCCACACAATCCACTTGTCGGTCTCCGGTTTCTTAATAACCGTCCGGTTACCGTATGCCAGTGTCCTCTTCGCTCCCGCCCACCCGGTCGTCGCTGCCTTGCCCTCCCGGGGCCGTGGACGACTTTATCGGGGAGCCCACGGCCCGCGTGATCGAAGTGCTCGCCCGAACCCCCGGACCGTTTTTGGTGCTCGGGGCGGGCGGTAAAATCGGACTCCATCTTGCGCTCATGCTCCGCCGCGCGCTTGACCGGCTCGGCCGGTCGGACCGCGTCATCGCCGTGTCCCGTTTTCGCACCCTGCGCGATCGCACCGCGTTCGACTCACGCGGCGTCGAGTCCTTCGCCTGCGACCTCACCGATCCCGCCGGTCTCGCCGCCCTGCCCGATGCACCCACGGTCTTCTTCCTCGCCGGCGTAAAATTCGGCACCGCCTCCGCCCCGGGCCTCCTGCACGCCCTGAACGTTGACCTGCCCCAGCGCGTCGCCGCCCGCTTCCGCCGTTCCCGCATCGTCGCCTATTCCTCCGGTTGCGTCTACCCCTTCGTCCCGGTCGCCTCCGGCGGCGCCACCGAGCAGACACCTCCCGCGCCCGTCGGCGACTACGCCGCCTCCTGCCTCGCCCGCGAACACGCTTTCGCCGGCGCCGCCGCCGACCAGGGCAACCCGGTCGCGCTGATCCGCCTCAACTATTCGGTCGAGTTCCGCTACGGGCTCCTCGTCGACCTCGCGCAACGCGTCCTCGCCCGCGAACCTGTCGATGTCACCATGGGCCACGTTAACGTCATCTGGCAGACCGACGCCGTCGCCCACAGCATCCAAGCCCTCGAATTCGCCGGGTCACCTGCCGCCCCGATCAATCTCACCGGCGCCGACACGCTTTCGGTCCGCGACCTCGTCCACCGCTTTGGCGCCATCGCCGACGTCCCCGTGGAACTCACCGGCACCGAAGCCGGCACGGCGTGGCTCAACAACGCCGCCCTCTCGCACCGCCTCTTCGGCGCCCCGCCCACCTCGGTCGACACCATGATGCACTGGATCGTCGCGTGGCTCCGCTCCGGCGGCGACACTTGGGGCAAACCTACGGGCTTCGAACGCCGCGACGGCCGCTACTGAGCCGCCCCGTCCTTCGCGTCCTGTTTCCTGCCCCTCAACTCCACCGTGCTCCCCGCCGCCCTCCGCCGTCACCTCCGCGCCGGCCAGGTTATCCCTGCGCTCCCGCTCGCCCTCCACCGCAATCGCCGTTGGGACGAACCCCGCCAGCGCGC
>JBIKOK010000341.1:0-5346 GCA_044358025.1 Opitutaceae bacterium
TGAACGATTCGGGTTCGGTCGCGGCCGAAGCGCCGGTGGAACGTCCGAAGATCTGAAGAGCCGACCGGCCACGCCAGCGGTCGGCGCCGCTGGATTTTGAGGCGGGCGTCAGGGGCGACCTCATCGGGCTGGAATCATTGGTCCGTTTCACCGGCTGGTTCCCAAGCCGGAAAAACTGGCGGAGGAGACGCGATTTCAATAAGAACCAAAGTGGCGCTAATACCTGTTTTTCACAGGGGAATTCAGCTGAAGTTCCCGGCGATCTTGCGCTCCGATCGCGAGAATAATTGAAACAACTGCGTCGTTTTCTTGGTCGCCCCAAGATGGATTTGGGCCATTTCGGCCACTGGCGTGAGAGTTCCATGACGACGCTGAAACGACGCGTTCGCATTTCGCATGTTTGTGGCGGTCCCCACTTTTTCGGCGGCAATAGTTACAAGAGTTCCGCCCGCATAATATAGTTGGGGTCCGCGTAGCGGACGTGCGGAAGGACGGACAACTCATTAGCGATGTCGAGCAGCTCGATACCGTTCTTGTAGGCGGTCTTCACCTTCCATCTGCCGGGACGTCCATGTTGTTCCACCGCGGTGGCACGGCCGATCTTTTTCAGCGTGTCGGCCTGCAGCTTATCGCTCGTGCCCTCGCGAAAGCCGACCAACAGCAAGGACTCGAATATAATCGGTTCGCCCTTTTCGTCTTTGAAGATCGGCGCGACAAATTCGACATCCGGCAGCCGGCTCAGATCGTCGAGCAGACGGTTGTGCTTTTCCTTTCGCGAGGCCTGCGCCGGAAGGCGAAGCTGGGCTGCTGCCGAGCGCGTCGCGATCTTGATCCAGCCTTGCCCCTTGAATCCCGCCGATTCGTCCGCCTTGTAGCCTAGGGACCCCGCCCGAGCGGAGAACGCCCGCGCGTCCGAGTCGGAGGGTTTGGCAGAGGTTTTCGCACGTGACGCGAGCTTGACCGCGACATGCTCCTCGTCGAGCTGCAGCGCCTTCTTTTGCCCGCGATAGTAATAGTAAAACTCCGGCTCGGCCGCGGAAAGCCGGAGCGTCGCGATGCAGAACAAGGCCAGGATGCACATCCGTGCGATGAAGGAATGATAGTTCATGGGAAAAGTGGCAGGGGGCCTCGGGTGGTTCAGCGCGGTTATCGAATCTCGTAGACTTCGATCAACGCCTCGCCACCCGCGCGGGTGCGATCGGAGAGTTGAATCGTGTAGGCACCAGGCGAAAGCATGGTCACCAGAGCGGCATCCTTCGAAGCCTCGTCGAGCGCGAAAGCTCCTTGTTGCACGCCGAAGATTCGGACGGCGGCGCTGTCGGGCGAATTGTTCCAATCGTCGCTCTCCGCGAGACGGGTGCCGCGGACATCAAAAAGCGCCAGGCGGGGATCAGCCGTCGTCGTGCTCACGCCGAATTTCCGCAGCCCGGGCCCGACGCCTCGAATCAGCACTGTCTTGCCACGCTCTCCCGCAATCACAAAACCTGCGGTGAAAACCGCGTCGCCGCTGGCGAGCACGCCACGGGCGGAGAGGTTGCCGACTGAACCACTGACCTCCGCCAGTTCGGCATCGTAGATTTCCGCCAGTGCGCTGCCCGCCGCACCCGCTTCCGGGCCAGTCTGCAAGGTGTAGGAACCGGGACGCAGCCGCAGCAGCTCCGCGCGATCCTGCGGCGTTTGGACAAATGCGCCCACGCGCTGCGCCACGGCGGCGGGCGTTTCCGCAGTGCCAAGTGGAAGCATTACCGGCGAGGCGGGCTCGGTGCTGCGCCCCGTGGCGTCGAATACCCGCGAAGACAACGCCGGGATCGGGTCAGGCACGCCGAACTCGGCCAGCCCGGGGCCGGTGGAGCGCAGCAGCACATGCCTGCCTTCCGCCGCCGCGATGCTAAAACCGGTGATCAACGGTTGGCCGGCAATCCGGCCGAGCGTCGACAGATTTGCCAGCCGCGCGGCCGGCAAAACCGCGGCGGAATACACGCCATTGTCACCACGCCCGAGAAACACGCCGCCACCATAACCGATCGGCACAATCTCGCTGGCCTGATGCACCTGCCAGGCGGCGCCATCCGGGGAAAACAGAATAGCTCGCGACTCGGTCGTGCCCCGGACCAACAACGCAGAGCAGTAAAGTCCGTCGGGGCCCACGACCGGGGTGGTGACCGAATAAAAACGATCATAGCCGGGCAGCGCGCTGAAGACAGGCTTCCATTCCAGGCCATCGTCCGTTGCCAGAATGTTTCCCACGCCGCCGGCGACCACCCCTCCTGGCCGATAAAAACGGCCTCGGAAGAAAGCCATCGCACTCGCGAATGTGTTCGACGGCAGCGCCGCCCTCGTCCAGTTCACGCCGTCGCGCGATGCAAACGTGGTCGCGTCGCTCAACGCGACGAACAACCCGTCACCAAAGGCGACGTGCCAGAGCTGGTCGCGCGTGCTGCGGTCGGCCAATGTCCATGTCATGCCGTGGTCGCGCGACACGGAGATCCCAAGGTCTCCCACCGCCACCGCCAAGCCCGCCCCGCTCGCAACCGCGTTGTTGTAATTGCCGAGCCCAATCGAAGTCCACGTGACGCCATCGAGCGAGCGCAAACCGGGCGGGAGTCCGCTTCCGCCGGGGACGCCGATGAACGCTTCCCCGGTGAACGTATGTGATCGAAAAGCACTAACCCTCAGTGCGGGATCTCCGCCGTCAGGCCGTTGCAGGTCGTGACGCGTCCACAGGATGCCGTCATAGGTTCGCAGCACGCTTCCAGTGCTGGCAAACCAGAACTCATTGCGCGCCCACACCGGCGCGCCCACTGGATTCCAGTCCGGAACAAGGCGGGTCCATCCTTGCGTGGGATTCCCGCGCACCAGCACGTCACCGATGCCGCTGATCAGGATATCGTTCCCGTCGAGGGCGAGCGCATTTAGTCGGATCAACGGGCGGTTGATTTCGATCCCCAGCGAAGTTCCAACGTAGTTCTGCCCGTCAACGGAGGTATAGGCCAGCGGACCGGTCGGCTCGCTTCTCCCGCGGAAAGCGACCTCGCCCACGACGATAAATGCTCCGGCCGAAAACCCGATGGCGCGCAACGGGTTCGGCAAGGTCTGCGGCGGCGTCCGCTCGGTCCAAGTTTTGCCGTCCGCGGACGAAACGATGTAGCCGCGGTTGTCACCGACAAAGACGGTCGTTCGGCCGCCGACCGCCACGAAGACGCCTTCACCGAAGGCCACATCACATATCGGCAGGACACTTCCGGCCAGATTGAACCCACTGGCATCCCAAGCCGCACCATCGGTCGAAGAGAGAGCATACAGGCCGGTCTCCCCCAGCCGGGGTTTGCAGACCGCGACGAACCGAGCGCCGCTGATCGCCAAGCGGTAGGGCACGAAACCCCATCTGGTCAACCCAACGCGCCAAGTTAGCCCCTCGGTTGACGTGGCAGAGAACGCTACGTTGCCCGCGTGGTCGTAGCCAACCGCGACAAACTGGCTGCCCGTCCACGCGACGTCGCTGAGCACCTGCATGGGCGCCAGCCCACTGCCATCGCCGAGCGGCTGCCAGGCTCGCGCATCCGTTGAAGTGAGCGTGACGCCAATCTTCCCGTCCGGCGCACCAACACCGGCAAAAGCGAAATACCGACCGTTCTGGAACCGGAGCGTTTCGATGGGCAACGCTGTGGCGATCGCCTGGCGCTGCCAGACGACGCCATCGGCCGAGCGCCAGAGACCACCTCTGGAATCGCCGCCGGCAAACTGCCCCGCTCCCCGCGCGAGCGCGGTAAACCCACCGATTGGCATGGCGAAGGGAGGGCTGCGCAACACCCAGTCGAGCACCGGGGCGGCCGGCGCGAGCGCGACCGAAGCCATCGCCAGTGCCATCATGACTGCGGTTCGGAACATCGGGAGCATTTTGGCTACGTGGCGGGGCGGCGCGAGTCTCAATCCTTGTCCACCGCCGGATAAACCTCCACCAATGCGACGCCGGTCGTGAGACCGACACCGTAAACTTCGACGGAATACATGCCGTTTGTGAGGCTTTTCAGAATCACCGCATCGAGGCTGTCGTCGGGAATGGTGAACGCGCCGACGGCGCGGCTGAAACCGCGAATGGCACCGGCATCGTCGGACGTGCCCCAGTTGTCGTTCGTCGCGACTTCATCGAATACCCGCGTGGTGGTGTTCCACTTCAACAGCCGGACATACGGGTTCGCCAGCACGCCGGTTACGCCATACTTTTCAAGCGACGGACCGATCGCCCGGACCAGCACCATCCGGGGGCTGTTTCCTTCCACAACAAATTTGCTGGTCAGGATGTTCTGTCCGGTGCCGACATAGCCGCGAGTGGAGAGGTTCACCAAGCGTGTGTCCAAAGCCGTCGCTCCGGCAGCGTCGTAAACCTCCGCGAGCGCCAAACCATCGCCGCCGGTGATCGTCGCGGTGTATTGCCCGGCCGATAGGTCGAGGTGCAACGCGCTGTCGCCGCCGCCGGTAACGTTCTCCGAAAGCGGAAAGGTGCCGACGTCAGCGCTCGCTTGGCGAATGGCATCTTCGTTGCTAGTCCCTTGGATGGTGGCCGGGCTGGCGGCGGTCTTCCAGCCGGTGTTTGTGCCAATCGGCACAGAATTCCCCTGCCGATGGAGCGTGAGGGTGGGCGTGCTCAGGCCGCCGATGATGCTAGAGTCGCCGAGATCGCCGAGCTTCGGCCCCACCGCGCGGATCAGAACGCGTTTGGTTTGCGTGCCGCCGACGACGAAACCCATGACCAACTCCCTGCCGGCGACGTTGCTCACCTGGCCTCGGGTCGAGAGGTCAACCAAGGACAGAATGCCCGAGTTCGCGGCCTCAAAGGCGCGGATCATGCCGAAGCCATAAGCTTGATCGTAACCTGCGGGCCAAGCAGGCAAACCCGGCGCAACCGGCGTCGGCGGCATGCGCTTGGCGGTCTTTTGCAGCCACTCCTCAACCATCGTGGCGGTCCATGAGGGGTTTCGCGAGAGCACGAGCGCGGCGACGCCGGCGGCATAGGGCGCGGCAAACGAGGTGCCGGAATTGGGGCGATTGGCGTTCCATTGGAACGAACGGAAGAACGTCCCAACGGGCGCCTGACTGGCCAGCGTTGTCCGCAAGGTATTCCCATCCTCAAGACTGAGGGTCAGGCCGGGTATCGTCGCCAATGTGCTGCCATTGCCGGCGTAGGGAATGATAGGATTTCCGGCCCCGTCTCGGAAAATACGCCCTGATATCGAATTTGAAAGGATAAGACCGACCCCGCCCGCTGCCACCACTTTGTCGGTGATTTTGTAGAAATAATCCTAAAATCCGCAGTTGAAACGCGATTTTAGGCGCCAGCCTGCGCCG